>JAERTK010000208.1 GCA_016844935.1 Desulfobacteraceae bacterium | reverse complement strand
GGCAGGGGAGGGCTGATACCCCTTTGACGATTTTTTCCACGGTTGGGTCCTGGTTCCCTGGAGACCCGCCGGATCGCCCGGGATAACTGGTGTAATAAGATAAAGTAAACTGGCCCTTATGAACCAGGTAATAAGGTCTTTTTCTGTCATCGGTCTTGTATCCTTCATCGCCGAAACCCAGCTTTATCATACCGGCCTTGGTCTGACCTTTCGCTGTATCGAACCCATACGCATGGACCTTTTTGCTTGCTTCTTTTGGCTTTGGGTACTCGGTTAAGGTGATGCTGACTGATCGACTTGTGGCCGCACCCTGCCATCTCATGGAAAATATTCGAGTACCATCTTTATTCAATGTGGGGCCGCTTTTCGTGAGAAGCTGGTCGTTGACGTTTCCCAGGTCCCTGGAAGTGGGAAAGACGGACCAGATCTCGCTATCGGTGCATGACCTTTGCGCACGTGTCACCGTCGCTTCCATGAAAATTGTCGAAAGGAGAATAAGCACGGCTGCTGCTGAAAGTCTTAAGGGTAACACACGGTTTGTTTTGCACATGTTTCTAAATCCCCGTTTAATACCTGGCGTTATTGGACCCACAAGCTGCATTTCACCTCGTACATAACCCACATTTATGCTAAACGCAATTCTACCACGCCCCGCTTACCTTCTCGAGGTCAGGCTGAAGCCTTTCGGGTGCTTTCTCTTTGATCGTGCGGATCAACAACCGTTTGGTCTCCTTAAATCCCGGCTCACTCAGGCTTGTGATACCATCATTGGTTTGGATGATCAGTTTGGTTTGAAGCTTCCGGGGCAGCATTATCCCCCCCCGACCCGCAACCGTATAGCTCTCCTTCAGATCAAACCCTCGGATATCCTCCCAGGTCAACACCTTTGATCCTCCGGGATAGTGGAGTGTGAGGCCTTCGCTTGCCACTTCGACACTCTGACTGAACTGGTTGGCGGCAAACAGGGCGCAAAACGCGGTCACAGGCAAGTAAGCAATGGAACATAGTCCTCTAACGACCTCATCATCCATGAAAGAAGTCATGGCAAAACATTTGCTCATCCCGTATTCGACCAAACAATAGGCCCCAAAACCAACGAACAGGATGAAGATCCCATCCCCAATAACAGCAGTCCAGCCGGGATTGAGGTTTATTCCCGGACGTCTTCGGTAGATGCCTTTCATGAAGAAGAGCCCAAAACATAGAAAAACCGCTGCAAAGAAGTATCTTCCGACACCAAACCATTCAATATCGATGGCGACGCGCTCGGGAAGTGCCTTTGAAGCGCCGATGATCAGATAATCGCCTATGGAAAAGAGGGCTTTTTCCTCGTGCGTGTTGAGGACCCTATTCAGGCTGGCCCACTCATCCCAGTCCAGTTTTGAACGGTCCCTCTCGTAGAAGTCGCTCCCGTTGACGGCCGGGGCAGCCATACGCTGCCTCTCTATCTGACGCTGCATTTGTTCAAAGCGTTTCATGGCGTCATCCAGGGTCTTCATGCTTTCACCAGGCGGGGAACCGGCCGGAGCCGTTTTTTCTTTTGGTGCGAGGTCTTTTGCTGCCTGTGCCGTCCTCTCCAGGGTGTTTATATAGGCGGCCATCTCAGGGTATTTAGAAAGGCTTGATTTGTCGAGGGAGGGAACAGAAGGGGGTTCATTGAGTCCGACCAGGTACAATGTTCCCATGTCCCGGACCATCAACCAGGTCAGTTTAAAGGTTCTTCCGCCGGTTTCGAAACAAATCTCTCTTTGAGACTGGCCGGACGTCCGTTTAATAAAGGCCTCCAGATTCCCTCCGTAAAGGCTCACCTGGGTGGTCTCCATTGGAGAACGGCTCAGGGATGATATGGCTTTTTGTATTATGGGAAAAGAAGTCAAATCTTTTTCACTGACTTGTGTAACGCCTTCCAAACAGGCAGGTCTTTGTGCCGAACTGCCCAATGCTATTGCAGAGAGATATACAACCGGTTCGGTTTTCGAGACTATTTTTTGTTCGGTATAAGGGCCGGCAGCAAAGGCAAAGAAGAGGCTTAGACAAATATAACCCAAAAGCCTGCCCGTGTATGGATTCAATGGGTTCTCCTTCCGATAACTTCCAAAATATGTTAAACCATAACAACAAAATACCCTGCACAGGCTGACAAATCAAGCTTTAGAGCCTGTTTCAAAATTATCCCTGCTGCGTGCGGGTGAATGTGAAACAGGGAGCGAAGCCGGGAAAGAGGAGAATCCCAGATGAAAAAATTGATCGCCATGGTCGTCATTTGCTTGGCATGGGGGTTTTCGGGGTGCAAAAAGGAGATGCTCCGTGATCCAGGTGCCGATGCCCGGGGGCATACCCCGGCGACGTTAGCAACTGCCCGGGCCAACCAGCAGGTGTTGGAGGAATTGCCTTTCTCCGACGGCCTGGATTTTTCCGACAGCCGGCGGGGCCTGATCGCATCGGACCCGAATCTCCGTGTGAGGGACAGGAAAGGGCAAATCATATGGGATCAGCCCACTTACGGTTTCATCAAGGGGGAGGCGCCGGCCTGTGTTAACCCCAGTCTCTGGCGGCAGGCGAAATTGAACAACATCCACGGCCTGTTCAAGGTGACGGAAGGCATATACCAGCTGCGGGGTTTTTGTCTGGCAAACCTGACCCTTATTGAGGGCAAAAGTGGATGGATCGTGGTGGATCCCCTCATGACAAAACAAACGGCTTCCCGGGCCATGGCCTTTGCAAGGAAACACTTAAAAGACAGACCCATTTCAGCGGTTATTCTGACCCACAGCCACATCGATCATTTCGGGGGCGTGGCGGCCCTATTTGATGAGGAGAATCTGAAGAATCCCCACATCCCCGTGATCGCTCCAAAAGGGTTTTTGGAAGAAGCCACGAGCGAGAATGTGATCGCGGGGATTGCCATGGGCCGAAGGGCCGGGTACATGTACGGCAGGAATTTGTCACCCTCGGTGAGAGGGTATGTGGACAACGGTCTTGGGAAAAGCACCCCTTTCGGTACGTTCGGGCTCATAAAGCCAAACCGCCTGGTGGACAGGACCCCCCAGGAGATGACCATTGACGGTGTACGATTTGTTTTTCAGTACGCCCCCGAGTCGGAAGCTCCGGCGGAACTGGCATTCTATCTGCCGGATAAAAAGGCCTTTTGCGGTGCTGAGCTGGCCTCCCACACCATGCACAACCTGTATACCCTGCGGGGCGCTAAAGTGCGAAACGCCCTGAAATGGAGCGGCTATATTGATCAGGCCATACGCCTTTTCGGAGATGCCCAAGTTTATTTCGGCTGCCACCTCTGGCCGGTGTGGGGGAACGCCAGGGTGGTGGATTTCCTGAAAAGGCAGCGGGATCTTTACAAATACATCCACGACCAGACCATCCGGCTGGCCAACGCCGGTTATACCCCTAGGGAAATCGCGGAACGGATCAAACTGCCCGAATCCCTGAATAGAAGTTTTTCGGAACGGGGGTATTACGGGACCCTGTCCCACAATTCAAAAGCGGTGTACCAGTATTATTTCGGCTGGTATGACGGAAACCCGGCCCATCTGAACCCCCTGCCGCCAAAAGAATCGGCAGTTCGGTATATCCAGTTCATGGGCGGCGCCCATAGTGTTCTCAAGAGAGCCAGGGCTTCTTTTGACAAAGGGGAATACCGGTGGGTTGCTGAGGTGCTCAACCATCTGGTGTTTGCGGAACCCGAAAACGAAAAGGCCAAGGCGCTTCTGGCCCAAACCTATGATCAACTGGGTTATCAGTCGGAATCCGGCCCATGGCGGAATGTCTATCTTACGGCCGCCTACGCAGCCCTGAAGCACGTAAATCTTGTAACTCGCCATATCACAGGTTTTGGGAAAATTATCCCAATCTGATGGCCCCTCCTGTCGCAAAGTTATACTGGCAGTTGGTGCTTTGCTCCCATTTTTTTAGAATTGCTGGTTTTG
>JAERTK010000207.1 GCA_016844935.1 Desulfobacteraceae bacterium | reverse complement strand
GTATATTCAAAAAATGCCGAAGAAGAATATCTTGGTAAAGATGCTTTTGAGAACCGGGGAGATGAATTCTATTTGGAAGCCGTATAAACCTGTCAAGTAGTTTTTTCCGTATCAAGTAATCCGGTACGGCCTATAGTTTTGACATCCCAAGGAAGGGTTCGGTAACGAAATATCTGGGACAGTTGAGCCGAGCAATTGCATTAAAAGCGACGGGGAAAAGCGGCCGTGCTTTATGTTGTCGTTAGCCCCACATGACGAATAGATTGCCAGGAAGCAGAAATAGCACTCGACTTCCTTGACGGTCGTAAAAAGTGAATGAACAACTGGAGAAATACATGGCAAAAGCCAAAAAGAACAACAATACCGAAGAGCCGATTGAAAAACAGCTCTGGAAAGCAGCCGATAAGCTCAGGAAAAATATTGATGCCGCGGAATACAAACACATTATTCTGGGCCTGATATTCCTGAAGTATATTTCTCACGCTTTTGAAGAGTTATTTGACAAGCTGAAAAAAGGGGAAGGCGAATATGCCGGTGCCGATCCGGAAGACAAGGACGAATATAAGGCGGAGAATGTCTTTTTTGTGCCGGAAATTGCCCGTTGGTCTTATCTGCAATCCAAAGCCAAATTGCCGGAGATTGGCAAGGAGGTTGATCAGGCTATGGATGCCATTGAAAAGGACAATCCTTCGCTTCGGGATGTGTTGCCTAAAGTCTATGCCAGAGGCAACCTCGACCCTACCAATCTTGGCGGTTTGATTGACCTTGTGGGAAACATTGCCCTGGGTGATGCAAAAGCCCGAAGCGCCGATGTGCTGGGTCATGTGTTTGAATATTTCCTCGGTGAATTCGCTTTGGCAGAAGGCAAAAAAGGCGGCCAGTTCTATACCCCACGAGGCGTTGTCGAATTGCTGGTGGAAATGCTCGAACCATACAAAGGCAGGGTGTTTGATCCCTGTTGCGGTTCCGGTGGTATGTTTGTGCAGTCAGAAAAGTTTGTTGTCGACCATCAGGGTAGAGTGAATGATATTTCCATTTACGGACAGGAGAGCAACCAGACCACCTGGCGGCTGGCAAAAATGAATCTGGCGATTCGGGGCATCGACAGTTCCCAGGTGAAATGGAACAATGAAGGCTCTTTCTTAAATAACAGCCACAAGGATTTAAAGGCCGATTATGTGATTGCCAATCCGCCGTTTAATGATAGTGACTGGAGCGGTGATCTCCTTAGAAAAGATGGCAGATGGCAATATGGCGTACCGCCCGTCAAAAATGCTAACTATGCATGGCTTCAACATTTTTTATTTCATCTCGCTCCACATGGTAAAGCAGGCGTTGTTTTAGCTAACGGTGCTTTAACTTCCAATACAAGTACTGAAGGTGAGATTAGAACCAACTTTATAACAAGTGATTTAATCGAATGCATAATAGCCCTACCTGATAAATTATTTTATTCGACACATATCCCAGCTTCATTATGGTTCATTAATCGAAACAAAAAATTCGGAAAAGGCGTAGTGCTACTAATAGACGGCCGAAAATTAGGCCGTTTGAGGAATAAAAACCTAAGAGAACTAGATGAAGATGAAAGACAGTTACTAATAAACACTTTTAATAACTGGAAAACTAGCTCCGAGAAATATAGTGATATTGAAGGCTTCTGTAAATCGGTAAGAGTAGATGAAATAAAAGAAAATGATTATGCCCTGAACCCTGGTTATTATGTCGGTGTAAAGGAGGTACTACCTAGAGAAGATATTGTCGACAAGAAAATATTGATTCTTCAAGAAAATATTGATTCTTGGATTAATGAAGAAGACTCCCTCAACAAATGCCTCAAAGAAGTAATCATGAATATTTCTTTAAACAAAGTTGATAAGTTCAAACACAAAATAGGTGATTTTTTTAAAGTCAAAGGAGGTGCCTCTTTTAAGGGTAAAGAATTTGTTTCAAAAGGGCTTCCTGTTATGAAAATAAAAAATGTAAAGCCACGCAGACTTCTATTGGACAATGTTGATTATATAAGTATTGATACGGCAAACAAGTATTCAGATTTTATGATTTCACCTAATGATCTATTAATTACAATGACAGGTAACAGATTCGAAGGTGGTAAGGATAGCTGGGTTGGAAAAGTTGCCATGTTTAAAGAGGAAAAACCGTACTACTTGAATCAACGAGTCGGTATTTTGAATCTAATTAAACCTAAAGTAATTGAATTAAACTATATATATTATTTGATAAGTAACGATTATTATCAAGAGTACTTTGTCAAAATTGCCAGGGGTTCAGGTGGTCAATCAAATCTCTCACCAAGTCAAATACTGAATACAATCATATACCTGCCTAGTATTGAAGACCAGCGAAAATTCTCTGGTATTATTGAGACTATTGATAGAAAGAGGAACTTAAACAAGAGGATTAGTGCTAAATTGATCGAAGCGAACAAGGCGATATTTCAAAAGAGCAGAATATAAAAGAATATGTCTAAAATCACCGAGTCGGATATAGAATTATTGGCAATAGAAAAGCTATGTGAATTAGGTTACCAATATATCTATGCTCCAAATATCGCACCTGACGGTGAACAGCCCGAAAGAGAAGCCTACCAAGAAGTTCTACTAACATCCAGGTTGCAAGCTGCCATCTGTAGGATCAATCAAAGTATTCCAATTGATAATCAATTAGAAGCATTAAAAAAAATTCAGCGTATCAATTCTCCTGATCTGTTAACCAACAACGAATCCTTCCACCGTATGCTCACGGAAGGTATTAAGGTTACTTATCAAAAAGATGGCGATCAAAGAGGAGATTTGGTTTGGTTCATTGATTTTAAAAATCCGGAAAATAACGAGTTCCTGGTTGCCAACCAATTTACCGTTATTGAAAACAATATCAACAAACGCCCGGATGTGATTCTTTTTGTTAATGGCCTGCCTCTGGTTGTTATTGAGCTTAAAAATCCGGCTGATGAAAATGCAACCGTAAGGTCGGCATTCAAACAGCTTCAGACCTACAAGCAGGCAATCCCCAGCCTGTTTACCTATAACGGCTTGATGATTATTTCCGATGGCCTTCAAGCGAAAGCCGGTTCCATTTCCGCGGGATTCTCCCGCTTCATGGCTTGGAAAACAGCTGATGGCAAGGTGGAAGCCTCGCCACTCATTGGACAACTGGAAACCCTGATCAAGGGCATGTTGGATAAAAAAATTCTTCTGGATCTGATCCGTCATTTTGTTGTGTTTGAAAAATCAAAGAAAGAAGATAAAGATACAGGTATCATTACCATCCAAACAGGAAAAAAACTGGCTGCCTATCATCAATATTATGCTGTAAACAGAGCTGTTGAATCTACGTTAAGAGCCGCTGAATATTTGTCTGGGCAGAAGACCGCGGAATCCCCTGCAAATTATGGCTTGCCAGATGTCGAGAATCAGCCTTCAGGCGACCGGAAAGGCGGCGTGGTATGGCATACCCAGGGAAGCGGCAAATCCCTGTCCATGGTTTTTTATACGGGAAAGATTGTCCTGGTAATGGAAAACCCCACGGTACTGGTCATTACCGACAGAAACGATCTGGACGACCAGTTGTTTGATACCTTCGCCGCATCAAAACAGTTGCTCAGGCAGGAACCGGTGCAGGCGAAAGACAGAGGCCATTTGAAAGAGCTGCTCAAAGTCGCATCGGGCGGTGTGGTGTTTACCACCATCCAGAAATTCCAGCCTGACGAGGGCAATGTTTATGAAACCCTCTCAAAGAGAAGAAACATAATTGTCATTGCCGATGAAGCCCATCGGACCCAGTATGGTTTTAAAGCCAAGACCATCGATGCCAAAGATGAAAACGGCAATGTTATCGGCAAAAAAATTGTGTATGGATTTGCCAAGTATTTGCGGGATGCGTTGCCCAATGCTACGTATCTGGGCTTTACCGGAACGCCAATTGAAAGCACCGATGTTAACACGCCTGCTGTATTTGGCAACTATGTTGATGTTTACGACATCCTGCAAGCGGTTGATGATGGGGCAACGGTCAGGATTTATTACGAAAGCAGACTGGCGAAGATTAACCTCAGTGAAGAGGGCAAGAAGCTCGTTTCCGATTTGGATGATGAATTGGAAGTGGGCGAACTTGCAGTAACTCAAAAAGCCAAAGCCAAATGGACGCAACTGGAAGCGCTCATCGGCAGTCAAGACCGGATAAAACAAGTGGCCCAGGATATTATCAATCATTTTGAGCAGCGGCAGGAAGTGTTTGAAGGCAAGGCCATGATTGTTGCTATGTCCCGTCGGATCGCCGCCGATTTATACAAGGAAATCATCAACATCAAACCCGGGTGGCATAATGATGACTTGAAAAAAGGTGTCATTAAGGTGGTGATGACATCCGCATCTTCTGACGGCCCTGAAATTTCCAGACACCACACCACCAAAGATCAGCGCAGAGCCTTGGCCGATAGAATGAAAGACCCTGAAGATGAACTTAAACTGGTGATTGTCCGGGATATGTGGCTGACCGGCTTTGATGTTCCTTGCATGCACACGCTTTACATAGATAAGCCCATGAAAGGCCATAATCTGATGCAGGCCATCGCGCGGGTGAATCGTGTCTATAAGGATAAACCCGGAGGACTTATTGTTGATTATCTGGGGATTGCGTCAGACCTTAAAAAAGCTTTGTCGTTTTACTCGGATAGCGGCGGTAAAGGCGACCCGGCAATCGCACAGGAAAAAGCAGTGCAAATGATGCTGGAAAAACTGGAAGTGGTTTCTCAAATGTTTCATGGGTTTGCCTATGAAAATTACTTTGACGCGGATACAGGGAAAAAGCTATCTGTGATACTCGCTGCGGAAGAACACATTCTGGGGCTGGAAAACGGAAAAAAGCGGTACATCAATGAAGTAACCGCCCTGTCCAAGGCTTTTTCAATTGCCATCCCCCATGAACAGGCCATGGATGTTAAAGATGAGGTCTCTTTTTTTCAGGCGGTAAAATCCCGATTGGCCAAGTTTGACGGCACCGGCGCAGGTAAAACAGACGAAGAAGTTGAAACAGCCATCAGACAGGTGATTGACAAAGCATTGGTAACCGAGAAGGTTGTAGATGTTTTCGATGCCGCCGGGATCAGAAAACCGGATATTTCCATCCTTTCAGAAGAGTTTCTTTGGGAAGTCAAAAACATGGAGCATAAAAACATTGCTCTGGAAGTTTTGAAAAAACTGCTGAATGATGAAATAAAAACGAGAACCAAAAAGAACCTGATTCAAAGCAAATTCCTCATGGAGATGCTGGAAAATTCCATTAAGAAATATCACAACAAGATTTTAACAGCAGCGGAAGTTATTGAAGAGTTAATTGAATTGAGCAAAGAAATTCAGAAGATGGACAAAGAGCCTCAGGAAATGGGCTTGTCTGATTTTGAATATGCTTTTTATACAGCCATTGCCAATAACGAAAGTGCTCGCGAGTTGATGGGAAAAGACAAACTGAGGGAACTGGCAGTTGTGTTGTTTGAAAAGGTAAAGGCCAATGCTTCCATCGACTGGACAATCAAGGAAAGCATAAAGGCAAAATTAAAGGTCATTGTAAAAAGAACATTGCGGCAATATGGCTATCCACCGGATATGCAGAAATTGGCAACTGAAACAGTTTTGAAACAAGCTGAATTGATGGCGGAAGAGATTACGCATGGAAAATAGACACTCTAAACAGCGGAACATAACCAAGAGATAAACCATGGACAATCGGAATCGATGTTGGAAACGGATAGGGGTCTGGGGAAATGAAGAGCCCCGGTGCCCCAGGCTCACAGAGGTGATCCATTGCCGTAACTGCGATGTGTTCACCCAGGCCGGCCGGAATCTGCTGGAGCGGGCGCTTCCTGAGGAATACAAGGATGAGTGGGGGAGCATCCTTGTGAAAAAGAAAGGCGAAGAACCGGCCGACGCCATTGCGGTGGTTGTATTTCGTATTGAATCGGAGTGGATGGCCCTTGCAGCCGGTTTGTTTGCGGAGATCATCGACGATGTCAGCATCCATACCCTTCCTCACCGAAAAACCCCGGTTTTGCTGGGCCTTGTGAATGTGCATGGGGAAATCCAGCTGTGTGTCTCCTTAAAAAACCTCATGAACCTGGAGGATGACCCTGGTGAAAAAACCGGTTCGGAAAAGGCCAAAAAACGGCTGATGGTGGTGTCAAAGGATAGCGAACAATGGGTCTTTCCGGTCAATGAAATCCATGGCATCCATCACTTTAATCCCAGCCTGCTCCAGAACGTCCCCGTGACCATCGCCATATGCAAATCCACCTTCACGGAAGGGATTATCAAGTGGGAGGAGAAACATGTGGCCCTGCTCGATGATGAACTGCTGTTTTACAACCTCAAGAGGAGCCTTCAGTGAACGAGGGGAGAGAACAAAAAGAGAGCGATGCTTCCGCCATGATGGATCTATTCCGTTCAGAGGTCAAACGGCATGCTCTGACCATTCATGATGGCCTTCAGTCGCTCGCTGTGGATCCGGCAGCCCTTGACAGATTCCAGACCATGATCCCCGCAATTCAGGCCATCAAAGGCGGGGCGCAGATCATTGATCTGGAAATGGCCGTGACGGTGGCCCAGGCCATGAAAAGCCTCTTTTCAGCTGCCGAGAAGGGCGAATTTCCACTGAATGAAGCGGGACTCCAACACTTGTTTGATGGCGTTGAAATCCTCAACCTCATGTCTGAGGCGCCTTCGGATGGAGAACCGCCGTGGATTGATTTGCACACTGAAGAGATCGATGACTGGGTGGATAAAAGTAAACACCTGACTGCCGGTGAACCCCCGGCGGCGTTAACGGGCTTTGAGGCGGCCCCCGCAGTTGAACAGTCAGCCGTTTCAACCCCATTGGAACAACCCACACCGCCCCCTGTTGAAGACGCACCCCAGGAAAATGAAGAAGCAGTGCTGGATCCTGCCATGTGCGAGCTTTTTCGAACGGAAACCCAGAATCATGTGGCCATTTTAAACGATGGATTATTGGCTTTGGAGCAGAATCCGGCATCGTCAGACCAGTTGGATGTGATGATGCGAGCGGCCCATTCCCTAAAAGGGGCGGGCAGAATTGTGGGACAAAACGGTGCAGCCGACATTGCCCATGCCATGGAGGATTGTTTTGTGGCCGCCCAGAAGGGGCACATCAACCTGGATTCCGATAAGGCCGACATCCTTTTTCGTGGCATTGACATGTTGAACCGTATCTCTGAACATGTGGGCGAAGCCGGTTCCCTGTGGCTTGGCAGCCACATGAAGGATATTGAGGCGGTGAGGGATTCCATAACAAACATGGTTTCCACGGATCATGCCATTCCCCATACCCCTGAGCCGGACAAACCGGCGCATTTAGAACCCCCAAACGCCCTCGAAGCGGATCATGAAGAGCCTCATATTAAATCGCAGAGTCCGCCGCAGGCGCAGACGGGTGGCGCTTTTATGGCGGACCCCGCCATGCTGGATCTTTTTCAGGCGGAGGTGGAAACCCATGTGGCGGTTTTAAGTGACGGCCTCCTGGAACTGGAAAACAATCCTGGTGCTACCGACCAGCTTGAAGCCTTGATGCGAGCGGCCCATTCCATCAAGGGCGGTGCCAGGATTGTGGGCCTTGATGCCGCTGTTAAAGTGGCCCATGCCATGGAGGATTGTTTTGTTGCGGCACAGAAAGGTGCGGTGTCACTGGGTTCCGAACAGATCGATATCCTGCTTCGGATTGTGGATATCCTGATTCATATTGCAGAATCCATCCACGATGGTGAAGCGGATTGGGTAACCCGCCATGGTGAGGAGATTGATCATCTCATGGCGGCCATTACCGCCATTATTCATGGTGAAGCGCCCATCCCCGTCTCCCCGGTGGAGGAACCGTCCGTCGAAGAACCCATACCCGTGGTTCCACCCGAAACTGAGACTGAATTTTCCCTCGCAAAAGCCGAGGAGATAAAGCCGGTTTCAACAGAAACCACCGAAAAATCACCGGCCCTGCGCAAATCGGGGGAACTGGATCGGACGGTGCGGGTGACCGCCGCTAAAATTGAACGGCTCATGGGGCAGGCCGGAGAAGTGGTGGTGGGTGCTGGATGGTTGCCCACTTTCTCCGAATCCCTTCTGGAACTCAAACGCAATCACCTGGAGTTATTGACCCTCTTGGATGGGCTGCAGGATGCCATTGTGCGGGAAGAGAGGCACGTCCAGGCCCAGGAACTGGTTGTGCGTGCCCGTGAGAAGACTAAATCCTGCACCCTTCAGCTGGCGGATCGTTTGAATCAGTTCGATATTTTTACAGGTGCCACCGCAGCCCTTTCCGATCGCATTTATCATGAAGTGATCTCGGTTCGAATGAGGCCTTTTTCCGACGGGGTCCATGGATTTCCGAGGTTGGTACGGGATCTGGCGCGGGATCTGGGAAAAAAGGTGCGCCTGGAGATCATGGGGAAAGGCACCGAGGTGGACCGGGATATTCTTGAGAAGCTGGATGCGCCCCTGAATCATCTCATTCGAAACGCTGTGGACCACGGCATTGAATCCCCGGAGGAAAGGGTTGCCGCCGGAAAACCGGAAACCGGCCTTTTACGGCTGGAGGCCTCCCATCGGTCAGGGATGCTCATGATCACGGTTAAAGACGATGGCCGCGGAATTGATCTGGAAAAATTGAGGCAGAAAATTGTTCAAAAAAAGATGACCACCCCTGAAATGGCCACCCAGATGACCGAGGCTGAACTGATGGAGTTTTTGTTTCTGCCGGGGTTTTCCACGGCGAAAAACGTCACCGAAATATCGGGCCGCGGGGTGGGGCTGGATGTGGTCCATAACATGGTTCATGAAGTGGGCGGTGTGGTCCGGGCGGTTTCGAACCCCGGAGAGGGGTTGACGTTCCATATTGAGCTGCCCTTGACACTTTCGGTTGTACGCACTTTTCTGGTGGAGATTGCCGGCGAACCCTATGCCTTTCCTCTGGCCCGCATAGACCGGTGCCTGGAGCTGTCACCATCGGAATTGGATATCGTTGAGGACCGCCAGTACTTCAGGTTTGACAACAATAACATCGCCTTGCTTGATATACACAATGTTCTGGAGCTGGAAACCCCCCTTGAAAACCGTGAGAAACTGTTTGTGGTGGTGCTGAGCGACAGGCTCAATGCCTATGGTCTGGCCGTGGACAAATTCCTGGGGGAATGCGATCTGGTGGTACGGCCCTTGGACGTGAGACTTGGCAAAGTACCCGATATCAGCTCGGTGGCGGTGATGCTGGATGGATCGCCCGTTTTGATTTTCGATGTTGAGGACCTGGTTCGTTCCATCGATAATCTCCTGGCCGGGCGCAGGCTTCGCAAATTAAGCCAAACCGTTGAGGCCATTGAGGCCCAAAAGCTCAAACGGATACTGGTGGTGGATGATTCATTTACGGTTCGGGAGATGGAACGAAAACTGCTTGAAAGCAAAGGCTACCAGGTGGATACGGCTGTTGACGGGGTGGATGGCTGGAATGCGGTTCGCACGGGCAGTTATGACATGGTCATCAGCGATGTGGACATGCCCCGCATGAACGGCATTGAGTTTGTGAACCAGATTAAACGCCATGCCGAGCTCAAAAGTATCCCCGTCATTATTGTTTCCTATAAAGACAAGGAAGAGGACCGCCTGGCGGGCCTGCAGGCCGGGGCCAACTACTATCTGACCAAGAGCAGTTTTCAAGACGACTCATTCATAAAGGCTGCGGTCAATCTCATTGGAGAGGCCTGAAATCATGCGAATCGCCATTGTTAACGATTTGTCCCTGGCCGTGGAAATCCTCAGAAGAATTGTTCTGGACAGCGCCGTCCACAAGGTGGCGTGGGTCGCTCGAACCGGTGAAGAGGCGGTTCAAAAATGTGAAGCCGATACCCCTGACCTGATTCTCATGGACCTGTTCATGCCGGACATGGACGGTGTGGAAGCAACGCGCAGGATCATGTATACTTCGCCATGCCCCATTCTGGTGGTCACCGCCACCATGGAGGGCCATGCCGGAAAAGTTTTTGAGGCCATGGGCCACGGAGCGCTCGATGCCATTAATACACCCATGATGGGGAGCGGCGAAAGTGCCCGGGAAAGTCGCGATGCACTGCTGAAAAAAATTGGCATCATTGAAAAACTGAGCTGTAATTCTCAGGTAAGTCCCATGAAACGACAGTCAAAGGGGACATCCTCCTTAAAGGTGTCGTCGCTCATTGCAATCGGCGCTTCCACCGGGGGACCCAAAGCCCTGGCGGAGATCCTGAGCCGTATGCCGGCGAACCTGGGCGCAGGCATCGTCATCGCCCAGCACGTGGATGGGGAGTTTTCCGCCGGCATGGCCAAATGGCTCGATGAACAGAGTCCCCTTTCCGTTCGCCTGGCGGAAGAGGGTGCATGTCCGTCCCGTGGAACCGCGCTTCTGGCCGGAAAAAATGACCATCTTGTCCTGACGTCAAGCCTTGATTTGGGTTACATCAAAGAACCCATTGCTACGCCTTTCCGTCCTTCGGTGGATGTGTTGTTCAAAAGCGTTGCAGCCCATTGGCCGTCAATGGGGATTGCCATACTGTTGACGGGAATGGGAAGGGATGGGGCTGAAGGCCTGAAAATGCTGCATCGCGTGGGTTGGCATACCATTGCTCAGGACGAAGCGACCAGCGTTGTTTATGGCATGCCAAAGGCTGCTCGGGACCTGGGCGCGGCATCGGAAATCCTGCCCATTGACCAGATCGCACCGGCAATTCTAAGGAGACTTTAACCGGCAACATTATGATTACTTCAAGTGGGAACCTTTATGTCTGATAAAGCTTTGCTTACCCAACACCGAATAACCGTCTTGCTGGTGGATGATCAGCACATGATCGGCGAAGCCCTACGTCGTATGCTGGCGCCCGAACATGATATCGATTTTAACTTTTGCCAGGATCCCACCAAGGCCATCAAGACCGCAAACAGGATCCACCCAACGGTCATCCTGCAGGATCTGGTAATGCCGGAAATCGACGGCCTGACCCTGGTCCGGTATTATCGCGCAAACCCGGCAACCCGGCAGGTGCCGTTGATCGTTCTTTCCAGCAAGGAAGAGGCCGTGACCAAGGCCGAGGCATTTGCGCTCGGTGCCAATGATTATATGGTGAAACTCCCGGACCGGTTGGAAATCCTGGCCCGAATCCGTTACCACTCCAGGGGTTACATTAACCTGCTGGAGAGGAATGAGGCCCAGGCCCAATTGGAAAAGGCCAACCGGCTCATCCGAAAAACATTCGGCCAGTATCTCTCCGATGATATCGTCGATGCCATTCTGGAAAGCCCGGAAGGTGCTGCCCTGGGCGGAGAAAAACGTTTCGTCACCATCATGATGACGGACCTCAGGGGATTTACGGCCATCGGTGAGCGCCTTCCCGCGGAAGACGTGGTGGGTATTATCAATATTTATCTTGAAACCATGACCGAGATTGTTTTGAAATACCAGGGGACCATCGACGAATTTATCGGTGATGCCATTTTTGTGATTTTCGGGGCGCCCATCCTGCGGGATAATGATGCCAAACGTGCCGTGGCATGCGCTGTGGAGATGCAGCTCGCCATGGAACAGGTGAATGCAAAGTGCAGGGAGAAAGGGTACCCGGAGGTTCACCAGGGTATCGGTATCAATTCGGGTCAGTTGGTGGTGGGGAATATCGGTTCCAAAAAGCGGATGAAATACGGCGTGGTGGGCCGCAATGTGAACCTGACCGCCCGTATAGAGAGCTATACCGTGGGCGGCCAGATCTTTATCTCTGAAAACACCGTGGAAGAATGTGGACAGCATCTGTTGAGAATTGATGATCAGATTGACGTCATGCCCAAAGGTGTCAAAAAACCGATCACAATTTTTGAGGTGGGTGGTATAAAAGGTGAGTTCAACCTGTTTCTACCGGAAAAGGTGGATGTGGCCCTGGTGGATCTGCCGAAGCCCATCCCAATTGAATTTACCATACTTGAAGGAAAGCACGCAGGCGATACCCGATACCAGGGGACTGTGGATAAACTGTTTCAAAAAACCGCCCAGATCTCGGCTGATGTGTCGGCAGACAAACTGGTAAATCTCAAAATCAGCCTCTTTGACCATGACAAGAATGAAATCTCTTCGGATCTATACGCCAAAGTGGTCAAGAGCATCTCAAAGGATCCGGCCATTTTTCACGTCAGCATGACCTCCATTCCGCCATCGGTCAGCACCTTTCTTGAACGTATTTTGCATGAATTCTCAGAAGCCTGAGAGGAACAGGAGCAATAGAAACATGTCAACTCTAAACCTTCAACAACACCCTGAAAACCCTCCGGTTTTTTCCAAACACACCATCACCGTGCTCCTGGTGGATGATCAGGAGATTGTGGCCGAAGCGGTCCGGCGCATGTTGGCGGGAGAACCGGATATCAAGTTGGAATATTGCCAGGATCCCACCAAAGCCCTGGATATTGCCAGGAAAATCCACCCCACCCTCATTTTGCAGGATTTGATCATGCCCGGGATCGATGGCCTGACCCTGGTAAAGTTTTTCAGGGCCTCAGAAGCCACACGCCAGATTCCACTGATCGTGCTTTCCACCAAGGAAGATCCTGAAACCAAGGCGGAGGCATTTGCAAGGGGTGCCAACGACTACCTGGTGAAGCTGCCTGACAAGGTGGAACTTATTGCCCGAATCCGTTATCATTCAAATGCCTATATCACCCTTCTTGAGCGTAACGAAACCTATGATGCTCTCCTGGCCAGCCAGGCGGCCCTCGACCGTGAGCTGAAACAGGCGGCGGCCTATGTTCGCGCCCTTCTCCCCATTCGGCTTGAGGGAGATATCCGCACGGACTGGGAATTTATTCCTTCCACCTCCCTTGGGGGGGATTCATTCGGATATCACTGGATCGACCCGGATCATTTTGCCATGTACCTGCTGGATGTATGCGGGCATGGGATCGGGGCGGCCCTTCTGTCCATATCCGTCATCAATACCTTGCGGTCCGAATCCCTGAGCCACGTGGATTTCAGGGACCCTGGTCAGGTTCTGGCGGAGCTCAACCAGGTTTTTAAAATGGAAAATCATAACGATATGTTTTTCACCATCTGGTACGGGGTGTATCATAAGGGAAAAAATGAGATTATTTATGCCGGCGGCGGCCACCCCCCGGCCATTGCCATTACCGGTGAGACGCCTGAAAAAGCCGTCCCTGTAAAACTGGCGGGAGAGGGGTTCATTATCGGTGCCATGCCGGACAAGGATTATCCCGTTGCTTCATTTTCCCTAAAGCCTTTTACGAGACTCTATATTTTCAGCGATGGCATTTACGAGGTGAATGGTTGTGGCGGAAAAATTTGCATGGCAGAGGATTTTGTGCGGATTGTGGGTGATCTTTATAAGGAAAATCAGGCCCACGTGAAAGGGATCATTGACGCCATGAAAGCCTGGCAGGGAAAGGGGATTTTTGAAGACGATGTGTCCCTGCTGGAAATTGAATTCACATGATCCGTCCATGGTTCAAAAGATTTTCCGGAGGCTTAATCCAAATGACAAAAAGACGCATGGTGTTTGTTTTGAACCGGTTGTGCATGTTTTTTGCTGTTGTTCTCATGAGCGTTTCCTGTGCGGAAACGAAGCCCCCGGAAATCAGGCGGGTCGTGGGGGGGCCTTGCAGCTATGAATCATATCCGGGGAAAGCGGAGGTGGTTTCCGTAAAAAAAGGGGATGACGGGTATGATGTAAAGTTCGTTTTTCATTCCGAAAAGACCCCCCCGGAAACCTATGCCAGAGTTGAGGGAAAGACCCACCGCCTGCTGCTCATAGAGGGAAGCCGTCCCAGAGCCGGGTTCCTTAAAAAATACGGCATCGAGACCGGAAAAGTGTTGCCATGCAACCTGGACGTCATTGTCAAAGGGACCTGTACCCCGGTGTTGTTCAAATTCCCAACCGTTGATTTGACTGATTATGAGGCGAACCGGTAAGATGGTGGCAAAGCTGCCTCAATTCCCAAATCAAAATGGTTGTTCAATCACACCCCAACGGTTCATGAACTATCCTTTCGGCAATTTTTTTCGGAAATCAAAA
Organism: Desulfobacteraceae bacterium; assembly: GCA_016844935.1. GTDB lineage: Bacteria > Desulfobacterota > DSM-4660 > Desulfatiglandales > Desulfatiglandaceae > NaphS2. The sequence goes on along the minus strand of JAERTK010000207.1, from coordinate 25,688 downwards.
TTTCAGAAGGTCGCCAATGCTCTGCTTTCTGAGGTATAAACAGCAGCAACCCCTTTATTATTCCAGCGCCCGCCGTAAAGACGGGCACCGATACCCGACAGATCACCGGCGCGATTTTTCTTAGCGATGCGGAATAATTTTCCCAGATTTGAATCACGGAAAAAACAGTTTGCAATTGTCTGATAATATGATTAGGATCAAGAAATATAGCCATGTTATTGGAGTGAATTCATATGAGAGATAATTTCAGGGCAATCTATCGCCGGTTGCTTAAAAACGCGAATTACGTCACACACCGCTACCTATTTAAAACATTCAATACACAAAGCCGGTTGACAGGTTTGGTAGGCCCACGCGGAACCGGCAAGACGACGCTTCTCCTGCAATACATTAATGAACGTATTGAAAGAAAGGAGCAGTGTATCTATCTGTCTTTGGATAATATCTATTTTACTCAGGCAAATCTATTTGAGTTTGTGGATGACCTGTATGAGATAGACGGTATTCGTTATCTCTTTCTGGACGAGGTTCATAAATATCCCAACTGGGATCAGGAATTAAAGAATATTTATGACTCTTATCCGGATATCAAGATCGTATTTTCCGGAAGTTCGAGTATGGATTTAGTTCGGGGCACGTACGATCTTTCGAGGCGGGGATCGTTGTTTCGGCTTGGGGGGATGTCTTTCCGCGAGTACCTGGAATTTCGGCTGAATAGATCGCTTCCAGGCATCGACTTTGATCATTTAATCAATGACCCGCATGGTCTCGTTGATGATTTATCTGAGATAGGGAGAATAAAAGGCCACTTTTTCGAATATCTCGAATGCGGGTACTACCCATTCCTGTTTGAAGATGAAGCAAAGTACCATCAGAAGCTGTTGAATGTTATCGACAAAACCATTTACGAGGATATCTCGCATTTTTATAATCTTAAAACGGAGAACTTGGTCAATTTCAAAAAAATCCTGTCATATCTGGCAACAATTCCTCCCGGACAACTGAACCGGAACAGCATTTCAAAGCACATAGGCATTGATAACAGGACCGTTGTGAATTATCTCAACATATTGAATGAAACCGGACTTGTTTGTCTGGTGAAAGAAAACAGGGCAGGAAGCCGCCTGCTTAAAGGAACCGAAAAGATATATCTGGATAATTCAAATGTTTACAAAGCTATCATAGATGAGATTGGTTTTGAATACAATAGAGGAACCGTGAGAGAAATATTTTTTATTAAGATGCTGCAAAACGCCGGGGAGAAAGTCTATTACAGCAGAATTGGAGATTTTCAAGTTCGAGATTATTATTTTGAAGTTGGAGGAAAAAGCAAATCGCGAAAGCAGATTAAAAATGATTTAGGAAAATCTTTCCTGGTTAAAGATGACACCCTTTATTCCAGCAACAATACCATAGCATTGCCATTGTTTGGTTTTTTGTATTAAGGGCACGGTCTCACATTCCCCATGCCGTTATTTTTTCCACAAAGAATTAAGCCTTTTGATATGGCGCCATAAAAACGAACGCGGCATAGCCGCAGTTATCAGTTGTCAGATCTTATTTTCAAAACAGAAGGGATCGATCGGCATTCAGAAGCCTCCTTCAGAGAATTGAAAATAGATTATTACCAGCAGGCTTTTACTGACAACTGCCAACTGATAACTGACAACTTTCTTGTTTTCTGTGACAGAAGACAAGGTGATAAGGTACTATAATATGCACCATTGAATATGATTTAGGGAGGAAATAATGCGCGAATATCCGAAAATGGGAAAAGAGATTTTTCATGCAGTAATGCCGGGTTTTATCTGCTTGACACTTTTTTTGTGGATTCTGATGATTCCCATTCATTTTGGGCCCAGCGCCCACGCCAAGAACTACATCAAAATCGGTCTGCTGGAGGAACCCAAGACCCTCAATGTCTGGCTGGCCACCGATGCCTGGTCCGGCAAGGTTCTGAGCCAGATATATCAACCCCTCTATATTCGTGAGCCCAAAAACCTGGACCTGACACCCTGGCTGGCATCGGATCATCCGGTGTATGATCCTGAAAAGCTCACGTACACCGTCAAAATGCGGCCAGCGAAATGGTCTGACGGATCCGAACTGACATCCGAGGATGTGGCATTCACGGGTCATCTCATCAAAACGTTAAATGTCCCCCGATATCTGTCCAGTTGGGAATTTGTAGAGAAAATTGAGACACCGGACAAGCGCACGGTCCGGTTTACCCTCAGGGAACCCAAGGCCATTTTCCTGTCCCGGACCCTCACCACACCCATCGTTCAAAAAAAATATTGGGGAGCGATTCTTGAACGTGTGAAGGGTTCTGAAAAACCGCTGCTTGAAGTTCTTAAACAGAAGATCACGAACCCCATCAGCAGCGGTCCATTTGTACTTAAAGAGTGGCGCAAGGGGGCTTATGTGTTCCTGGAGAAGAATGAACACTTTTTCGGGCAGGGGCAACAGATCGCCGGATACCGTCTGGGGCCCCATATTGATGGCATCATATTTAAATTTTTTGGTACCAGCGATGCCGCGGTCCTGGCGCTTATGAAAGGGAGCATCCACATGTTCTGGTGGGGGTTGCAGCAGGGGTATCTGGCAGATCTGGAGGACCGTGAAAACGTCAAGATCTACACCAGTGAAAAGAGCGCCCTCTATTATGCGGGTTTCAACCTCAGAAAGAAACCATTTGACGACATACATTTCAGGAAAGCCGTTGCTCTCATAACGGACAAGCATTTTATCGTGAAAAGAATCCTCCAGGGATACGCTTTGCAGGCCGACTCAATTGTGCCTTCCAGCAATGCCTTCTGGTACAATCCCAATGTGCCCAGGTATGGCGAGGGGATGACCCGGGATGAAAGGATTCGAAAGGCCCATCAGTTGTTGAAAGAAGCGGGCTATACATGGGAAGATCCTCCGGTGAATGCGGAAGGCGAGGTTGTTCAGGGTGAAGATCTGCGTCTGCCGGACGGCAGGGAGATGAAACGGCTGACCATTCTCACGCCCCCTGCGGATTATGATCCCCAGAGGGCCATGGTGGGAATCATGATTCAGGAATGGCTAAAGATGCTGGGCATTCCCGCCACCAGTAAACCCATGCCCCTGGGTTCCCTCATTCAACAGGTGAAGACCCGTCACGATTTTGACCTGTTTGTCCTGGGGTATGGAAACCTGTCCCTGGATCCGGATTATTTGAGGAACTTCTTTGTCTCAAAAAACAACAGGCCCAAGGGATGGAATACCAGTGGTTATGACAACCCTGTCTTTGATCGCATCGCTGATGCCAGTGCCGATGCCATGGACCGCCAAAAGCGTCAGAAACTCATCTGGGAGATGCAGGAAATCCTCATGCGCGATCTGCCATGGCTGCCCCTTTATACCCCCAAACTGGCAGAAGGGGTTCGGGAGGACCGTTTCACGGGCTGGGTCGAAATGGTGGGCGGCATCGGAAACCGCTGGTCTTTCTGCAATATCAGACCGGTGAAAAAAAGCGATTAGTCCGAATTTTCCATGTGCTTCCGGATGGTTTTAATACGTGTTTTCGTGCTCATCATATAGGCTTCCAACGGTTGTTTGGGTAGTGGCTTCGGATCCCATTCAGCCGATTTGACACGGGCTGCAACGCGGTCCACATCACCTGCTTCCTCTTTCAGATATTGTTTCACCCTGGCCACGTATTCACCCACCGTCCAATGCGCATGTTTTCCCCCAAGTATGATGGAATATGGTGCAAACCCGTTGCACATTCTGCATCAACAGGCATAAAAGTCAATGGGCTTCTAAAATGAAACGGGAATGGGGTCCCTTTTTCCTTGACGGAATAAAACATTTTGGAATATTCTATTATAGAATATATTTTGAATGGCCTTAAGGCCATTTTTTCACTTGATTCCTGGATGATTGACGAAAAGCAGAGGGGGTCATGAAAGACAAGCCTGCCACGGAGTATGCCCTGTTTGGGGCTTTGATGTCGGGGCCCCGGCATGGTTATGAGATACTCCAATTTCTGGAGACCGGTCTGGGGCCTGCGTGGCGTGTCAGTACGAGCCAACTATACGCGCTTTTAAAACGTCTGGATAAGGAAGGGTTCGTGAATTCAAGCCTCGAAGCCCAGGATACGCGACCCTCCAAACGTGTTTTTTCCATTCTGCCCCCTGGCAGGGAGCGTTTTTTGAAATGGTTGAATAGTCCAACGGACCATGCGCGGGATTTACGTATTGAATTTCTGGCCAAGCTCTATTTTTTTCATCATCTGGGCATTCAAGGGGGAAGCGCACTGGTGAATTCCCAGATTACTCTTCTGGAGCAATTTGAAGAGATTCTAAGGAAAAAGAAATTGGCGGAAGGGGACGATTACAGGCGTTTGGTTTATGGCTTCAGAATTTCCACACTCGAGGGATGGCTTGACTGGTTGAAAAAGGAAGCGGCTTTCTTTTTATGATGAGGTGATTCATCGAAATCTCTAAATTATGGTTTATAAAGCGGGCGGTGTTTCTGCTGGCAACTGTTTTAACCCTTCTTTTTGGGGTTTTTACCACCTGTTTTTCAGCGGAACTGCTCCTTTTTTCCGGGGCCGGCATGCGCCAACCCACGGACCGGTTGGTTAAAGCCTTTCAAGAGGAGACCGAACACAAGGTGCATGTTAACTATGGCGGAAGCGGGCAGCTCCTGTCTTCCATTGTGGCATCGGGCCAGGGTGACCTATTCATGCCAGGTGCGTATTTTTACATCCAAAAACTGGAAAAAATGGGTCTCATCAGTTCCCGAAAGATGCTGGCAGCCCACACCGCTGTTGTGGGGGTTAATATTCATAAAGTGGGTTTGATCCGCACTTTCGATGATCTGGCTCGACCGGGCCTGCGACTGGCCATGGGAGACCCAAAGGCCATGGCATTGGGAAGAATGGCCCGAAAGATTTTGTCCCGGTCTCCCCTTGAAGAAGTCATCCTCAACAATGTGGTGGTGTATGGCGCAACGGTCAAACAGCTGGCCCTTTATGTGGCGGAAGGGGATGTGGATGCCGCCATCATCGGCAGGGCCGACGCTTTCCAATTTAAGAACCGAATTCGAATGGTTAAGATTCCAAGCCACTATTTTCACCCCGAAACCGTTGCCATTTCGGTTTTGAAGGGTTCTGAATATCCAAAGGCCGCAAAGCGGTTCTGCGATTTCATGGCGTCTGAGCGGGCCATGGGGGTGTTTCAGGAATTCGGTTTTCTGGCACTTCCCCAAGCGGAAACTCAAAAAGGAAAGCCATGAAGCGTATATTTGTAATACCGCTCGCCGTGCTGGCCCTTTTCACCGCAGGGGTTCTGTTTGCTCTTTTTGTCCGTTTGTCCCCCGGAGAGATCTTTCGGGCGCTTTCATCGGACGAAACCCGATTCGCGCTGAGACTCAGTTTGACAACCTCTATTTTTTCCACCACCCTTGCGTTGCTTCTGGGAGTACCGGCCGGGTATTTCCTGGCGCGCAGTACATTTCCGGGAAAAGAGATACTGGATACATTTCTAGACCTGCCCCTGGTGATCACCCCGTTGCTTGCCGGCGTCGGCCTTCTTTTTCTCTTTGGACAAAATATGCTGGGGGCCCAATTGGGAAAATGGGGTATCCATGTCCTGTTTACACCCCTTGGGGCCGTGCTGGCCCAGAGTTTTGTGGCATGCCCCATTGTTCTGCGAACCAGCCGTGCCGCATTTGAGAGGATGGGATATCGGTATGAATGGGCGGCAGCCACAATGGGATTAAGGCCGCTTCAGGTGTTTTTCCAGATCAGCCTTCCGCTGGCACGAAAGGGAATCCTGTCGGGAACCGTCCTAGCATGGACCCGGGCCATGGGGGAGTTTGGTGCCACGCTCATGGTGGCAGGCGCCATACGGTTCAAGACCGAAACCCTTCCCATGGCGGTTTACCTGAATATTTCCAGTGGTGAACTGGGGAAAGCCCTGTCTTGCGCCTGGGTTTTGATGGCCACGGGATTTGTGCTTCTGCTGGCGCTTCGGTGGATCGGCCATGGTCCCCGGCAAGCGATTTCGCCCGGCCGGTAGAGATAATGGCTGATGTGACCCTGGAAAATGTTCGAAACGGCGTTATAAAGGGCATTTCCGTGAATATTCGGGACGGGGAGCTCTTTGTGATGGTGGGATCGTCCGGTGCGGGAAAAACCACCCTGCTGGATATGATAGCAGGGCTTGTTCCTTATAAAGGGCATATTTTCATGGACGGGAAATGTGTGGATGGTTTCCCCACGTTCAAACGAGAGATTGGATACCTGTTTCAGGATCTGTTGCTCTTTCCTCACATGTCGGCTCGAAAAAACATTCTAATGGCCCTCAAAAGGCTTGACATGAACAAAGATAAAAAAGGAAACCGGGTTTTGGAACTGATGAAACTTTTACGCCTGGGGCCTTTGGCGGAACGTTTGCCAGAAACGCTGAGCGGCGGAGAAAAACAACGTTTGGCGCTGGCCAGAGCCCTGGTTTCATCCCCGAAGCTTCTGCTATTGGATGAACCGTTCAGCAGTCTCGATTTTAAAACGGCCCGCTATCTCCGCCTGGAGTTGAAACGGATTCAATCACAGATTAATACCACCATGCTGTTTGTCACTCACAATCTGGAAGAAGCGCGGGAGCTTGGGGATCGCATGGGGGTCATGAATGAAGGGAAATTGGAACAGATGGGCGGAATTGATGAAATCATGTTTCAGGGAAAACCTTCTGAAAGCGGTTTCCTGGAAAAGCCCAATGTGCTTTGCTGTACTTACGAGGAAAGCTTGGGGAATGGCCTGGTGCGTGTAAAGTGGGCTGGCCGGCCGCTGTTTGTTCCGGAAGATGGAGGCGAAGCGTTTGAACGGGTGGCCATCCATCCAAAGGATGTCTATATTTCCCCTTATCCGCCGCCGGGTCCCCGGGTAAACCGGTTCCGGGGACGTGTTAGAAACATCGAACATAAGGGGGGGATGGCCCACGTGGAAGTCATGGTGGCGGAGGAGCGGGTACATGCCCAGATGACCACTGAACAAGCCCGATCCCTTTCCTTATCCACAGAAAATCCCGTGTATGGGATTCTCAAGCTTCGTGCCCTTCACGGATGCTGAAATTGGGTTAACCTTTAACACGTAAAAATCAGCAACAGATTCAAGGAGTTTTAAGAATGGCAAACAAATTCAAATCTTCGGCAACGGTTATTCCCGTTGATCAATCCGTGGGAACCATACTGGCCCACGATATCACCGAAATCAGACCCGGACAATTCAAGGGTCCGGCTTTTAGAAAAGGGCATATCATCAGGGAAGAAGATGTGCCCCATCTAAAAAGGGTCGGAAAGGAACATCTGTACGTCTTGCACCTGGAACCGGGCGAATTTCACGAGGACGACGCAGCCCTTCGCCTGGCAACGGCCCTTTCCGGAAAAGGCGTGGCCTTTGATCCCCATCCTTCAGAGGGGAAGATCCAGCTGAAAGCGCGTTATCGCGGCCTTTTAAAGGTGGATGTGGCGGCGCTCACCCGCATCAATCTGGTGCCGGATATCAGTTGTTCCTCCAGGCATGCCAATTCCGTGGTGGACCCGGGAGATCTCCTTGCCGGCGTGCGGGCCATTCCCCTGATCATCGACGAGGAAAACCTTCAAGCTGCGGAAGAAATAGCCCTGTCAGTGGACGATTTCTTTTGTGTAAAACCTTTTCTTACGCCCAAAACCGGCATCGTGATCACCGGCAACGAGGTGTTTTCAGGGCTCATCGACGACAAATTTGCGCCCATTATCCGAAAGAAGCTGAAGGATTACCATTGCGGTATTCTGGGGATTTCCTTTGCCCCTGATGACCGGGAGCGCATCGCCTTCGAAATCAAACAATACCTTCAACAGGGTGCTGAAATGATCGTTGTGGCCGGTGGCATGAGCGTGGACCCCGATGACATTACGCGCGTGGCCATTGCCGATGCCGGAGCCGAGGATATTGTTTACGGCACGCCCGTACTGCCGGGTGCCATGTTTCTGTATGGGCGTTTCGGGGATGTTCCCGTCCTGGGGTTGCCGGCCTGTGTTCTTTTTTTCAGGGCCACGGTGCTGGATCTCATTCTGCCAAGGGTTCTGGCAGGGGAGCGGATCACCCGGGAAGATTTTGCGTCCATGGCCCATGGGGGCATGTGTCTGGAGTGTGATACGTGTCATTTTCCCCGGTGTTCATTCGGGAAATAGTCAATGTTTACAGGGTGCAGGGGGCAGTTGTCGGGGGACAGGAATAAATCAAAAGACCTACGCGTTTGAAAGACAAAAATGGAGTGTTGGATATGTTTAAAGAGATGCGAATCGTCATCAAAGGGGCAGGGGATCTTGCCACCGGGGTGGCTGCCCGGTTGTGGCGAAGCGGATTCCCTGTTATGATGACTGAAATCGAGCAGCCTCTCACAGTTCGCCGGAGTGTTTCCCTGTCGGATGCGGTCTATGAAGGGGAAGTCACCGTTGAGGATATGACTGCCCGGCGGGCGCAGGGCCGGGAAGATATTTTGACGGCTCTGGATGATGGGGTGATTCCCGTCATGGTGGATCCAAAGGCAGAAATCGTAAAGGAGATAACGCCTTTTGCCGTCATAGACGCCATTATGGCCAAGAAGAACATGGGCACCGCCATGGATGATGCGCTTTTTGTGGTGGGTCTGGGGCCGGGGTTCACGGCGGGAGTGGATGTTCACGCCATTGTTGAAACCAAGCGGGGGCATACCCTGGGCCGGGTGATCCGGCAAGGATCGGCAATCCCCAATACCGGCATTCCCGGTGATGTGAAGGGGTTCGGTTCCGAACGGGTCATCAGGGCTCCGGCCCCCGGTGTTTTAAAAGGTGAACTCTCCATCGGGACCCATGTGGAAAAAGGCGATACTGTTGCCTATGCAGGAGATACGCCCATTCGGGCGCCCATTTCCGGGATGCTGCGCGGATTGCTCCATGACGGCGTATCCGTAGAAAAAGGTCTGAAGAGCGGTGACGTGGACCCCCGGAATGTTCAGGAAAGCTGCTGGACCATTTCCGATAAAGCCCTGGCCATCGGCGGAGGGGTTCTGGAAGCGGTCTTGATGGCGCTAAAAGCTAAAGGCTAAGCGCTTATTTCAGGAGGTAGATGTTATGATTGATGTATTGGAAGCGGCCTTAAAAACCCTGCGGACCGGCGAGAGTGTTGCGTTGGCCACCATCGTTCGATCCCATGGGTCAACCCCCCGGGCCATGGGTGCCAAAATGCTGGTTTACCCGGATGGCCGGATTGTGGGAAGTATCGGTGGCGGTGCCATGGAAAATCAGGTCATCGAAGAAGCCAGATCAGCGCTCAAAAACGGCGCGCCCAAAATGGTTCAATTCAAACTCAAAGAAGTGGAACTGGGTCATTTGGGGATCTGCGGTGGTGAAAACGATATTTTTATTGATGTCATCGCCGGGAAAAAACAACTCCTTATTGTGGGCGCCGGGCACCTGGGACAGCAGCTCTCCAAACTGGGCGCTTTTCTGGGAATGGACGTGGTCGTGTTTGACGACCGGTCAGAATATGCCAGTGAGGAGCGGTTCCCGGATGCCCGTGAAATGATTGTGGGGGATGTGGCTGCAGAACTTAAGAAATTTCCCATCACCCCCTGGTGTCATGTGGTGATTGTCACCCGGGGGCACGAATTGGACGGCGTGGCCCTTTCCACCGTCATCCGCTCGCCGGCCCGATACCTGGGGATGATCGGAAGCCGCACCAAAAAGGCCAGAATATATGCCGAATTGCTGGAGAAGGGAATCGAGCAGGATCTCCTGGACCGGGTTCATGCACCCATCGGCCTTGATATCGGCGCTGAGACCCCGGAGGAGATTGCCGTCGCCATCATGGCGGAAATCATCTCCATGGGCCGGGAAGATCAGAGCGAACGTTCCCCAATTCATTAGATAGTGTCCGTCCACGAATGAGAAAATTTGGTTGAGTTCAAGGAAGGCGAAAATTGTAACCGCAGGAATACATTGTAGTATTTTGAGGATTACAATTTTCGTCTGACGCCGAAATCAGGCAAATTGGCCATTTGTGGATGGGCACTAGATATCAGGCCAGTGATCATTCCAGGGCGATGCCTGCTCATATTGATAGGCTGCCTGAAGCACCAGATCATCTCTGTGCCTGGGACCGATGATCTGAAGGCCCGCCGGGAGTCCCGAGTCGGTCAGTCCGATGGGAATGGTTGCGGCGGGATGGCCCGAGAGGTTAAAGGGGTATGTGAAAGCCACGGCGCCGAGCAGGGGGATCGGTTCCCCGTCAATTTCGGCGGGTGGAGGTCCTTTGGCCGAAAATGCCTCGGTGGGCATGGTGGGGGTCAGCAGAAGGTCAAAATTGTTAAAGAACTTCCAGAGGACTTTGTTTAATCGTGTGCGGATCTTCTGGATGCTGAATTGATCATGAAACGAAAGGTCTTTTGCACTGTCCAGGGATTGGGCGAGGGTCCTTCCCAGTTCAGGCCTGATCTTTTCCAGGTCTTCATTCAACTGTCCACATAATTCCCAATTCATCAGATCGGACCATGCCTGGCTTACGTCCGGAAGTGGGCCGTTCCAGATGTCCACCTGATGACCCATCCTTTCAAATGTGGCTACGGCTTTCCTGACCAGAGCCATCACGTCTTCTTGGACCCGGGCATATCCCAGATCCGGACTGAAGCCGATCTTCAAGACCCCTGGTTGCCGTTTGAGAGTTTCCAGATAGGGAGAGGATGGGCGGGATAAAGATTCGGGATCCGCCGGGTGATCGCCCGCCGTGCAATCCAGGTAAAGGGCGGCATCGAGAACGCTGCGGGTGAGCGGTCCCAGGGTCCAGGTGCGCGTCATGTGGAGGCGGTCGGACGGCCCGAAAGGGATTCTCCCAAAGGTGGGTTTTATGCCGAAGCACCCGGAATAGCAGGCGGGGATGCGGATGGAGCCACCCGCATCGGAACCGGTGGCCAAAGGGACCATGCCCGCCGCAACGGCCGCAGCCGATCCCCCGCTGGATCCGCCGGGGGTCCGCTCCCGGTTCCAGGGATTTCGTGTGACGCCGTACAACCGGTTCTTGGTGAACCCGGTGAACCCGAATTCCGGGGTGTTGGTTTTGCCCACGATGATGGCCCCTGCCTGCCGCAGTCGTGCCACCTGGACGGAGTCCTGCTTCGCCATATTGTCTTTATAGGGGATGGACCCGAAGCTGGTCATCATGCCCTCCACATCTTCCAGGTCTTTGACGCCGACCGGTATGCCGGCCAGAGGACCCGGTGCATTGCCACTTGCAATCTGTGTTTCCATCCTTTTGGCTTCCGCCATGGCCTGATCGGCCCGCAGCGCAACAAAGGCATTAATGGTGGGATTTACCGCCTCGATACGCTCGAGTGTTTTTTTCATCAGTTCAAGCGGGGAAAGATCCTTGTTGCGGATCAGTTCAGCCAGTTCCCATGCCGGTTTATGGAGAAGGGATTTCATTGGAAGGTCCTTGTATGAAAATCGCGCCGTTTGCCGCTGGTCTTTCGGGGTCATCTCAAAAAAAGTGAAAACCTCAACGGTGCCGAGGCACATATTCTTCTTTTTCCCCCTGAACTGAGATCGTGTGTGAGTGCCTGGGCGTTTGCTCGTTGTAAAACCACAATGAAACCGTGTAATCCCTCTGGCCGGTTGTACCGTCGGCGATTTCGATTTCTGCCCAGGTCATGTTCGGCTGTCTGTCGATCCAGGTACCCGTATTGACATAGATGGTCTCAACGTCATTTGAATGATACTGAAATGCCGCCTTATGGGTGTGCCCGAAAAGAATAATCCGGGGCGTGAAGGGATATCGATCCTCGATCCGTTCGGGCATGTTGAACAGGAGGTTGGCCGCACTGTTGAGGTGCCCCAGTTCATTGAAAAGCGCTTCATAATGACTGACGATGTTCTGCCGGTCCGGCCAGTCGCTGAATATCTTGTCGTACATGAAGGCAATTTCTTCAACCATGGGGTCTTTCGTAAAACCGTCCAGGTGGTCCATGTTGAACCGGCTGAAAGGTCCGTGACCGGACCACAAGTCGATGGCATTGAACACGGCGATAATGAGCGCGTCATCGATGACGCCGCCCACTGCTTCATCATATCCCGCCTCATCCAGATACTGTTGGACCTGGCTGGGTGAATTGAAGAATAGATCCAGCACCTCGGGTGTGGTGAATGCCCGGCCTTCAGCGAGGGATTTGGAGGCGGCAAATCTGGAGATGGAGTATCCCATGGGGAGATGTCCGCCCTGCCGGCTCCAGGTATCGGGTGCGTTAAACAGGGTATAGCGGTGTCCGTGTTCGGCCCAGATGACGTCGTCTTTGGTGTAGGCGCCCAGGCCAGGAGAATCTGAGATAATGTGCATTTCGGGGAAAGTGCCGAAGATGACGTCTTTATTCTCTGTTTTAAAGGAGAGCATGTCGTGGTTGCCGGTGACATAAGTGACATCAATCTCTTTGTTGTGGCAGACCTCCTGAAGGGCCGGAACCACGCCATTGTTATAGTTGGCCGAGAGGACGTCTGAAAATGTCTGGGGTGTGTCCGCCACCGGACATACCCAGTCGTCCAGGAGATCTCCTAAAATGATCAGTTCGGCAACGTCATCCCTCTTGTTGAGGTCACCCAGGAATTGTGCCAGATCAGGCGCGTGTTTGACCAGCCACGAGTAGCTGCCGTCCACGTTCATGTGGAGATCACTGATGAATACCAGTTTGTTTCTTCCGGAAGCGGCATGAGCCTTTTTAGGCGCGCCAAGTGCGGGAACCATATCCAGTCTCCCGGCCACTGAAGCCGCACCCGCAACCGCCATTCCCTTTAGAAAATCTCTTCTGTTCATGATCTTTCTCCCCTGAATTGGTGATCCTGCTTTCACTTATACACCGAAAAGCACCGCCAGGTCACACATTAATTAAAATCCTTGGATCCTGACGATTGCAGGATTGAACATTGAAGCTGACGCCCTTTCATGATAAGTTGGAAAAAAGCGGACAGGTAGGTAAAACATGCAACAGTTTGCCGTATTGCAATTGACGGGATGTGCCGGGTGCGAGGTGTCGCTCCTGAATGCGGAGGAATGGCTGGAGGAGTACGAACTGGTCTACATGCCGCTGGTCATATCCGCAAACAGCATCCCCGATGTGGATATCCTCCTGGTCAGCGGCGGTGTGCGGACTGACGAGGACCTGTACCGGTTGCGCCGCGCCGTTCCCCACGCCGGGAAGGTGGTGGCCGTGGGCACCTGTGCCATATCCGGCGGGGTGGCCAATCTGGGGAATCGGGACGAAGTTCATGAGCTGTTTCTGGCCGAGGAAGGCCGGCGGCACCTGCCCCGGCTTCTCCCCGAATGCCGTCCCATTGCGGAAGTGGTCCCCATTCAACAGACTCTCCCCGGCTGTCCGCCCACCCCGGAACTCTTTGTGAAACTCCTGTTTCACCCCAGTGATCTCCATATTGCCAAGACCGTATGCCAGGAGTGCGGCCGCAAAAAGCACAAGAAAATGCGTCCCCATCACCTGTCAGGGCTGCTGCGCGGTGCTGTGCGGCCCGATATATGTCTCATTAATCAGGGATATCTGTGCATCGGTATCTCGACCCGGGGCGGGTGCCATGCTCCCTGTACCCGGGCCGGGCAGCCCTGTGTCGGTTGCAGGGGCCCGTCGGACGCGTTTATTCACAAGGAGCTGGAAAGCTGGTTGAATGCCATCCGGAAAATTTTCTCGAAAATGACCGACGTTCCCCCGGATGAAATTGAGGCTGCCCTCCGGTCACCGCAGTTATCCCTTTTCCTGTTTCAATTCTCCCATGACGCATTAACCGGGGCCTACCCCGATGTTGAGGTTCTATGATATGGCAACCCTGACTTTTCCCATGAGCCGCATAGAAGGCCATGCGCAGGTGGTCATTGAAGTGGAGGACGGAAAAGTGCTTTCAGCTCACTTCCAGGCCACGGAATACCGCGGATTTCAGCATTTTGTTCAGGGCGTGCCCGCCGAACAGATGCCGGTCATTGTGCCGCGCATCTGTGGGGTCTGCTCCACCGCCCACCACATTGCTGCGGTGGAGGCTCTGGAAGATATTTATGGGGTGACGCCTCCGCCGGTGGCCCTGCGGCTGCGGGAACTGCTGTTACTGGGGCAACTCATTCAGAACCAGGCCACAAGCCTGTTTCTTTTTACCATGCCGGACTGCCTGGGCCTTAACAGCATCTTTGACCACTCCGAAGACCCTAAGCTTGAACGGTTTAGAACCCAATTCGGCTCCCGTTCCTTAATGGTGCGCAAGGCCGGCACGGACCTCATTAACACTGTGGGAGGGCAGTCCATTCACCCCGTGAAGGCGGTGGTGGGGGGGATGACCTCCGGTGTCCCTTCAGGTGAGGCGGACGTGGTAAGGGGGCAGATGGAAAAGACCCTGCCCGTGGCGTGCGAGCTCTTTGATTCCTATTGGACGCAGCTGTTGGATATGGGGGACCGGATCGGCACCCGGGGAGATGATGCACCAGCCTATTATATCTCCGCCGCTGGAAAAGATCGACCCGATTTCGCATCCGGCGACGTGCAGTTCATGAACCCGGACGGCACGGACGGGGGTGCTTTTTCGGCCCCGGAATTCTTAGGTCGACTGACCCATCGGGAGACGGATTACAGCTATGCCGGCAGAACCAGTTACAACGGTCAGGTCATTCGGGCCAACAGCCTGGCCCGGATCAACATGTTCGGAGGCATGGGCACCGCCCGGGCGGAAGGATACCTGCAGCGGTTTCGGTCAGATTTTGGCCGTCCCGCCCACGCGTTGCTGCTGTATGATCTTGCCCGGGGGATCGAACTGGTCTATGCCATTGAGCGGGCCATCCAGATCCTGGAGGAACCCCTGGCGGCAAGTGAAACCGCCGTTGGCCACTCGGAGCGCGATGGAGAGGGATACGGTCTTGTGGAGGCGCCGCGGGGGCCGCTCATCCATCACTACCGTGTCGGGAAAGGGTTGATTGAAAAGGCCGAGTTCGTCATTCCCACGGTCCATAACGTCATGGCCATTGAGCGGGCACTCAAAGAGGCGGCACAGCGGTATATTTCCCCGCAAAAAGTGGATATGGAACTGGAGCACGCGGTGGGGCGGGTGGTTCGCGCCTTTGATCCCTGCATCGCTTGTGCCACCCACTGACTCCTGGGGTCAAGGGAAATCCATTGACTTCATCCTGGAGAATCCATTAGCATATTACGTGTTCCCAAGGTGCTGACATTTCATCATGGAGTTTAGATGCTTACCTTCGAGTGGGATCCTCAAAAGCGTGAGAATAATGTCAAGAAACATGGCGTATCCTTCGAGGAAGCCAGCACGGTATTCCGCGACCCTTTATCGGTGACCATAGAAGATCCTTTGCATTCGACAGGTGAGTCACGATTGGTTCAAATGGGAATTTCTCAAAACGACCGGCTGTTGATCGTCGTCCATACTGAAAGACAGAATAATATTCGCATCATAACGGCGAGAAAAGCCACCAGGAAAGAAAGGGACCATTATGAAAGTAATGACGAATGATCCGGATTTGCTGGAAGAATACGATTTCAGCGAGGGGGTGAGGGGTAAATATGCCAAACGATACGCAGAGGGTACAAATGTCGTTTTGATTGACCCCGATGTGGCTGAATTTTTCCCCGACCACGATACTGTAAATGAGGCGCTTCGCTCAATTATCTCGATCATAAAGAAACGACAGAAACGGGCCGTCGGATCGTCCCGTACCGGATCTTGAACCCCGGATATGGTATTCCCCAGGTCAGGCCTTAAATGTTAACTATTAATTGTTGACACCCATTTTCTATTCCGCTTTGCTCCCTGAAATATGAGGATCAATACTCCTTTGGCCGGCCCCCTCAGCTCCTACAGTTTTAGCTCGTTCTCCAAGCGCCGCCTAACCCTTTGAAATGCGAAAGCCAAATCGTATACGGCAAGGCGTATGGTGGATTATCTGAAGAAAGACGGTCAACGTTTTTGCCGAAACAGTTGCAGCTTTTCAAAAAGCGGCACAAGGACCAGCAAACCTATCAGGTCTGGCAAGAGGGTATTCATCCGAAGTTGATTCCGGATGAACGGATTCTCGAAAAGACAATTCGATATGTTTATTATAACCCGGTGAAACGGGGGTATGTGGATAAACCGGAGGAGTGGCGGTATTCGAACGCTCGAGATTATTCAGGCAAGGAGGGCCTGGTTGATATTGATAGCCTTACGTGATTAGAAGGCGGAGCCCACCGGGCTGCGTTCCCAACGAGGGGGAAACTCAGCAGGTAGGTTTTCACCAATCCCTATCTGGGGTGACTTTCAGCCAATCCGGCCCTCCCGGTAAGCTTCTATGAACTCAAGGCAATACTCGTCCTCTCCCATCAGTGCAAGGGCTGCCTTCATGGCCCCGAAGAGCTTCTTGTCGGTGGGATCCAGGATGGCCGAATCAAGCCCCCGGACAATGGCTGCCACCAGAAATGTTCGGTTGAACAGTTTTCGTTCCGGGACCCCGTGGGACACGTTGGTCAGTCCGCAGATGGTATGGACCCCCGGGATCTCTTTTTTGATGGCTGCAATGGCGTCAAGGGTCGCAACGGCGGAGAGAGGGTCCGTCGCAACCGGGTATACCAGCGGGTCCACGTACAGAAAGTCTTGTGGCATACCGGCCTGCTCCGCTTTTTCAACCAGTTCATGGGCCATGCGGACTTTCCGGTCCGCCGTCTCCGCCAACCCCTCGGGAGACTGGCAAAGGGCAATGACCCTGGCCCCGTGTTCCGCTGCAAGGGGCAGGATGGCATCCAGCCGGGAGGGTTCCAGGGTAATGGAATTGACCATGGGGGGTTTTTCCACCAGCGGAAGAATGCCGCCGATCACCTCGGCGTCGGGGCTGTCGATGCACAGGGGCGTTGTAACGGTATCCTGGACCACTTCCACGATCCATTTGAGCCGTTCCAGTTCTTCCCCCATAAATGTTCCGGCATTCACGTCCACAAAGTCGGCCCCCGCGTCAGCCTGAATTTTCGCCTCATGCCGGATGATGCCGGCGTCTCCCGACAGTACGGCTTCATTGATCGCTTTTCGGGAAGAATTGATCCTTTCAGCAACAATCAACATGGTTCGGCTCCCTGTTTCCCCACCAGGCTTTTGGCCAGTTCCACCGCTTCACCGGCATCACCGCCATGGCCATCTGCGCCGATTTTCTCCGCAAAGGCTTTGCTGATGGGTGCGCCGCCCACCATGATTTTCATACCCTTCCGCAAACCCTTTTCCCCCATGACCCGGACCGCACGTTCCATTTCGGGCATGGTGGTGGTTAAAAGGGCTGAAAGTCCCAGGAGATCCGGTTTCAGGCGTTCGATTTCTTCAATGAGTTTTTCCAGGGTCAGGTCAACACCCAGGTCCACCACCGTAAATCCAGCCCCCTCCAGCATCATGTTCACGATATTCTTGCCGATGTCGTGCATGTCTCCCTTTACGGTTCCCATGAGAACGGTTCCCCTGGAGGGTTGATTTCCCGACTTCAACAGAGGTTTCACCTTATCCAGTCCCAGTTTCATGGCCAGGGCCGAGGCCAGCATCTCCGGGACGAAGATATCACTGGCCGCAAACCGCTCCCCCACCACATCCATGGCCGCAATCAGGCCTTCGTTGATGATCACCCCGGGCTCGATCCCGGCGTTGATCGCCTCATCTACCAGGCCCTCAATTTCTTTCCGTTTTCGGTTGATGACCGCATCTTTAATGGTATTCAATAGCTCGCTCATTTTTTCCTCGCTTTTTCTTGCTGGATATACAGAAAATCGTCCCGTCCCTCTGATTCGTTTCAATACCCTTCATGGGCGGCGGAGACAATGGCTTTCAGGTTTTCAATGGGGGTGGAGAGTGGAATGGCACATTCGGGGCCGATGATGTCCACGCCCGCTTTGATAGCGTAGCGCACCTGGTCGTAAACATCCTCGGGTGTTCCCTGATAAAGCACCTCCGGATTGTTGACGTTGCCCACCAGACACAACCTGTGGCCGATCTTCTCAACAGCCGTTTTAGCATCCACCTGCCATTCAAAATGGTATCCATCAAAGCCGGCATCGGCAAACATTTCCAGGCGGTCTGTGCAGTTCCCACACACGTGCAGGATCAGGGGACCTTCAATGGTGCGGGTCAGTTCCTGGTGGATGGGCAGGAGATATTCCTCGTAGTGACGTGGGCTGACCAGATTTCCGGTGGCGTGATCCGCCAACACCACGACGTCAGCCCCGGCCTGGAACTGGGCTCTGGCGGAAGCCAGGGTGGCCGGCATGAGCTGCCGGATCATGCGGTGCACGATTTCCTTTTCTTCAATGCCGATTTGAAGTAGAAAATTCTGGGTGCCGGCCATGTGGTAGGAAAGGGTCCAGGGCCCCATCACTTTTCCGATGATGGCAGCTTTTCCGCCCACATGCCGCCTGAGAATGGTAAGGGCGTTCAGGAGAACACGCATGGAGGGTTTTTCCAGAAAATCATCCGGAATGACCACATCCGAAAAATCCTCGTAGGGAAAGTGTCGTGAATCAGGCATGCGGTTTCGGTCGCCCCAATCCACATCGCAGCCGAGGGCAGCCGCTTCCTGGTCAACACTGTACTCCGGCATGACTGTATCAAACCCGACTATTTCATGCCCTGCGAGGGCCAGTTCCGCCATGGCCTGCGGCTCCAGATGGGCTTGGGGAAAGGAAATGCCGCAAAGGTCCATGAGATCCTGACACACAATGGAGGTGGGATTTCCCACCGGGGGTCTTTCCCCTTTCATACCCTTATAAAGCGCCGACATGATTAAATTGTACGACGTTGATTTCATTTACATAACCTCCTTTTTTTTAAATTGATCTGTTTTAAGAAGCCGGTTGACTTGAAGATCGACCGGCACATTTCCTTCGATATTATTGACCACATCGAGGAGGTGCTGTGAGATCATTTCCTCGGCGCCATCCATATTTTTTTTATGGATGCAATCAATGATTTCCTCATGGAAGTAAATCGCCTTTTCCACCGCTGCGGGGAGGCGAGAGACCTCCCATATGAATCGGCCCAGCAGGTCTCTGATAACCTCCAGAAACCGCTCTAAAACCGTGTTACAGCTGGCGCGCGCCACCGCCACGTGAAATTCCGCATCCAGGGTGCTGAACCGATCGATTTGCCCTTCCCCGTATGCTTTACGCTGGTTTGCCACAATCCCCCGCATTTCTTCCACATTTTCAGGGGCGGCCCTTTCCGCCGCCAGCCTGCAGGTGGCCCGTTCCACAAAAATTCTTGCTTCCAGAAACTCCCGTACGGTAGAGGGTTGAAGCAGAAGGTGCTCAGTGAGGGATGCCATGTACGGTGAATTGGTCGTGGAACAGACAACCGTTCCCACCCCCTGCATGGCCTTCAGGAGTCCCATCACCGTGAGTTTATAAACAGCTTCGCGAAGGGTGTTGCGGCTTACTCCTAGCTGCCTGGCCAGTTTTTCCTGGGACGGTAGCCGGTCTCCCGCCTTCAATTTCCCCGAGAGGATCTGTTCGTGGAGTATATGGAATACCTCATCAGCGGCGCTGGTCCGCCTTACCGGAGGGGGCGACATGTTTTTAACAGGGGTGGATAAATATTCCATTATATGATCCTTGAGCCGAAACAGAGCAAAGATTCAGGTGGAAAAATTTGCCTGATATCTTAAAATGGGCCAGTCTTTACATAGGATGATTGAATCATTCTACCTTTTATCTCCCATGTCAAGTAAAAAACGACCTCCCCCAACTATCCATTGACAAGGCTGTTTCCGAACGTTATGCCTCAGATTAAAATGTATATATCCGTCCTTATCCCACGAAAAAATTCGTAAAGGGAAAACTTTATGAATGAAGCATTCCCTATTGCCGGAATCAGCAAAGACAGGCATTTTCATCGGCTGAAGTATAAAAAGCCTTTTCATTTCAACCAGGTATTGTCTTTTCTGAAACGAAGGGCTATGGCAGGTGTTGAAATGGCCACGGAGACCGGCTACAGCAGGACGTTTCGAGTA
This sequence comes from Desulfobacteraceae bacterium, assembly GCA_016844935.1. Classification (GTDB taxonomy): domain Bacteria; phylum Desulfobacterota; class DSM-4660; order Desulfatiglandales; family Desulfatiglandaceae; genus NaphS2. The sequence continues at coordinate 5,638 of JAERTK010000207.1, read as the reverse complement.
GAGGATACTACGGGGTTTTTTACGGTTACAGACAGCCCGGATCAATCGGTCCTGGAATTGAAAATCACCTGTGATGACATCAAATGCCACATGGAAATTGTGAACAGGGTTCGCAAGGTGTTTGACCTTGATACGGACTTTTCGTTGATCAACGAGAAATGCGCCAAAGATGAATTTCTGTCAAAAGGGATGGTGGAGGGTCACGTGCCCCGACTGCCCGCTGCCTTTGATCCCTTCGAGTTTGTTGTGAGGGCCATCCTCGGTCAGCAGATATCGGTCCAGGCGGCCACGACCCTGGCTTCGCGGGTTGCCGCAAGAGCGGGTTTAAAAAGTGATGGTGGTTATCCCTCCGGGCTGGAGTATTTTTTCCCGAATCCAACCGAATTCCTGCATCTTGATCTCGATGGCCTTGGCATTCCCCGAACCAAACAGACAACCCTAAAAACCGTTACGCACGCCATTCTGGATCAGCGTGTAAAACTTACGAGCCATCAGTCTTTTGAAACGTTTCGGGAGAATTTCTTGGCTTTGAAAGGAATCGGAGAGTGGACGGTTCATTATGTGGCCATGAGGGGCCTGAGGATGATCGACAGCTTCCCTGCGAGTGATCTGGGGGTGATCAAAGCCTTGACAAAAGACGGCACAGTGCCATCGAAAAAAAAGATAATGGATATGGCTGAAAAGTGGCGGCCCTATCGGGCCTATGCCGCTTTATGTCTTTGGAATAATCAAGGAACCGGGTGATATGCCTGATGTATTATGCAACGAGAGATGGGATGATCCGAAAACTAAACGTCCCTATACATTGTGCCATGCAGAACATCAATCAGGTTCGGTGTCCCCCGATCACATTTCTCGATACTGAAAGCCATACCTCTTGTTTTTGACATGTGCTGCGATTTCAGATATCTCAATCTATGTCAGGCTTACCCAATCCCCGGACTTGAATATATTAACAGGCTTTTTATCCCCCAATATACTGTACCTTTGTCAAGATAGTCCCAGGCAAAAGGTGAATGATTGATCTGATCATCCGGACATCACTGGTGGGTATTCTTGTTCTCCCAAGAACAGCAGATAACATCTCATTTCCAGCACGCCGTCCACTACCCAAAAATACCGGACTCCCGGTGTCGGGACGAAACCCAAAACCCATACTGACTATGGGTCCGGGAGAGAAGGCCGATTCTAAAGCGTTTAGAGCCCTCCTGTGGCAGGTTTCTGGGTCAACTTTCAGCAGAATTTACAGTACCGGTAAGATCGTACAAACCGGAATTCTGGAACAGATTCATCCCCTGCTCAAACAAAATTGCTTGCGCAGCCGGGTGGTAAAATAATATTATCCACCAAGCGATCAAAGTGAAGGTTTGATCTGGCAATCTTGCATGTTTTTGCTGGATGGTCGGGTGAAATTCAATGCACGTTCTCTGAAATCAACGGTATTAACCAAACCTCTGGATTTGCGTGGAAATCATCCTGAACTGATGTAATATTTCTGGTGATAGAAACAAAGGTATTCAAAACGTGATCTAACCCAGGATGAGAAGACTAATGGAATTGCAAGGGCTCATACACGTTACGTAAACCCGGATGTGTATGGGCTTTTTCATTTTGACGGTATGTGGAGGATTTTCTAATGTCCAAAAGAACAACTTCGGAAGAAATGGATCAAGCCACCAGTCTTCCGGAAGATGCCAGCGGTCGTTCAATGCGACTGACAACCTATTTCTGGGCTCTGATTGCAATATGGACCATCGTTATAATCTGCTTGCTCGCGTTGGATTTCTTTCAGATTAAGCAGGTACAACGAGAAATGGCTATAACAGAAGCCCGTGCAAATTTTGATAAGGATCAGGCATTTCGGTTCTGGGCGGCCAAACACGGGGGCGTTTTCGTTCCCATAAATTCCCGCACCCCGCAAAATCCGTTTCTCAGCCACGTCCCGGAACGGGATATCACAACAGAGTCCGGCAAAGCGCTCACCCTGATGAATCCTGCTTACATGCTTCGGCAGATGCTGGAGGAATACGAAGACTTGTTTGGCATTCGCGGTCACATAACAAGTCTCAAGCATTACAGGCCCGAGACAGCACCCGATGAATGGGAAAAGGCTGCGCTTGTGGGTTTTGAGCGTGGTGACAAGGAAGTGCTCGAATTTACAGAAATAGAAGGCACCCCCTATCTTCGTCTCATGAGGCCCATGATGGCTAAAAAGAGCTGTTTAAAATGCCATGCCAAGCAGGGTTATAAGGTAGGGGATGTTCGGGGTGGTGTGAGTATTTCGGTACCCATGAGCCTTTATCTTGCCAATCAACGAAAAGTGTTCACGATTCATGCCTTTGGATTAGTCCTGGTGTGGTTACTGGGTATTGCCGGAATCGGTATGGCAACCAGGGGGCTCAGAAATCATATCAGGGAACGTGAAAGGGCTGAGGCGGAACTCCAAAAAGCGCATGATAGATTGGAAGTACGGGTTGAAGAACGTACCGTCGAGCTGAAGAAGGAAATAGTAGAACGTAAGCAGGCGGGAGAGGCGGTGCGGGAGAGAGAAAAAAGGGCACGGCAATACCTTGATATTGCGGGGACTGCATTCGTCGCTCTCGACAATGAAGGTAATATAACGTTGATCAACAAACGAGGCTTGGAAATTCTTGGTTACCAAGGAGAAGAACTCCTTGGCAAGAACTGGTTTAAAACATGTCTGCCGGAAAGAATGACGGATGACGTTTTAGATGTTTACCATCAGTTGATCAGGGGTGATGTTGAGCCTGTTGAATATTATAAAAACCCGGTCCTTACAAAAGATGGGAAAGAGCGCATTATGGCCTGGCACAACTCTGTCCTTCGAAATCCAGACGATGAAATTGTCGGGATTTTAAGCTCAGGAGAAGATATCACAGAATACAAACGGGCCGAGGAGGCGCTGCGGGAGAGTGAAGAGAAATATCGGTCTATGATGGAAGCGATGATAGAGCCCATATATATTTGCTCGCCTGATTTTCAAGTTGAATATATGAACCCGGCCATGATCAGGAGAGTTGGACGTGACGTCACAGGAGAGCATTGTTTCAAGGCTTTGCACGATCTGGAAGAAAAATGCCCATGGTGTCTGCATGATAAAGTACAAGAAGGTGAATCTCTTGAATTAGAGATCGTGAGTCCTAAGGACAACCGCTCTTACCATATTTCGCAATCCCCTATTGCTCACGGAGATGGATCTGTATCAAAGCTGACTGTTTTTAGAGATACCACTGATTTCAAAACAATGGAAACGCAGCTCCAGCAGTCCCAGAAAATGGAGGCCGTCGGAACCCTGGCAGGCGGTATTGCCCATGATTTTAACAATATCCTCGCCATTATCCTCGGGAATGCGGAACTGGCCTCCGATGACGTTCCAGATTGGAATCCCGCCAGTAGCGCTTTGAAAGAAATTTCCATGGCTTCCCTCAGGGCAAAGGATATGGTCCAGCAATTGCTCTCCTTCAGCCGCAAGGCTGACCAGGAGAGCAAACCCATAAACATGGTTCCCATCATCAGGGAATCCTTGAAAATGCTCAGATCCGCTGTTCCTACCAGCGTGGCGTTTGCAGAGCGCATTTCAGATGACCCCTGTAACATTTCAGGGAATTCAACCCAAATCAATCAGATCATGATGAACCTGGTAACCAACGCGGCCCAGGCCATGTCTGAAAAAGGGGGCACCCTGGAAGTGACCCTCGAAAACACGTTTCTACAGGAAGAAAAAGCCTGCTTTGACTGGGTTCTGCCCCCCGGCGCCTACATGAGTTTGAAAGTGCGGGACACAGGTGAGGGCATTGATCCCGATGTTATAGACCGAATCTTTGATCCCTATTATACCACCAAGGAAGTGGGCAAGGGCACGGGAATGGGGCTTTCGGTAACACACGGCATTGTAAAGAGCCATGGCGGTGGCATCGGGGTTGAAAGCAAGCGCGGGGAAGGAACGGTCTTTGAAATCTATTTTCCCGCATTGGAAAAAACAACTGAGATAGAAAAAAAACCGGTGCGGGAAATCAAAGGGGGTTCTGAAAGGGTCCTTTTTGTGGATGACGAAGAATCCCTGGTGAACCTGAATCACCAGCGTCTCGAGCGATTGGGTTATCGGGTCAAAAGTACCACGGATCCTGAGGAAGCCCTTAAATGGTTCAGGGCAGATCCGGATCGATTCGATATCATCATCACCGATATGACCATGCCCAAAATGACCGGAGACAGATTGGCCAGGGAGATCCTGGCAACCAGGCCGCATATGCCGGTGATTATCTGTACTGGCTATAGTGACAGAATATCGGAGGAAAACGCCAAGGCACTCGGTATCCGAGAATACATTGAGAAACCGATTGAAACGGTGAAGCTGGCCTGGGCGATCAGGGAAATTTTGGACGAACATTGAAACTGGATTTTATCTTATTTCTTGATCAATAGTGTTTCTCCACACGCAACATAACTGCTATCTCTCACAAGTGCGCTGATGGCATAAATAAATGAAATATCAATTATATATGTCATGCTATAACATTTCCCAGGGTGAAGGTTTTCTTTCCCTCACCCTGGATTTGTCAGTTTAAGAATACAGGTTTTCTATCAATCGAATCGCTTCCGTATCAGGAACTTTTCCCAAATATATCTGAGTGGTCGAAAGGTTGGCATAGCGTAAAATCACCTTACTGACGATCTCTATTGGAACACCTGATCGGGATGTATATGTTGCCGCATGCCGCCTCAAATCGTGAGGTCGCAACCGAATTCCAACCTTTAGGCCGGCACGTTTGACCATTGTCCTGCTGGCTTCATAACATATGGGAAAAATTCTTTGATCGGGTTGGGTATTATTATCCCTGATGTACGCCTTGAGTCTGTCCGCTACTTTTTGCGGGATGAACACATGCTCCCGCCTTTTACCGCTTTTAGGGCTCCTGAGCGTTAGTTTTCTGTCTTGTACATCAGCAGGCGTCAGTTTCAGCACTTCACCGATTCTCATTCCGCCCCGGGCCATCAGTTCCAGTATGAGCCGGTCTCTTGGCTTGTCTGTCCTGAAGATGATTTCGTCGATGACGTCCTTTTCAATAATTTCCCACGCGGGAATCGATTTCGCTTTGAACATTTTTCTCAGGATAGGCGTGGAACAAGGGTCGTGGAAATCTGGGTCAATGTTGGCTCTGATGAAGTTGAAGAAAGCTGAGAGGTGAGCGTAGCGAGTTTTTTTGGTTTGTTGTTTGGTGCGTTCGGTAATCCTGTCTAAAAATTCCAGGATCTATTCTGGTGCAACATTATCAATGGTTTCTTTGCCGAATTTCCGACAGAATTTAGAAAGACCTGGGGTTGCTGTTAGCTAAAAAAACCTTATGCCCAAAAAATTAATACGAAAAGCGCTACGTTCTTTGAACGACAGATTGTTTCAAATCATTTCACTTCGCTACGGTCTGGATGGAATTTCCCCGCTTTCATTTGAAGAAATGTTAAAGTGGACCCCATTTCAAGACCGATTTCCACGAAATTTAAGCTACCAAAATACTCCCGATATCTTGATCTGATCGACTTGAATTTTGAGTTTTTATGCCAAATGCATTGAAAAATAATCTTGTCATTTTACTGGTTTTTGATAAAGTACTTCTAC
>JAERTK010000206.1 GCA_016844935.1 Desulfobacteraceae bacterium | reverse complement strand
CACCCGGGATGACGCCCCCTTTGTGTCCTCCATGGAGAGCTTGTCCGGTAAAACAGTGGCGGTGATAAAGGGATATCTCACCCATAAAATACTGGCTAAAGATCATCCTGATATCAACCTGTTGATCTGCAATAACAACAAGGAGGCACTGGGCGCGGTTTCTTCGGGAAAGCCCTTTGCGTTCATCGGCAGCTTGCTGGCCACGTCTTCAATGATAAATGATTTGGGACTGTCAAACCTCAAGGCATCGGCGCCAAGCTCGCTGCCAAATGCAGTCGTCGCCATGGGCATACGGAGCGACTGGCCTGAATTGCGGGATATTATGGACAAGGTTTTTGATGCCATTGAACATGAAAGGGCCGCTATCATCAATAAATGGTCTACGGTCAAAGTCGATTACGGCATCAAACCGGGCGATGTTTTGAGATGGATTCTGGGCGTTGCGGGGGCGATATTCATTCTTGTTCTCCTTTTTGTCTTCTGGAACAGGCAACTGAGAGTAAAGGTGCGGGAGCGCACAGCGGCACTGGATACGGAAATTGTCGAGCGCAGGCAGTCGGAAGAGGCCTTGAAAGAGAGTGAAAAGAGCCTACAAAGGCTGATGGATCAGTCTCCCATTTCAATTCAGATCTCCAATCCTGATGGAAGTGTCAGTCACGTGAATCCTGCATTTATGGCGCTATGGGGTATTTCTCAGGACACCTTACAGGAAATCTATGAAAAATATAATGTCCTCGAAGACGAACAGATCAGGAAATTGGGTGTTATGCCGTTGATGGAAAGGGCCTACAAGGGAGAAGAAATGACCCTTCCTCCATTACAGTATGATGCTTTAGATACCTTTGAAAAACTTGGTCTTGAGAATAGTGGGGAGGGTAGAAAGCGCTGGATTCAATGCCGGCTTTATCCCATCAGAGACAATGACGGCAGGGTGTTGAATATTGTTCACCTGGAAGAGGACATCACCGACCGCAAGATAGCAGAAGAAAATCTGGAAGATATGCGAAACTACACCGACCATCTGATTCAAACGGCAAACGTGATGATCGTCAGCCTGGATGACCATGGACGTGTTATCCACTTCAATCCCGCAGCCGAAAGTATTACGGGATACGCCCTATCATATATCCAAGGAAAGAACTGGTTTGAGACATTGGTCCCGCGTGAGCGGTACGCCGAAGTCCATGAAGAGTTTGACCGACTGATGAAGGGTGGTCTTCCGGGGTCCTTTGAAAATCCCATTGTGACCCAGTCCGGTGAAGAGCGTTTTATCTCGTGGACAAACAGTGAAATCAGGAAGAGAGGAAAGATTATCGGTATCATATCATTCGGAATTGATATCACGCACCGCAAAAAGGCGGAAATGGAACTTCGGCAATATCAGGGGAGACTCAAGGCCCTGGCCTACCAGTTGACCCTTGCCGAGGAAAATGAGCGCCGCGGCATTGCCGCGGACCTGCACGATCATGTGGGTCATGCTCTGGCCCTGGCACGCATGCAGCTGAACGGGGTACTGGAAGCGCAATCAGAGGTGGAAAGGAAAATGCTGGTCAAGGATATATCCCATATTCTCCTCAAGTCCCTCCAGGATACCCGCAGCCTGATTTTTGAATTGAGTTCTCCCACGCTGAACGAGATCGGGCTGGGCGCCGCCATATGGGAGTGGCTGGAGGAGCGTATAGAAAAAAGATATGGGCTTAAAACGGCGTTTGTCGATGAAATCGATGAAAAACTCAGAAAAACACTGGATGACAGCATGCGTGCCGTCCTGTTCCGCAATGTGCGTGAACTGCTCACCAACGTGATCAAGCATGCCAAGGCGGGGAATGTGAGCGTTCATTTGAAATCCGAAGATCGATGGGTAAACGTGATCGTGGAAGATGACGGTGTCGGTTTTGATCCTCAAGCATCACCCTCGAAAGAGGAGGAAAAGGGAGGGTACGGACTGTTCAGCATTCAGGAACGGATGGCCGATATGGGCGGGTCATTTGATATCCGGAGCGAACCGGGCAAGGGATGCCGGGCGGTTTTGATGGCGCCGGTGAGAGAAAGATAATGCTGACGCCAACGGTTCAGGGGTCGGCAATCGCTGTGAAAGGCAGTGAATACTTTTGTCAAGGCAGGATAATATGAACGAGAAAACTGAAACGCTTCACACCATTCTTATCGTCGATGATCACCCGGTATTCCGCGAGGGACTCCGCCGCCTGTTGGAAAAGGAAAAGGACCTGAAGGTGGTTGGAGAGGCGGGTGACGGTCTGGAAGCCATCGAGCGGCTTCGGGAGTTGTCTCCGGATCTCCTGGTCATGGACATTGCCATGCCGAATTTGGACGGTATTGATGCCACACGTCAGATTCTATCCGAGTCTCCTGATACCCGGGTGGTGGCCCTGTCCGTTCACTCCGGAAAAAGCTTTGTCAGGGACATGCTTCAGGCCGGGGCTGCCGGCTATATCCTGAAGGAGAGCGTTCCCGAGGAGATGGTTCAGGGGATTCGTACCGTTCTTTCGGGAGACGTGTATCTGAGTTCCGCGATCTCGAGTATCGTCCTCTCCGAGTACAAAAAATTTCTGTCCACGGTCCGACCGGAGGAAGACATCTCTCCGGAGCCGATTCTTCGCACCAAGCTGCACACTCCCCCCGTGTCCGCGGATATCGTCCCAGGCCCCGGCTGATAGAGCTTCTGGAAAAGGGTCGTCGAAGGCCCATGGCACTGATCTCCGCCCCTGCCGGGTACGGAAAAAGCGTCCTTGCGAGCCAATGGCTGGAGGTCTGCACATGTCCCGGCGCCTGGTTATCTCTTGATGAAAACGACAATGACCTTCGTGTTTTTTTGACTTACCTGATCGAGTCGGTGCAGGATGCTTTTCCCGGGGTGGCCCTGAAGACGAGAACACTCCTGAAGGCAGCCAGTTTACCCTCTCTGAAGGTTCTGGCCTACAACCTGCTGAACGACATGGAACAGGTGGAGGAGCCCTTTATCCTGGTGCTGGATGACTATCACCGCATTCGAGAAAAGGCGGTCCACAGTCTGCTCATAGAGCTGTTGCGCTATCCCTCGCCCATGCTGCATCTGGTTCTGCTCACCCGCCGTGATCCGCCCCTGCCCATCGGCCCCTTGCGGGCCGGGGGACAATTGACGGAAATTACCATAGAACACCTGCGTTTTACGAATTCGGAAACAACGGCATTCCTTGCGCGTTTTCTCTCTGCATCGCCGGATGAAAGTACCGCATCGGTCCTGAATGAAAAAGTTGAGGGCTGGGTGACAGGCCTGCGACTGGCCGCCCTGTCCATGGGGCAGAAGGGGGAGCGTGACCACATCCTGGAAGGTTTGGGAGAAGGCGCCTATTTTGTCCGGGAATATCTGATGCAGGAAGTCCTTCTAAAAGTTCCCGGCAACTTTGCAAGTTTTCTGATCGAGACATCCATCCTGAACCGTTTTTGCGCGCCGCTCTGCGATGCCGTTCAGCTGCCCGAAGAACGGCCGGTTGAGAATGAAAAAAATGGGCAGGCGTTTATCGAATGGCTCGAAAAAACCCATCTGTTTGTGGTTCCCCTGGACGAAACACATACCTGGTTCCGCTATCATCACCTGTTTCAACAGCTTCTTCAAGACCGGTTGAAGCGGAAATGCAGTCCTGAAGAGATCGGGACATTTCATTCCCGGGCCAGCCGGTGGTTTGAAGAAAATGGCCTGATTCAAGAGGCGCTCGATCATGCCATTCAAGCCGGGGATGTTCATGGGGCAGCCGGGATCGTCGAAAAAAACCGGCACGCCGCATTGAATGACGATAAATGGTTTACCGTTGAGAAGTGGCTGGCTTATATTCCGGATGAGAATATAAGGCAATCGCCGGAACTGCTGTTGACCCGAGCCTGGGTATTGAACCACCGGTTTCAATTGCTGGAAATTCCCGAGATCCTGGAACATGTTGATTCTATTTTGCAAAATGATCCTTCGAAGCGGGCGTTGACCGGAGAATTTTATTTTTTCAAGGCCCTTCTCTCCTTTTGGCAGGGACAATTGGATTCAACTATCGCGTATAGCGAAAAGTCCCAGGAGCAGGTTCCAAAGGAACCAGAGTACGGATTGATCCGGGGTGATAATGAGATCTATCATGCCATAGCCTGTCAAATGATCGGCAAAAAAGAAATTGCTATTCGGGAATTGGATCAAAAAATCAGCAGCCATCCAAAGCGAAAGGGAATCTATTATTCACGACTGCTGGCCGTTCCCTGCTTTGTTCATATGTTGTCCGGCGATCTAAGGCAGGTGGAAACAGCCGCTGCCCTGTTGCGCCGGGTGTCCGAGAAACACGGATTTTCCTATGCGAATACCTGGAGCGACTACATGCAGGCATGCTGTTCATTTCATGCCTGCGACCTGGACGAGGCGATCCAGCATTTTGCGGCAGCGGCGGATCAGAAATACATCATGCATAGCATACAGGCCTTGAACTGCCTGGCCGGCCTTGCGTTTTCATACCAGATGACGGGGCAAAGGGAAAAAGCCGACGAAACCATAAAACAACTCATCGCCTTCGCCCATGAGACCGATGACGCCGCCCGCCATTCCATTGCCCAATCCGCCCGGATCAGGCTCTCTCTGCTTCAGGGAAACGCTGAAGCGGGAAGTGAATCGATAGGATCGATTGACGAGGAGCCTGGCATGGGTTCCTTTTTCTTATGGCTGGAACTTCCCCATGTCACCCATTGCAGGCAACTCGTCCTAATAGATTCCGATGAGAGCCTGGAGGAGGCCGCTGAAAGACTCGATGCGTTGCGGGAGGCGGCGGGCGCCATTCACAACACCTTTCACCTGATCGATATCCTGGTTTTGAAGGCGCTTGCTTTTTATAAACGATCCCGGAGGGAAGAAGCCCTGAAAATCCTGGAACAAGCGTTGAATCTTGCGACACCCGGAGGGTGGGTTCGACCCTTTGTCGAGCCGGGGTCCCCCATGCCCGATATGCTCACCCGGCTTAAAAAGCAGAATGGTGCCGGGGACTATATTGAAAAAATCCTGGCCGCTTTCGGGGATGAAGGGGACGTTCATACGGGGGAAGCCCCTATGAAAGATCCTGATGCATCGGCCCACAGACCGGCCCGGCCATCCACCCCCATTCAGCCTCTGGTAGAGCCTTTGACCCAACGGGAACTGGATGTCCTGGAATTGCTGTCTACACGTCTGCAAAACAAGGAGATCGCTCTGGAACTCTCCATTTCGCCACTCACCGTCAAATCGCACCTCCAAAGCATCTATCAGAAGCTCTGTGTTGAAAACCGGAGGCAGGCGGTGGAAAAATCCCGGGAACTGGGTATCTTGGGTATCTGATTTAAGGGCCTCGGCAAAAAATAGATCCAGCATCTTGCTTGTCCTTTGGCCCGTCTACGGCGTTGCATCTGCAAGCACATATCCACAAATATGCACTAGCAGATGCCCATCGCTGTTACGCATACCTCACAACAAAACAGAAAAGGAAAGCGTAACCATGTCTAATGAACATCAAATAAAACATCTGCGATCCTGGGAAGCCGCGACCTATCGCATAGATAGAGGTGGAAGGGTTGCTGGAAGAAAGCTGGTCGGATCGTTTTGCGGGGATGCACATCCGTTCCTGGAAAAGAACGGATAGCGCCATCATTACCCGCCTGTCCGGTCGCCTCATGGATCAATCGCAATTATCAGGGGTGTTGAACGGTCTTACGGAACTGCATCACACTCCTGCATAAATTCCGCCCGTTCTTTGGACACGTGGTGCCTTTCGTAGAGTTTTTCAATTTCCATTTCGAGCGCGGTGATTCGCTGCTCCAGACTGAGAATTTCCTCGTCCAGCAGACGTAATTGTTCGGCTTTGCGCCCGATCTGGGTCGAGCAACCTTCCATTTCCATTTGAAAGGTTCATGATTTTAACCAGCCTTCTTTCTCCAGCCTTTCCCAGGCGAATCGAATATGCACCGGTTTGAACAGGCGTTTTTTGCGGTTACTCCAGGCGGCCATTGCATGGGTGGCGGTTTGTGCATTCGACGCTTTGCCGTCGTGAACCGCCGCCCAGTGGACCGAAGCCAGAAGTTCCATTCCGTAAGGCGTTTCAAAACCGTCCACGAGATCCGCAACCCTTTCAAGATGGATTGTTGCTTTTGGATGCTGCATCAGGAAAGAATCGGCTTCTTTGTCCGCATTTGGCAGCAGTGTGATTTCCACATCCGGTTTCTGGGTATCTCCATATCCTCGAATATGGTGCCCTTCCAGAATTTCCA
>JAERTK010000205.1 GCA_016844935.1 Desulfobacteraceae bacterium | reverse complement strand
ATACTATATATTTAAATGTTATAAATTATCATTTGACTTTCTTCCGAACCCCATATATGAATATACACCGAAATTTCACAAAAATGTTGTTTTTCCACGTCATATCAAGAATATAAACAGGACACCTTATTATACCCGTTTTACAACAAGGGGGAGGGATCTTTTTATGGGAATACAGATAGACGCGTTAAAATGTACCGCCTGCATGGCCTGCGAACTGGCCTGCGGATATCACCGTGACGATGCTTTCGCCCTTCTCTCGTCATGCATTGTACCGTATCGGGGACGTGAGAAGAAGAACTATGTGGGCGTCATTTTAAAGGACGAGGACAGCCTGGTGGCTGCCCGTCCCGAAGGTGTTGAAATCAACCGCATCGGCGAAGAACAGGATCCCGAAAAAGAAGCGGATGCCTCGGCCAAACCGATGCTGCTCCGGGAATCGTGCGATCTCTGCGATGATATGGATGATGGTCCACTCTGCATTACATTCTGTCCCACAGGTGCAATTTCCATGGCCTAAATAAGAGAGAAAGGAGATATATTAATGGAATATCTGGCATCCGACAAAATCGCCATCGTGGATCTGGGCACCCGTGACATCACCGAAGATGAACTGGACGAAGATCTCGTTCTGGACAAAATTGGCGGCGCCGCCATCACGAAACATCTCTATGATCAATATGAATCCGCCCACCCTACTGGAAATGGGCCCATTGTCCTCGGAACCGGATTACTGACCGGAACACTGGTCCCCGGCGCATCCCTTGGCATCATGACCGCCAAAAGCCCGTCCACCGGAAAAATCTCCCACGTCCCATTGAATCTCGATGCGGGTATGGAGCTCAAATATTCCGGGTTTGACTATATTGTTATCAAAGGGAACGCTGACAAGCCTGTCTACCTGTGGATTCATGACGGCATATTGGACATCAATGACGCAGAGGATCTCTGGGGAAAAGATACCTGGGCCGCCACGGATCATATCCGAAGTGAGATGGGGGACGATCTGATCCAGGTATTGGGCATCGGACAGGCGGGAGAAAACGGATCTGACCTGGCCCAGTTCGGCATCAACTACTGGCAAAGTGCCGACCGTATGGGGTTCGGAAAATTGTTCGGCGAAAAAAACCTGAAACTCATGGCCATCCGGGGAATGGGACTTCTGGAAATATCCGAACCTGAAGATTTTATAGATGATTGCGCGGAACTGATGGCCGCAGTCCGTTCCAATCCTGCTGCGCAAAAACAGGGCATTGCCGCCGCAGCCTCGGCACTGGGGGAGGAAGATCTGGGTGACTTTCTGGGCCCATTGACCCACCGTCACATGGCGTGCTTTAACACCCCGTTTGCCACCAACTCCTTCATTTTCACAGACGAAGACCCTGCCCTTTTGAAAGAGAGCGCCGTACCGGAACCGGGGTTTCTGCTGACCGACATATTCCCACTGGTCGCTTTGAAGAAAGCAGGACTTTCAGCAAAAGACGCGGGACTGGTCCTCAAGGCCTGTGCCAAATACGGCATAGACGGGGCTGCCGTGGCTGAGCTGAGCGCGAAATCCGGGCTCACAGACCCTGCGGAAATCGAAAAGCGTTTTCCGGATCTCAAGGGTCCTGTGGAAAGCACTGGCACAAGCATTTTCAGTCCCTGGGCGGCCTTTGGAAAAGATATGGATGAAAACTGGGAAAGGCGCCAGGCGGTGGCCTATATCCTGGGACTTCACCCCATATGGCTTCAAATGGCCACCGAACTAACGGAAGAAAAGCTGCTGGATCTGGCCGGACTGGGCACCGAAATGGAGTTCACATATGACACATTGGATGAAGTGATTACGGATCTTCTGGCTTAAAAATCAGGTTACCGTTCACAGGGTGCAGGGGGCAGTTGTCAGGGGGCAGGAAAAATCTCGTTCCAATCGATCTTAGCAGTTACCAAATAAGATGGAATCCAAAAATCAGGAGAGAGAACTCAGAATTCCAAAAATCGGCATCTATGCAGGCAAAGGCACCTCACATTCGTGGCTCTGGTTCGCTGAAATCTTTGAGAGGATGGGCTTTTACGACCTCAGTTTTTTGACAGAAGTGGACCTGAGGGGCCATGCGCTGGAAGATGTGGAGGTTCTGGCTGTTTCAGGCGGCGACACTTTTGCCATTGCAGAGGCCCTGGGGCCAGTGGGCGCAATCAGGCTCGAAAAGTTTATCACCGGGGGCGGCCTTTATCTGGGATCCTGCGCCGGCGCCTATCTTCCGCTTAATTCTTCCAAGGAGCATCTGAATCACTTTAATTTTGTCCCGGCCAAAATCACCAACCTGACCAAGACCCTTCCCAAAGCCCACGGCATGAAAGAAAAATTCTGCACCTGTTATGGGTGTTCATTTATTTTTCACGCCGTCAGGGAGGCGATTGAGGTCACCACCAGCGGCATACCTCCCTTTGGAACACCCGCGACCTTTACAGCACCCCTCTACGGGGGGCCTCCCATGACCATCACCAACCCGGCATCCGTGCTCGCCACCTATACAGACTTCACCCAAAAAACGCTTTTTCTGGTGGATCGAAAGCTGGCGGAAAAAACCCTTCTGGGAAACGCAGCGGTCATCCGGGAAAAAATGGGCCGAGGACATCTTCACCTGTTCGGGCCTCATTTTGAACATCCTCATTTTTTAGAGGCCAATCATTTTTTAGCCAAAGCCATGATGCATGATCTGCCCCAGGAAAGGGTCCCCTCGGAAAACCCCGAGGTAGGAGGGATGGCCACTCTCTCAGGTCCTGAGAGAAAAGGGTTCATCCGGGACGTTAAACGGGAATTGAGCAATTCAAGGATTGTGGCGGCGGGGCTTGAAATGGTCCCCCTCAAATGGACCATCGGCAACAAGGTGTACGAAACCGGTAAAATCCGTGTGTTCCTTGAAGCCCTGTGGCAACGCATGAGGTCCTTTGAAAGGGGTGGTTTTATTTTAGTCCGTGGGGGTGAGGAGGATCGTCTGGTTCAAGCAGCCCTGCATGTGACAGAAAATATCCGACAAATCAAGAAAGGGTGGGACCGAAAAATTGACACCCTGGCAACCGCCACGGCGCTGTTCACCCTTTTGAACAAAACCAGCGCCCTCTTTCTGGAAATTTACTTCAGAGGCAAATTATTTCATTCAGTTCGGGAAAATCGAATATGAACGCTTTCACGGTGGGATTAAAAAAATGGTTCCCGGGACAAAAACGGTTCGGGCTGACGCTCTTCTTTTGCTTGACGTTGTCCATGGCCCTGATGGGGGTCCAATCTGCTGAAGCCGCCATCACACCCGACGGCCAAACCGGCTGGTTTGTCAACATGGGACGTTTTGCCGCTTCCGCCCATGGCACATTTTCCTGTGAGCAATGTCACGGGAATATGAAACAGGGTCAAACCATGCACCCCAACACAGACAATCCTTTCTTTTTAAAAGAGGATGCCAACCGTCAATACGACTACCGGCGCTGCAAATCCTGCCACAATCCTTCATACTCGCAATATCTTGAAGGGGCGCATGCAAAGGCGCTCTCAAAACAACGGACCGACTCCCCCGCCGAATCCGGCAAACTCCCTGAACATAAAAAAGCACCCACCTGCGGCAATTGTCATTCGAGCCATTACGTCAAGGGTCACTTGTCCCGTGTTGAAATCGGCCGTGGAATGGTTTCGGTGTGCGGCACATGCCACCCGGCCCAGGCCGCCACATACCTGGATAACTATCACGGAAAAGCCGCCGTGAACCTGGGCGACAAAAATGCCGCCTTTTGTACCGATTGCCACGGCGCGCACCACTGCCGATCCCTCAAAAACAAAACAGAAGCCCTCGCCACCTGCAAGCGGTGCCACCCTGAAGCCACGGAAGGCTTTACCCAGGTGGTCATTCATAACACCACCCAGGATCTGCCTGAGAATGAAAAACAAAAAAGGGCACATGTGGCCCTTATCCAGGTCGTCACCGTGTTGATGGCCATCCTGGTGATCCTGGTGGTGGGTTTCTTCTATGGCCATAGCTTCGTCTGGATATTACGGGAACTTCACGAAAAGTTGAGGAAACACAAATGACCACAGAGGAAAATCAACCCCCTGAAACTTTTATCCGTTTCTCACCCCTTCAACGCCTGCTGCATCTGGTGGTCATGATCGGGTTTACCGGACTTGCGGTGACCGGGTTTTCCCTCAAATTCAGTGCTCAGTGGTGGGCCCATGGATTCGCCTGGCTGGTGGGGGGTGCCGGGCACCTGGCCTATTTACATCGATTCTTCGCGGTCATCACCTACGGCTGCGTGCTGGTGCACATCATCTGGCTCTTTTATTTCAAGCTGGCACTCAAAGGGAGCATCACGGGTCCTCAATCCCTTTTCCCGAGGGTTCAGGATATCAAAGACATGTTTCAGCACATGGGGTATTTTTTCGGCAGGGGCAGCATCCCCCGTTTCAATCGCTTCACCTACTGGGAAAAATTTGATTATCTGGCCTTGTTTCTGGGCATGAACACCATGGGGTTCACGGGGCTGTTTCTGTGGTTTCCGGAATTTTTCTCCACCCTCCTGCCGGGCTATTTCATCAATCTGGCACAGGTGCTGCATCTCTATGAAGCCATTATGGCCGTGGCTCTGAAATTTGTGGTTCATATGGTAACAACCCATTTGAGGCCGGAAACATTCCCCGTTGAAAAAACCATCTTCAACGGTAAGACCACCCGGGAAAAGATGAGGCACGAACATCCCGGGGAACTGGATAGCCTTTGAAATTGCGGAATGCGGAATGGCCGCCAACATCAATAAAGACAGGACTGACATGGGAAAACGAGGGATTAAACGGTTCATTGGGAGAATGTGGTATCTAACCATTTGTCTGGGATTCTTCTTTTTGGCGTGGCAGGTAAATGCCGGGGAAATCAAGCCCATGATGTCCTCGCAACTGGAAGGAAAGCAGCGGGATTGCCTGGACTGCCACCGTCTTCCCAATGTCCAAACCAATGCCGGTGGGTTTGCTTCCCAGGCCTTCTGTCTGGAATGCCACCGGAAAGACGTCTGTGTCAAAACCGTCAACAAAACCAAAGTTTCCCTGAAAGTTGATCCCATAGAGATTCGAAAGGGGCGTCACGGTTTTGTGGGATGCATCCAGTGCCATACGGATGTGGCGCGTTCCCCACACCAGTCCATAACAGGCGCCCAATGCCTGGCATGTCATCCCGTTCACAATGGCGCGGGCCAAATCCATGCACCGCACTTGAGAGTTCAGTGCCAGGCTTGCCATGGTGTTTCCAAGTTCGTTTACTTTGACAAGGAAACCGATCAGGTGCGCCCAGCCCACGTAAATGACAAGAAAACACCCATCGGCCTCACGGACCATACCCTTCAGGACACAAACCGGGCTGATTTCTGTCAGCGCTGCCACACCCCGGGAAACAAGGTGGGAGCCGCCCATGCGGTCCTTCCCGCCAAAAGCGTCATTTGCATCATGTGCCACGATGTGTCGCTCACCATGGGCGGGCCTGTTTTCTGGGTGGCTTTCATTCTGTTGATTCTGGGGATTCTTTTTACGGTCCTCTTCTGGTTTCAAGGGAGCGTACAGGGTGAAGAAAAATCCATGCACCGCAAAGTCGGTTTGGCATCCGAATCCATTTGGGGGACACTTTTTTCAAGGGATTTTTTCACCATCCTGAAAACCATTTTTTTCGATGTCATCCTGCAGCGACGGCTCCTTCAGGAGAGTGTCAAGCGGTGGTTCATTCACTCTCTCATCTTTTTGCCCATCCTTTTCCGTTTCTTCTTGAGCATTTTTACTTTTTTTGTCTCACGGATCGGGCCAGAAAGTTCGCTCGCCGTCATCCTCATTAACAAGAACAGCGGGTTTATATCATTTGTAAACGACCTTTGCGGCATCTTGATCCTGCTGGGAATCGTGCTGGCAGCGCTTCAGCGGCTGATCATCAAGCCCCCTCACGTGGTCTCCGAAACCAAAGATAATCTCGCCCTGCTCCTGATCGGCCTTCTGGTCCTGATGGGTTTTCTGGCGGAAGGGGTACGGATACTGATGACGCAGCTTCCCCCGGAAGTGGGTCTCTATTCCTTCATCGGTTATCCCATCTCCAGGTTGCTGTCCCTCACTGGTATCCATTGGACTGCGGTTTACCCCTATCTCTGGTGGACACATGCCGTTCTGGGCGCGGTTTTCGTGGCGTACCTGCCTTTCGGGAAAATGCGGCATATGTTTAATACGCCCCTTACATTGCTTTTGAATTACAAAATGAAATAGGCATCAAATTTCATCCCAAGGAATAAAATGGCTGAAAACGAATCCATAGAGACTGAAAAAACCCCCGACGCGGAAACGGAAACACCCACACCCGCTCCGGAAGATTCAAAAGAAGAAGTTCGTGATGTTCTTATTGGCAACCTGGACATGCGCCGTCTCATCGAACTGGATGCCTGTACCCGGTGCGGCGAATGTCTCACCTGGTGCCCGGTTTACGATCAGGATGCCAAAGAGAGTATTATCCCCAGGGCCAAGGTAACGGATTTTTTGAACATTATCCGCTCTCAGCAGGGACTGATCGGGCGTATTGTCAGAAGCGAAAAAGGGCCCTCTGGACTGAAAAAACTCATTGGAACCGTTTTCGGGTACAAGGAGGTCACCGATGCTCAGGTTCAGGATTTCGTCCGGAACCTCTACGAATGCTCCACCTGCGGACAGTGCCATATCGTGTGCCCCGCCAAGATCGACACGGTCAATCTGTGGGAGGATATCCGGCGACTCATGGTTCAAGCGGATTACGCCCCCCTGGAAACCCAGAAAGCTTTGGTAAAAAGCGTTAAATCCTACGATAACCCCTGGCAGCAGCCCAGAGCCGGCCGGTCCAAATGGGCCCGACGGGCCAAAAAGGAAGGGCTCATTGCGGATCTTCCCAGGGAAATGAAAAAAACCAACGGCAAGGTTCTGCTCTTTCTGGGATGCACCGCGGCCTACGACATTAACGTCAAGCAGGTGGCGGTCAGCACCATCAATATCCTCGAAACCCTTGGCATCGATTACGGGATTTTCGGTAAGGATGAGAAGTGCTGCGGCAGTGTCATGTTGAGGATGGGGGATGGGGAGTTTGAACGGATCGCCGGGGATAATATCAAGATGTTTAATGACGCGGGTTTCGAGACCCTTATCTCCTCCTGTTCCGGCTGTTTTAAAACCATCAAGGAAGATTACCCCAAAGTGGGGAACCTGAACTTCGAGGTGCTCCATACGGTGGAGTTCCTTCGCCGTTTGTATGAGGACGGAAAGCTGAAATTCAAGACCCCGGTGGAAAAAAAGGTCACCTACCATGATCCCTGCCATCTGGGCCGGGCCTCAGGCGTCTACGATGATCCCCGGTTCATCATGGAGGCCATTCCCGGCCTTGAACTCATGGAAATGCCCCGGAACCGGGAATACTCCAGGTGCTGCGGCGCCGGCGGAGGCCTTAAATCGGGATACCCCGACATTCAGAACAAAATGGCCCAGCGGCGCGTTCGGGAAGCGGAGGAAACCGGTGCTCAGGAACTGGTCTCCGCGTGCCCCTTCTGTTACCAGGGCCTCAATGTGGGGATCACCGCCACCCAGTCTCCCCTGGTGATGCGGGATATCAGCTTCCTGGTGGAAGAGAGCCTGCAGGCTGAAACGGCGGAAGAACCCAAGAAAGAGCGGAAGGTGAGAAAAGCCCGCAAGCCCCGTGAACCCAAAACCCGAAAGACTGTAAAGGAGGAGACCCCATCAGCGGATTCCTAAAATACATTTACTGGATGGATTCGGAACGCTTCAACCACGTGAGAGCCATGGCGGCTAGAGACGGCGTTCCCCTGCATGAGGCCAAAAAAGCCGTCTGCGTGCCCCTTTCCAAAAAAATCACCCTGGGGTATGTACCGCCCCATGCCTGGGAAACGTACGCCCTCTGCAAAAGACAACTCTCCTGGTTCAAAACTTCCCCGCACTTTGGTCAAATACTGGTTGTCAGCGCCAGCAACCTGGCCCCATGGGGTCTCAAGGAAGAAGTGCTTATTCGGGATTCCAAATTCCGGTGCCGCAAATTTCCAGGTCGAACGGAGCAGCTGGCCCTTCTGGACCGGGAAAGCTATGCGGCCATCAAGCCGGAGCCTTGGGATAAGATTGATGCGGAAGAAAAAAAACGTAACGGCCGCTGGTTGAAGATCATGGGCCTCCACAGCAAAAGCTATCAGGAGCTCTTCATCACCCACTGCGCCAATCACGCCAATTTCATCGAGCCCGAATATTTTCTGGAGGGCGAGGAACCCATCCCCTACTCCTTAGGGAAAACAACGCATCTCTGTTCAGCCTGTCTGGAGCTTTTCAACATCATCGGCTCAGAGTGGAAAAAAAAGCTGGTGGCGCCCTGCCCCGGAGCGGTTTTGTTTGCAGGCATGACCTCGAATCGATACTACGAGGTCGTGCAGTCTGGTTGAAATTAGAGCCATCAAAGGTCCAATGACCCTGTATTTCATCTCCTTTTTTTTATGGCTTTAATTTTTAAAGCGACCTCTTTCCAGCGTTCCTTTTCCACACGGTCAGCACTTTTGAGCTGGCGATGGGACATATAGTCCAGTTCACGTTTCATTTTCCGGTAGTTTTCCAGCCGGTCCTTTGAAATTTCACCTTCATGGACTGCCCCAAGGACCCGGCAGCCGGGCTCGTGGGTATGGTTGCAGTTTGTAAAACGGCATCCCAGACCAAGCTTTTCAATCTCAGGAAACGCGGCTTCGATCCCCTTATCAACTTCCCAGAAGGAAATTTCCCGGATGCCGGGGTTGTCGATCACCATTCCCCCTTTTGGCATCATGATCAGATCCCGGGAGGTAGTTATGTGCTTACCCTTGCCCACGTGGGTGCTTATGGCACCGGTAAGCTGTACGGTTTTACCGTAAAGCCGATTCACCAGGGTGGATTTGCCCGCGCCGGAAGACCCCATCATGGTAGTGGTCCGGCCTGGAGTGAGATATGGTTCCAGAGAGATCAAGCCTGTTTCATCTGATGCCGAAACCAGGTGTACGGGAACGCCCAACGCCACAGCCTCTACTTCACCCATGAAATGTTCCGGATCGTGGTGCAGATCTGCTTTTGTCAGAATGATGACAGGATTCAGGCCGCAGTTGTAGACCAGGGTCAAGTACCGCTCTATGCGGCGCAGGTTAAAATCCCGGTCAAGACCGGAAACGATAAAAACGGTATCAAGGTTCGCTGCAATGATCTGCCCCTTTTGTGGCTGTGCATCCTGTTTGTTATGGGTACCTGAAGCGCCTCTGGATAAGGCATTCACTCGTACCAGCACCCTGGAAATCACAGCATCGGTCATGAGGACCCAATCCCCTGTGACCGGATACATGCCGTCGGCACTGTGTTTGAGCTTTCCGGCCAGGGTGGCAAGCCATTCGCTTTTGCCGTTGCTTGTTCGAAAACTGTTTTTTCTTACCCCGATTACTCTGGCCGGAATCAAGCCGTCGTTTGAAAAGCGTTCCAGCTGTGTCTGAAAATGGGTCGACCATCCCATCTGTAAAAGGTGATGGATGTTGTCGTTTTTATTTGTATCTTGTTTGATGCTCATTGTTGAGTCCCACCTATCTTTATCTGTATTTTTACCGGTTTTTATGGGCGCATGAAACCGAGGGCGCAGCCCACCGGCGCTTTTGATTATTTTTGAATATCTTGATATAGGCGCCGTTTCCGACAAAGGAGACAACTATAGGGGTAGATTCTCAATCAGAGATCTGCGGGGGAACACACTGGAAGAAATGAGTCTGTTTTAAAACTGAACAGCTTTTTTTGGATACTGCAGAACCATTGATCAATCAGCTACCAGCAGGTTGATTCCCTTGTCGGCAACCATTGACACAATATCCATAAATTTCATAAACACAAAACACCTCTTTCATATGCTTTTGATAATGGTCCCCTTGGTATACGATAAACCAGGGTGGTGTCAAGAATAATCCATAAGCACTATGGAAACGCCGGCCCGGAACCTCCGGACCGGCAATCTCTTTCAGGGTATCTGTTTACCCTTCCGCCTCTTTTTCGAGTTCATCCAGCTTGTCGGGATCGGAAACGGCAACATCCACCAGGCTAATGGGGATAGAACTCTGCTCACACATAATTCTGATGTCCTTCTCCTGGTCGCTGAATTCAAGAATCTCACGGATGGACTCGATGTACTCAAGCAGCTCTTCCGGGTCAATATCTTCCAAAGCGGGGCCGGCTGCCTCTGCTTTTTTCTTTGCGGCTTCTTCGTCGGCCAGCCTTTGTTTTTCTTTAAGCTCCGCTTCAATGGACTTTTTGATGTCTGCAAGGGCACCCGCATCGACTTCCGCCAACTCTATGATCAGCGCGTCCGAGACCGTATTGTCAAGTAAATGCTTTACTCTTTCTTCCTTGGTCTTATTTTCCACGGCCTCGAGCAGTGTTTTGACACTTTCCCTCTCTGCAAGTTCCTTTTCAATGTCGGCGTTTACCTGTTCCAGTTTCTCCGTCGTAATGTCAAGGCCTTCCACGATAACCTCTGAAGCAATTTCTTCTTCAATCAGTAACCGGATGCCCGCATCGCCGGAAAGGCCTTTCGCCTTGGCAATGAGCAGATCAAGTCTTGTCTTCTCAACAATCCGAAGCACATCCGCTCTACGTTCCGAACCTTTGATTTTCGGCCAAGCGTCGCCAACATCACGGACGAGCTTGGCGTTTGCCGGTTCAAGATCAGCCAGATCCTCCAGCGTGAGTGCTTCGAGGGCATCCACGAAATCCTTCATGAAGGGTCTGCCCACTGACAGCCTTTCATCAATTGTCCATCGTAGCTGAAGCAAATTGCCGCCATGGTTAGAAACATTATAACCCGTATCGTCAAGTTCTTTGCCAATGCGGTGAATCGTTTGTTCCCGGTTGTTTTCCGATAGGTCTTCCGAAGAGAGCTTGGAAATACACTCCTCCATTGACAACCAAAGAGGCTTTTTCTCCATCGTGTCGATTGTCGTCATTTTTAAATCTCCTTTCTTTGGGGTTGTTGTAGTTGTGGATAATACATTGTAGTTGCCATGATATCAAATATATTCCGGCCGGGGCGTTTTATCACCACCATAGATTTGTTCTACAAACAGATCAGCACCTGCCGATGATTCACATTGGCTTTGGGTTTGGTTTAAATTAGCCCTTGACAGATAACGCAACGTACGTTATATAACAGTCGTAATATAACGATCGCTACCCATTAAGTGGAAAAGGAAATATTGTATGCCACCGAAAGTCAAGTTTGAAAAAGAGTCCATCGTAACCGCAGCCTATGAAATCGTCCGCAAAAACGGATGGGAAGGCCTGTCTGCCCGTTCCATAGCCGAAGAATTGAAATCCTCCACAAGGCCGATTTATTCCCACCTCAAATCAATGAATGACCTCGAAGAAGAGGTTGTAAAAAAAACGATGGCATTACTCGAGGAATATATAAGAACGCCAAGAACAGGAGATAAATGGTTAGATCAAGGATACGGATACGTTCTTTTTGCCAACAGGGAGAAAAAACTTTTTAAAGCACTTTTTCATGAAAAACATAACCATCTTTATAAAAAATTTTCTGCAGAAATTTTTACCAAACTTGGAGAAGATTTATCCGATGATCCGGGCTTCAAAGATTTACCCGAAGATTTTCAAACAAATATGCGGAAGGTAAGATGGGTGTATGTCCATGGCTTGGCATCTCTTTTGGCAGACTCTTTTGAATTCGATGAATACAAAACAGAGGAGGAGCTCGCCGATCTTATTAAAATCGTAAATACCTTAATATACAAAGGGGCAATGGCAATCCTGTATCCATCACAATAGATAAACAGCCGATTGTAATTGCTATATTTCGAACTTCTTACTGACCTCATGTCACAATGGCGTCGGGTCTTTCCCATGTTTTTGGCGCAGAACATAGCCGGGGTGGAAGATGAGCCAAGATCCACAGCATGTGTTGCAGCGAAAAATAGGTCTGTTTTCCGCCACCAATCTGGTCATGGCGAATATGATCGGCACCGGAATCTTTACCACCTCCGGCTTCATCATGGGAAAACTGCAAGACCCGACAACCCTTCTGCTCTGCTGGCTGGCCGGGGGGATATTGGCATTATGTGGGGCGCTCTGTTATGCGGAACTGGGCGCCAACTTTCCGCAAGCAGGTGGAGAATACGCCTTTTTGCGCCACAGCTTCGGCCCGGCAATGGCCTTCCTCTCAGGCTGGGTATCATTGACCGTGGGATTTTCTGCGCCCATTGCTGCCGCTTCCATCGCCTTCTCAACCTATCTTTGGCCCATCATCGGACCGGAGAATGTTCCGGCTCTCGTATACCAGTTTGACGGAATCACCATCCTGACGCTTTCCATCAAAGAGGGTATCGCCATTGGGGTGATATTGCTTTTAACCCTGGTCCACTATTTCGGCCTGACCTTTGGAAGCAAAGTGCAAAACAGCCTGACCCTGATGAAGTTGGGTATCATCGGTGTTTTTGTTTGTGCGGGATTTTGGATCGGGCAAGGCGACTGGTCGAACTTCCAAGCACCGGCATGGGGCCGGTCCTTATGGAAAGGGGAATTCGCGGTATCTTTAATATTTGTGGCTTTTGCCTATAGCGGTTGGAATGCCGCCGCCTATTTGGGGGCTGAAATAAAAAATCCGGCCCGCAACATCCCTCTGGCTTTAATTGTCGGCACTTCAATCGTTTGCGGTTTGTATCTTCTTGTCAATATCCTTTATGTTTATGCATTATCCCCGGAAAAAATGGGCGGCGTACTGGAAGTGGGCGCCCGGTCCGCCTCGGCACTTTTCAACCCAAGGGTCGGGGTCTACTTCAGCCTGGCCATAACCTTGTGCTTGCTGTCATTGATTAGCGCCATGATCATGACCGGTCCACGGGTGTACTACGCCATGGCGCGGGACGGGCTGTTTTTCCAATCCATAGCAAGGGTCAGCGGCAGCCGCCATACTCCCGGTGGCGCCATCTTTCTTCAAGCCTGCATCGCGGCCTTACTGGTGTTAACCGCATCATTTGAAAAATTGCTCATATACATCGGGTTCACGCTTTCCATCACGTCTCTTCTCACGGTCGTGGGGCTTATGCGATTGCGGCGAAGGTCCGGTCTCACCGCCGAATACCGTACTCCCGGCTACCCCGTAACCCCTGTGTTGTTCATCATTGCAAACCTGTGGATCGTGGCCTACTGCCTGGCGACAACGCCTCAGGCGCCCATTGGCGGATTGATAACCATTGGCCTGGGGCTATTAATTTTTCAATTTTTTAAGCGAAGAAAAGGAGTCTGAACATGGGAACTGGGATAAATTGCAGCAATTCAGAAAATAAGCTCGGGCCAAAATGGATCGCCATTGCAGTGGTTTCCGCCATTTTAATGTTTGCGTTTCTTGCATGGGCAGTAAATGCCCCAAAAAAGTCGATTACAGCGGCTTTTAACATGTGTTTTCGGGCCATCGCCGCCCAGGACCCGGACCCCAGGACCCGTAACCCTGACTATCTTGCGGCCAGGATCGTCAACCTGGACCTCATGCAACAGTACATGGGGTGGACCCTGGACTTCGAAAGCTCAGTCAATTCCATAAACCACGATAAATTATGGATTTTTTATTACGTCACCGCCCGCACCAAACACATGGATTCCGTATTGCTGAAGGAACTCAAGAGCGATGTGAAGCAGGTGGTGATTATGGGGGCGGGTTACGATACCCGGGCTTATCGTTTTTACAAGGATTTCCCCAAAGTCAGATTCTTTGAAGTGGATCTGCCGGTCATGGTGGCCGATAAAAAGAGCAGGGTGAAGAGCAATCTATCGGAATTGCCCAATAATCTCGCCTACGCGCCCATAGACTTTAACACCCAGGAGTTGGGACAGGTGCTTGCCAGGGTTGGCTACCGAAAGGACCAGCAGACCCTGTTCATTTGGGAGGGAGTTGTCATGTATCTGGATGCGGCGGCAGTGGAGAGCACCTTGCGGTTTATTGCCCAAAACGCCTCGGCGGGAAGTTCGGTGGTGTTTGATTATTTGCCGCCTTCAGTGGTGGAAGGGACTTACACCAGGGATCCTTATGCCATACGCATGGCGGATTTTGTCAAAAGTCAAGGTGAACCGCTTACCTTCGGTATTGATCCGGACAAGTCCGGCGCCTTTCTTAATAAGCAGGGCCTGAAGCAAGTGAGCAACATCGGACACGATGATATGGTCAAAAGGTACATGACCGACAGCAATGGCAAGCCTTTCGGTACCGTGCCGAATTTTTTTTGGATTACCCACGCAAGAGTGCTTAACGATAAGTAACAGGTGCACCTTTTTTTCTCTTGCAAGTTGTTGGCAGGCATTGCGAAATATTGACAATGCATTGTTTCTAGAGATATGATGAAGATCAACAGTTCACATATGAAACTAGGGCGTACCACAACGGAAAGGGTTCTAAATTGAAAAAGATCATGGTCATCATATGTTTTTCGATCCTCTTCTCCTTGCAGATGCAGGACATGGTGAAAGGTGAAGAAAAACCGGTCCGCATCGGGTATCTGCAAAGTGATATTCATCAACTGGCATGCTGGGTGGCCATGGAAAAAGGATTTTACCGGGAAAACGGCGTTGATGCGAAGGTGGCCGGTATTTTCAGGGCGGGACCTGAAGAAATGAGCGCCTTTGCAGCCGGTGCCCTGGACATGGGATATGTGGGGGAGGCACCCGCCACCACAGCGGTGGCCAACCGGGTGGCCAAAGCGACCGTATTGGCCCAGGTCAACACGGAAGGGTCGGCCATTATGGTGAAAAAAGGATCTGCCATACAAAAACCCGCTGACCTTGCAGGTAAAACCGTTGCCATTCCCGGCCATTCAACGGTGCAGGATTTTTTGCTTCAAAAGGCCCTCTATAAATTCAAAGTGGATCCCAAAATGGTGA
Source organism: Desulfobacteraceae bacterium (assembly GCA_016844935.1). Taxonomy (GTDB): domain Bacteria; phylum Desulfobacterota; class DSM-4660; order Desulfatiglandales; family Desulfatiglandaceae; genus NaphS2. The sequence continues at coordinate 9,545 of JAERTK010000205.1, read as the reverse complement.
ACACCATTGTTTTAAAACCCCCCGAGATGATCGGTGCCCTTAAAACCGGGCAGATCGACGGGTTTATCGCCTGGGAACCCTACCCTGCCAAGGCGCAGACCATGGGCGTGGGCGAAGTGCTGCTCACTTCCAACCAGATCTGGAAAGATCATCCCTGCTGCGTCCTGGTTTCGGATGACGGTTTTCGACACCGGCACCCACAAAATGTTGAAGGGTTGGTAAAAGCCCATGTGCAGGCCACCGACTTCATCCACGAATTCCCCGACGAAGCCGTAAAAATCGGCATGAAATACACCGGCATGGACGAAGAAACGGTTCGGACCGCCATGAAAAATGTGAACTACACCTACAAATTAAGCATAGACGGCGAAACGGAATATGTGGATTTTCTCTCCCGCCTGAAATATATTGATGTTCCCCATGCGGAAACCTTTGTAAACCGGTTCATTGACCCCGGGGTTCTTGAAAAAGTTGTCGGGGAAAAACAATGAACATCCGCTATTTCCTAGATCGGGAGACAAACCAACCTCATATTAATAATCACGGCGTATGGGAAGATGAAGTGCAAGAGATTATGGAACGTCCAGGAGAGGATCGGCCTGGAAAAGATGGCTCACGAGTCGCAATTGGAAAAACTGAGTCTGGAAGATATCTTCGCGTGATATATGTTCCCGATCCAATTCCTGAGAGCGTTTTTGTCATCACTGCATATGAATTGACAGGAAAGCCATTAAAAGCCTTTAGACGCCGGCAAAGGAGGAAGAAATAATGGGAGACAAAAACAATTATCCACCCGGATGGGATGAATCCCGGGTAAAACGTGTTATTGAGCACTATGAATCACAGACTGAATACGAATCCCTTGCGGAAGATGAAGCTGCCCGTGAGACGCCAGGCCACACATTTATGGAGGTCCCCAATGAACTGGTTCCGGTAGTTCGCGAGCTCATAGCAAAACAGACCGCCTGCGAGTCAAACGTATAAACACACATCTTAACTGTGAATTCAATTTGTCATTTGCAATATCATACAAACAGCCGGCCTTTGAAATCCACAAAAAGGCCATCGGGAAATGAAACTTGACCGGTACATCCTACTGCTCATCCTGCTTACTTTGTGGCAGGTGCTTTGCGGCCTCAAGGTCATACCGACAAATCTGCTCCCCTCTCCATTTGATATCATTCTTGGATTAAAAGATCTGCTGGTCATCGGTATGCCGCCGGGGCATCTTCTGCCCAATCATATTCTATACAGTCTCTACCGGGTGTCGTTGGGGTTTCTGGCTGCTGCGATTCTGGGAATTCCCCTGGGCCTGTTATTGGGCTGGTCTCCCCGCCTCAGACGCATAACCAACCCTCTGGTTGAACTGGTTCGGCCCATACCGCCCCTGGCATGGATTCCCATTGCCATCCTGTGGTTCGGCATCGGCATGAAATCGGCGGCTTTCATCATTTTTCTAGGGGCGTTCTTTCCCATTCTGCTCAACACGATCTCAGGAGTTCTGACCATCGACCCCATCTATTTTGAGGTGGCTCAAACGCTGAATGCCAAAAGGAAGGATATCTTCTTCAAGGTTTTGGTACCCGGCGCCATTCCCGCCATTTTTGTGGGCCTGCGCATCGGCGTTGGAATCGGGTGGATGACCCTGGTGGCGGCTGAGTTCACCGGCGTCAGGACCGGTTACGGGCTCGGGTACATGATCATGACAGCCCGCGACATCCAGCGACCTGACGAAATACTGGCCGGCATGCTGGTTATCGGCCTGATCGGTTATCTGATCAACGGCGGACTGCGTTTATGCGAAAAAAAGATTGTCAGATGGCGAAATTGATATGGACAAGAACAACATTATCGATTTTTCCGGTGTGACTTTTGGATTTCCTGAACAGGCAATCCTTTTTAAGGATCTCTCCCTTTCCATTCGAAAGGGGGCTTTCTATCGGATTAAAGGCCCCTCAGGCGCCGGGAAAACAACCTTTTTACGACTCATAAACCGCCTTGAAGAACCCGTTTCAGGGAAAATCCGATTCAAAGGCAAACCCCTTGACACTTATCCGCCGCCGCAGCTTCGGCATTCTCTCTTGTTGATTCAGCAAACCCCCACCGTGGTGGATGGATCGGTGGAAGATAACCTTCTGCTCCCCTTTTCCTTCAAAAACAATTCTCATCTCAAACGGCCCCGCCAGGAGAAAATTGAACGCCTCCTGGCTGAAGTTCATCTTCAGGATGTGAGCATGAACGACCATGCCATGACCCTGTCCGTGGGGCAGATTCAACGCCTGTGCCTTGTTCGGGGTCTTTTGCTTTCGCCCGAAATTCTCCTCCTGGACGAACCCACCAGCGCCCTTGATGGGGAAAGCGCTTTTGCCGTCACCACGCTTCTTGAACGATTGAATGTGGAATCGGGTCTTACGGTCCTGGCCGTCACTCACAAAAAGCAGGACCGGGGAAACGTCACCTACAGGGGTTTAGAAGTCCACCATGGCCAAGTGGAGGAATGCCCGTGACCGGCAATGTTATCCAAATCAGCCCCTATCAGCTCATTTTAGCCCTGGTTTTCATCCTTGTGGCCGGCGGCGCATCCCTGTATCATGGGCTCAGGCTGGAGAAAGACCTCCTGGTGGGGACCATCCGAACCTTTGCTCAGCTCTTTCTTCTGGGCTATGTCCTGAAATTCGTATTTCAGCTGGATTCGGTGTGGCCGGTCCTGGCCGTTTTCCTGTTCATGATCGTTTTTGCCGTTCGGATTATCCGAAGCCGCATCAAGGAAAAACAGGTGGCCTTTTTCTGGCCCATGCTCATCTCCATGACCATCAGTTATGCGGTGGCGGCCATACTGATTACCGGCGTGGTGATCGGGGCGGAACCCTGGTGGAAGCCCCAGTACTTCATCCCGCTCAGCGGAATGCTCATCGGCAATTCCATGAATGCGGTGGCCATTTCCCTGGACCGGTTGCTTAGTGATTTGAAAAAAAGACGCCATGAAGTGGAAATGATGCTCTGCCTCGGCGCAGACTATGGGGAGGCCGCAAAAGATATGGTCAGAAACGCCATGCGGGCCGGCATGATCCCCGCCATCAATTCCATGATGGCGGTGGGCGTGGTTTTCATTCCCGGCATGATGACCGGCCAGATCCTGGCGGGGGCCGATCCACTCCAGGCCATCCGCTACCAGATTGTGGTCATGGTCATGCTCGTGGGCTCCACCGCCCTGCTCTCGTTTCTGGGGGTGCACATTGTGTGTCGTCTCTGTTTCAGCCCGGCACAACAGCTTTTGCTGAGGCCGAAGAAACAATAGAAAAGCGGCTGCCGGTTTGCCGTTATCGTTTCACGTTTTCGATAATCTACAACCCCGCCACCGCAACCCATCACGGAGATACCCTATGGGCCTTGAAATCATCGGGCTGAACAAAACTTTTTCGGATAAAAAGAGCGCTGAAACCGTTCAGGTACTCAATGATATCAACTATCACGTACAAGACGGCCGGTTTGTGTCCATCGTGGGTCCCAGTGGCTGCGGTAAAACAACACTTTTGCGAATCATTGCGGGTCTGGAAAAAGCTTCAGGCGGAAATCTTCTGCTCAATGGCCGGGAGATTTCGCATGATGTGAACCGGGTCGGCCTGGTTTTTCAGGAATACGCCCTTTTTCCGTGGCGCACAACCCTTCAAAACATCGAACTGGGCCTGGAAATGATGGATGTCCCCAAAGAAAAAAGACGTATGACCGCAATGAAATTTATTCGATCTTTTGGACTCACCGGTTTTGAAAACCGTTACCCCCATGAATTGTCGGGCGGCATGCAGCAGCGGGTGGCCATTGCCCGAACACTCATTACCGACCCAAAAGTGGTATTAATGGATGAACCTTTCGGGTCCCTGGACAGTCAGACCCGTAACAACCTGCAGGCGTTCCTGCTGGGCCTGTGGCAACAACAGAGGGTGACCATCATTTTTGTGACCCACAATGTGGATGAAGCGGTCTTTCTAAGCGATGAAGTGCTGGTATTTTCAAAACGACCCGCCAGTATTGTGGCTCGATTCGACATAACCGCCTCCCGACCCCGGGAGCGAACCAGCACTGAATCCAACCAAATGAGAAAAATGATTCTGGATACTTTGGAAGCTGAAAATATGGAGACACCATGACTCCGCCCCTTGCCGCCACCATAACGGAAGTTCAAAGCCTGGGCGTGGGGATCCCCAAGGAGACCCTTCAAAGGACGGGGGGCGCCGGTCCCGCCGAATCCGGTTCCCTGGTGATGGGGGGCTTTGCCGTGAGCGTGCCCACCAGCAGTCCTTATGTGGTCCATTCGCCCTATTCTCTTAAATCACAAAGAAGCGGCCTGGTGCTTTTGAAAGACAACACCGAAATCCTCCCCGTTGAAACCGTGCCCCGCCCTGGATTTTATGACGAAACCACCATGGACGGCACCCCATGCCAAAAAATCGCCCTGCTTCACGGAACCGACTGTCTGGCCACATCCGTGCTCCAAACCTGTTCCTACTGGAACACCCCCAACAGGTGCCGTTTCTGTGGCATAGAACTGTCATTGGCCGGCCGAAACACCATTGTGCGAAAAACCCCCCATCAACTGGCAGAGACCGCCCAAAAAGCCAAAGCGCTTGACAGCATCAGACATGTGGTTCTGACAACGGGGACCGCATCCCCCCCTGAAGATGAAATTTCCATCCTTGCCGAAAGCGCCGGTGCCATCAAGAAAAGTACGGGTCTCCCCATTCACGTCCAGTTCATGCCCCCCCGCAATATGGAAAGGCTTCAGGAGTTGAAAGATGCAGGCGTTGATACGGTGGGGATTCACCTTGAAAGCTTCGATGCTGAAATTCTGAAAAATATGGCCCCTGTCAAGGCGACCATAGGCTTCGGGCGCTACCGGAAAACCTGGGAAAAGGCGGTCGATATTTTCGGGGCCAACCAGGTGAGCAGCTTTATCCTGGTGGGGCTGGGTGAAACACCGGATTCCATTATTTCCGGGAGCGACCTGTTGATCGGCATGGGGGTCTACCCCTTTGTGGTGCCACTGCGACCCATTCCCGGATCCCGTATGGAAAACACCCTGCCGCCGGAACCGGAAATCATGAGAATTATCTACCCTGAGGTTGCCCGTATCTTGCTCCGGGAAGGGCTTTCCTATTCCCTGAGTCAGGCCGGTTGCGTCCGATGCGGTGCCTGTTCCGCACTGCCGGCCTATGAGCAACCGGAGGAATCCCTGCTCTGTCACCCGGCAAGAACTGAAGCGGAAAAACTGGAGGCTTTATCTATCAGAAATTCGGTCTTTGTTCAGGAACAAAAACTTTTTAAGCATACCGATACGGACGAAAACGATAAAAAGGGCATCCACCTGGTGGCCAAACATGAGGATCGGGTGATCGGAACAGTACGGGTATATCCCGCCGGAACCGGAAACGGCCACTGGATCGGCGGAAGGCTCGCTGTTCAAAAAGGCTTCCGAGCATCTGGCGCGGGCGAACTGCTGGTCAGGGAAGCGGTGGCCATTGTGAAGGAATACGGATGCAACCACTTCACCGCACACATTCAGGCAGATAACATTGCCTTCTTTGAGCAGCTGGGATGGAAAAGTGTCGGCCCCCTTAAAGATCATTTCGGAAGACCCCATCAATTGATGAAAGCGGATTTACATGCACCCTCAAACAGATCAGGAGACGAATCCATTGAAAATTAATCTGGGTGAAGTGGTCAAGAATACCCGTGAGTATCTGGGGCTCACGCGCAAGAGACCCATCAGGGAGGTTTACGACAAACTCATCCTTCACGGTGTGTCCGGCCCTCAGCTCCCCAATTACGGAGACGATGCGGCCGTCATTCCCTTCAAGGATGAATACCTGCTGCTGGCCGCGGACGGCATCATGACAAAACTTCTCCAGAATGAACCTTATGCCGCCGGAAAGGCATCGGTCATGGTGACGGTGAACGATATCTACTCCATGGGGGGAAGGCCCATGGCCCTGGTCAATGTGCTGGCCAGCGGGGATGACGGCCAGCGGTCCAAGGTTATCGACGGCATCAAAAAAGGTTGCGAAAAATTAAACGTCCCCATGGTGGGCGGACATCTTCATCCGGACGCGCCCGCGGATGCCCCTGCCCTTTCGGTGGCCATCCTGGGTCGCGCCAGGAAACTTCTTCGAAGCCACCTGGCCAAACCCGGTGACGATCTTGTCTTTGCCGCGGATCTGAGCGGTCAGGCTGGTTGTTCATCGGTCACCAGCTGGGATGCCAACTCCGGAAAAACCACCGAGGAACTGCTGCATCGACTGGAAGCCCTGCCCCTCATTGCGGAACAAGAATGGGCCTGCGCCTGCAAAGATGTGAGCAACGCGGGGCTACTGGGCACCCTTTCCATCATGATGGAGAACTCAGGCATCGGCGCGATGATCCATCTCAATTCCATCCCCTGCCCCGCCCCCCTAACGCTGCCTGAATGGCTGCTTTCATTTCAAAGTTTCGGGTTTATTCTGTCGGTCCGCCCTGCGTTTTCAACCAAGATTATCGATCTTTTCAACGAAAGAGCTATTGAGGCGGCCGTTGTGGGAAAGGTGCTGGACGGCCATACCGTCACCGTCACCAGCGGACCGGAATCCGAGACGCTGTTTGATTTTGAACGAGACCAGATAACCGGCATCACCTGTGATCCTGGTACTTTCTGAGAAAACAATTTGACACGACATCAAAGAAAGGGTTGCTTGCCTGCTTCCACTTGAATTGTTGATGGTATTTACCTGTTGGTAATTACGGAAAGAATGTCATATGAACCGAAAAATTCTCCTGTTTCTGGTATTAATGATATCCACTAACATTGTTGATTGGCCTTTCGTTATTTTTACCACGGACAGCATTGACATGGACGGGGTTGTCTCTCGAAGAAGTCTTCCTGTTCAGTCAGCCCACGCTCTGACCCAGGAGGAGCTCCGGAAGCTGGCCGAATACACAAAGGGCAGGATGACCCCCGACCAGATGAGAAAGATCCGTGATGCGGTGAAACAGTCTGGGATTCTGGATGAATTTAAAGAAGAAGGCTTATCCAGCCTGGCATTATCCCCTACTGAAAAAAAGCACGTCATCCTCTATACCAATCGTATCGCTCACATATACCCGCCCCATAAAGGGCGGACAACCTTGCCGCTTTCAATGTTTTTGCGGCCCCTGTTCATGCTGGCACGGGAAAGGTCGGAGGCGGGCGGAGAACCGGTTATGGAGAACAGGGCGGCCATCCTGGCGGCATCCCTGTTTGCCAGCGGTGCGGATCTCTCTCTGGTGCTCGGAAAGGATGCGGCACTGGCCCGCCGGCCGAAAATCAAGCCCTCCCAGGTCACCCTTTCAGGCCGCCGTGACCTCACGCTCCATTTTCTCTGGTCGGCGGGGATTGCCCTTACCGCCGGACCCGAGCAGGCCCACCAGGCGGGTCTTGAAAAAGAACTTTCCGATTCCCGGGGGGGGAGCGGTTTCAGTTTTGTGGATCTGGCAGCAGACCGCGCAGGGATCCAGCTTGCCCTCACAGCCACCGCGTTTCCGGAAGAGGCCCAAATGATTCAGATCAGAATGAGCCGCATAAAGAAGGACACGGATATCATGCCCCCTACGGCCGGACTTCCCGAAGGGCTGAGTGAAAGGGAGTTCAGAAGGCTGTTTAAAAACACTGAAAGTAAAAAATTTCTCCGGATTTCCAAGGACATTGACGAACGCATTATCCGTTGCCACGTCTACTGGCAGTGAAACCAGAGTCCTGCATGATCCCTTTCATGTCATTGGACCGGAGCGTTTCTATCAAGAGGATCAATTATGAAAATCAAGTGGCCCGCAGTGATATTGATATTGTTGTTTGTAGCGGATGCGGCAGCTGCCACCGGGCTGCCCACCGCCGTACCCGTGGAAATCAGTTCCACGAGCACCGATGTAATCCTGTTGATATCGTACATCCTGCTGGCACTGGTGTTTTCCTTTTTGTGCAGTATCGCTGAAGCGGTCCTGTTGAGCATTACCCCTTCCTACATCGCCGGCCTTCAGGATAGAAAACCAAAACTGGCAGCATTACTGAAACGCCTGAAGCAAGATAACATCGACCAGTCTCTGGCGGCCATTCTCACACTAAACACCATCGCCCATACGGTGGGAGCCATCGGCTCGGGGGCCAAGGCCACAGTGGTGTTCGGGAGCGCCTGGTTCGGCCTGTTCTCCGCCATCATGACCCTGATGATCCTTTTCCTCTCTGAAATCATCCCCAAAACCATCGGCGCCGTTTACTGGCGAAGCCTGGCCGGACTCACAGCGCAATTTGTCCGCGGATTGATCTGGTCCCTCTATCCCTTGATCCTGATATCGGAAGCGCTGACCCGCCTGGTGGCCCGAGGGAAAAGCGCCCATGTGTTCAGCCGCGATGAATTCGTGGCAATGGCCGGCATCGGGGAGCGCGCGGGGAAAATAGACCCGCGCGAATCCCGGATTATCCGGAATCTGTTCCGGTTCGATTCCATCACAGCCAGCGACATTATGACACCGCGAACGGTGATCGTGGGGTTTCCGGAGGACATTACCGTTAGAGAAGTCGTTACTGCCAAAAAACCCCGCGTAACATTTTCGCGCCTGCCCATATACCAGGGGGATCTGGACCATATCACCGGGTTCATTCTCAAAAATGATCTATTTGACGCAAAAGCCACTGATGGCGGTCTCGCCAAACTCCATTCAATGAAACGGGAAATAAAGAACGTACCCGAAAACATGTCCCTTTCAGATCTATTTGGATTTTTATTGGAAAAACGCCAGCACATGGCCCTGGTGCTCGATGAATACGGTGGAACCAAAGGGTTGGTCACCACTGAAGACGTGATCGAAACCCTGCTGGGCCTCGAAATTGTGGATGAAATGGACAAGGTCCAGGACATGCAGGTCCTGGCCAGGCAGCAATGGGCCAAACGGGCTAAAGCACTTGGATTGGACACCACGGCGGATGGATCGCAACTCCGGAAATAGTGCAAACCCGGTCATACCGGATGGTGTTCATGTGGTTTTTTGTACGGCCCCTCCTTGGTAATGCTTGCTGTCCCTTGGAGCGGCACATGCGGTCATTCCTGCACCACCTGAACATCCACCGAGTCTATACCCCACCAGGGCGCCTGGGCGACACCGTCGGGATCGTCCACTGCAAAGTAAAAAGTGTAATCCCCCGGCGGCAATGCCCCATTCAGCACTTCATAGGACGAAAGATCATAGACCGGAGTTTGAACACACAGGCTGAGACCCTCCTGCCACCCGGCGGGATAAACATAACTGTACCAGTCGCCCGGGTATGCAAATGGCGTGGTGGCGGCAATCCACCAGTCGGCGTTTGTGCCGGCGGAACTTCCCGAAATGACACTGATACGAACGGAAACGGGGGTTCCCTGGGGAATCGATACCGGCTCGTCGGAGCCATTGACCTTTATATCCAGGGCAAAAGGCACCACACCGCCACCCCCACCCCCATCCCAGCCGGCGATGCGCGCCAGTAGCCACCAGAAAGCCCCGGC
>JAERTK010000204.1 GCA_016844935.1 Desulfobacteraceae bacterium | reverse complement strand
CCAACAGACAGACTGATTTTTACTAGCAACTTAAGATTTTTCATAGGCTTCTTGTATAACGCTGTGATCACCGGACTTGGGAGGAGCGAAGCGACGAGCAAGTTCCGGCGTATCAATTTGTTAAGGGATTCTATGGCTTAAAAGGACTCTGCCTGTTTATAGTATTCAAAATCTTGGGACAAGATAGCCCATGTTTTCTTTAAAACTTACTAAAATGCAGGTTAACAGAAGGCAAACCTATATCGCTCAGCAAAACTGAGCCACCTTTTCTCCGCTAGATTGAACCACCCAAGTAGATCTTCTTCGATTTTCTTCGCAAATTTTCTTACCTGATTTTCTTCGAAGTATATTCTTGTCTGGATTTTCTTCGCTATTATTTCCAAAATTCGTTTTCCCTCGGTATTACGGCTCATCTCCCGCATTAACTCTCTAATTTTCGCCAATAGCAAAAAAAAAGGCTCGAAGCACCACCTTCGAGCCTTCAGTGAGAATGTTCGCGAAACCCGCGAAAGCACTCCACCACGGATCTAAATCTAGCAGTGCTTTCGATGTTTCGCAAGCATTGTTGGGACATATGGATAAAAATCTGGATGGGGTGCCGTTAATTCGGATCGTATGCAAAGCCTGCCGGCTGGTCTTTCATCTCTGCCGGCGGTGTTATAGAGGTCATGTTTATTGTTGCGAGCAATGTCGTTCCACTGCAAAGCGCGAGGCACATCGAATCGCCCAAAGCAGATATCGCACCAGCGATAAAGGGCGGAAGGCCAATAAGGATGCGGAACGAAAGCGACGGATAAAGACGCGGGAAAAAAGCGTGGCTGATAGGGGTTCAATACCGTCATCTACAGCTGCTAAAGTATCGTTGTTTTCTCTGCCGGGAAAAATCGTGTGCCGGTTCTGTGGTATTTCGGGACCGGTCGTTACCAGATTTCCCCGTAGAGGTTATCGGCGGGCTTTGTTACGGGGAGATAGATCCTTAAAGCGTGACGAGGCTTGGCAAAGGGCAGACACCCCGAACGTTCGGAGGCATGATGAATAAGGGAAAAATATTGGATCGCGGACGAATTCGCCAGACCCATAACAGATTCGGTTTTATTCCGCACCGGTTTTTACGGGACGGTTTTTTATCCTCTCTCAACCCGAGCGAAGCTCAATTATACCTGTTTTACATCCTGGCAGCGGATCGTTACGGGGTGTCCTTTTACAGTGATCGACGCCTGCGCGATCTGCTCGATTTCTCCGGGCGACAATTGCGTCTGGCTCGAGCGGGATTGATCGACAAGGATCTGATCTGTTTTGACCCCCCGGTTTGCCAGGTACTGGAACTGCCGGTGCAACCGGTCGATCCGATCCCGCAAAAACCATGCGTTACCTCTTTTACAGATCTCGGCCATCAAATCGGGAACTGACCGCTATGGAATCCTTTAATACTGTGGAAACAGCAGAGATCGACCTGCGCTACGAAGTCTGCCGCATCAAGCAGCCGAAAATGGAGGAACGTCTGTTGCTGTCTATTTTGAAGAGCGGCATTCGCGATCCTCTGCGAGGCGTTACCATCGGAGAGAAAAAGTGCCTGCTGGACGGGTTTAAACGGATGCGATGCGCCAAGCGTCTCGGCATCGCATCCGTTCCCTATCTCTCTTTAGGCAATGACGAAGCCATGGGGATCATCGATCTGATGCGCGATTCTTTCTCAGGTAAGCTGAATGTCATCGAAGAGATCAAGTTGATCGACGCTTTGCACGGCACGCTCAGTCTTTCCGTTGCCGAAATCGCCGATCAACTGGGTAAAAGCAAAGCCTGGGTCAGTCTCAGGGTAAGCATGAATCGAAAACTGACGCCCGTCGTCGCTCGTCATATTCTCTCGGGCCGGTTTCCGGCCCGTTCCTACCTCTATTCCATTCTGCCGTTTACGCGCGTAAACGGTATTGCATCCGAATCCATCGATCGCTTTGTGGAACGGGTAGCTGGCAACAAGCTGTCAACCCGCAACATCGAGCTTTTGGCCAGAAAATACTTTAATGGTACGAATGCCGTCAAAGAGCAAATCGAACAGGGAGATCTTAAATGGGCGCTTCAGTGTTTGAAGGGAGAACGAAGGTATGAGGCGAACGGATGCACCTCTCTGGAGCAAACAGTACTCACGGGATTGGAGTCCGTTCGATCGGGTATGCGTCTCGTTAGCCGTCACGCAGGCGAGGCGGGTCTCGTATCGGGGGATTTCTTCGCCAGAGTCAATCTGGTGACCAGTGCCATCTTAAGCGAGATAGAAGAATTCAACCAAGCCGTCAGGAGACTTTATGATCGATCCCGATAAACGGACGACTGTCATACAGCTTCATTCAAGCGGCCGGAGTAAAAGGGAGATTGCCCGTCTCCTTGGTATCAGTCGAAATACGGTATCCGCCATTATAGAAACCGACGGCAGGATGCCAGAAATCCGGCGTAAGGATGAAATCAAACTGGACACAGAACGCATCGAACAACTGTATAGGGAATGCGAGGGGCGCGTGCAGCGCGTTCATGAAATACTGGTGGAAACCGACGGGGTTCGGGTTGCCTACTCCACTTTGAGCCGCAAGTTGCGGGATATGGGGCTGGGAACCGTGAAAAAGCCAAGAGCCGCACGCGTGCCGGATGCCGAAGGCCAGGAGATGCAGCACGATACGACCGTCCATTTTGTGCAGGTGGGTTCAAAGAAGATCAAACTGGTCGCCTCGCTCCTTTACTTTCGGTATTCCAAAGTCCGCTATCTGAAGTTCTATCGCAACTTCGACCGATTTCGCATGAAGTGCTTTCTGCACGAGGCGCTGACCTATTATGGGTATACCGCCGACACCTGTATTATCGACAACACCAACCTCGCCCGTCTGCGGGGACGTGGGGAAAATGCGGTGATAGTACCGGAAATGGAACGGTTTGCCCACAGGTACGGTTTTACCTTCATCTGTCATGCTTTGAACCATCCCAATCGCAAGGCGGGCAACGAGCGTGGGTTTTACACCGTCGAGACCAACTTTTTCCCGGGGCGACGCTTCGAATCCCTGGAGGAGCTGAACCGGTCGGCCTTGAAATGGGCCACCGAGAGGCTATACAACCGCCCTGTCGGCAAGGTCGGGCTTATCCCGGCCAAAGCGTTCGAGCATGAACAGACTTTTTTGAACAAGCTACCGGCCTATGTGGAAGCACCTTATCGCGATCATCGACGTATCGTAGATCAATACGGTTATGCTGCTTTCGGGGCCAACTACTATTGGATTCCCGACACGGATACAAAAGAAGTCACTCTCTTGGAATACGATCACTGGCTGAAAATCTTCATCGACAAACAGCTCATGGCAACATACGAATTGCCAAGGGAAGGTATTCGAAACCAGATCTTCCACCCACCGGGACAGGCCAAACCCAGACACCGCCCCAACAATCGTAAACAGACCTCGAGCAGGGAGGAAGGCGTACTTCGGTCTCTCTCGAAAGAGGTGGATCAATGGTTGAGCTTTGCCTTGAACAAAAAAGGAACCCTCCGACATCGATTTATCAAAGAAATATACGGGCTGCATCTGAAACTGGCGCCTGCTTTATTCAACCGGGCCATACAGCGGGCTTTCGAGTACCGGGTGACGGATATCCGGAACATTGAGGGGATCGCCGGGTGGCTGGTAAACCAGTCGGAATACCGATTGCCTGAAGTAGATGTAAATTATGAATTTCGAAACCGACCGGCCTATCTGGAAGGGGCGTGTACCGACCCGGTGGACCTGACCTGTTATGACAACCTGCTCAAGGAGAACGATCATGAATGACGAGATCAAACAGATGCTGACCTATCTGCGTTTAAACGGCTTGCTGGAAAACTGGGATCATCACCTGAAGACGGCGCAGAACGAGGAGTATTCCCATACCCACCTGCTTCAAACCATTATTGAGACAGAATACGCCCTTAAACGGGAAAAGTCCCGTAAACTGCGTTTGCACAAAGCCAAGATACCCGAGAGCCTGGTTATGGAAACATTCCCCTTCGACCGGCAACCCAAACTAAACAAGCGAAAAGTCATCGAGATTTACGATTCCCTCGACTACATGGCAAACCAACAGAATATCATTTGGATAGGGGGAACGGGAACTGGAAAAACGGGCCTGGCTACGGCATTTCTGATTCATGCAATCAACCACGGATACAGTGGGCGTTTCATCCTGTTCCCCGAGCTGATCGAACAACTCTACCAGTCTATTGCCGATGGTTCCGAAGGAAAACTGATTAAGAAATTTGCCGCGTACGATTGCCTTGTTATCGACGAATTGGGACTCGTCGAGGTCGAACCGGTACAAGTCGGTCTCTTTTTTACCCTGATGCACAAACGACATAAAAAACGATGTACCTTGATTACATCGAATCTGGTCTTTTCCGAGTGGACCGGCTTCCTGAAAAACGACCAACTGACAGCCGCACTCATTGACCGCCTCACGGAAAACAGTCATGTGATCAATATGAAAGAATGCAAAAGCCTCCGTTCCAAACTCGCCTCCGTTTGATGCCCCATCGATCCGTTCCCGTTGAACCATCTCTGCTCGATAGTGCAGTGGCCATTATCGGGCCCAGGCTTCCCACCTGATGTCTTACACTCCAAATCAACTCCCCGATTTACATCACCATTTATCAATCCATAGGTGTATCTATCGACACATGCCTGTCACACTCGTCTGGTATGGTCGACTGACTGGAAACCCGGCTGAAAACGGAGACAGAAGAAAATAAAAGGAAGAATACCAAATCAGAACTATAGAAATTCAAGGCAAGAAAATTAAGAGTAGAAAAAGCGAGCGGTAGTAGTGCGCGGTGAACGGCTCAATCTATCTGAGAAAAGGCGGCTCAATTTAAGTCAGCGCTATAGAATAAAAGCAAACCTGAAGTTAACCGAAAGTGAGAAACTGTTAAAAGAAAGACTTAAAGAGTTGTCCTGTATCTATCAAATCGCTTCTCTAATTGAGAAATCACCACTCCCGATCTATAGCGCTCACTTAAATCGAGCCGCCTTTTCTCAGATAGATTGAGCCGTTCACCGCGCACTACTACCGCACGCTTTTTCTTCTCTCAATTTTCTTGCCTTGAATTTCTATGGTTCCGGTTTGGTATTCTTCCTTTTATTTTCTTCTGTCTCCCTTTTCAGCCGGGTTTCCAGTCAGTCGACCATACCAGACGAGTGTGACAGGCATGTGTCGATAGATACACCTATGGA
>JAERTK010000203.1 GCA_016844935.1 Desulfobacteraceae bacterium | reverse complement strand
CCTCTTCTTTTAATCCTCAACGGGAGGTGCAAAGCCTTCATGATGATCTCAAACGGCTAAGCAGAAACGCGAATACGCCGGAGGCTTATGTGACGGCTGTGGTTGAGCATGTTATAAATCAATCTTTTAACCATACCATATTCGACCTTCATCCCATATTGCGAAGCTATATTCAGATCCTTGGCACGCAGTCATTGTATGTATTTTTTCATGAGATGGAAAAGGGAGAGCAGCGTTACCCTCTTTTTGCCGTGGAAATCAACATGCGTGACGCAGAAGACCGGATCATTATGGAAACGCCCCGAGACCTTGTCATGCTGAACACTCCCGGCATCAATAATTTCGAGTTTGACACGGTGCTGACTACGCCCCGGGCCTGTCGCTTCACCGATGCCGTCATTTCACTATCTGCCATTGAAAGGTTTCTGCAAGCGAAATATACGGTCCCGGAGAGTTTTATACTGAGGCCTCATTTTCGACCGTTGGTGAAAGATGATCTGCCATCAATCAAATACAGAGTGGGGCTTCAGGCTATAAAAGAAGAGGATCGCAGGATTCTGGATTATTCAGAATTGATCACGAGCCTTGAAACCGGCGGTGGACGCAAATTCATTGACATGGTTGCCCGGTATGTAGAGGGAAATGTAGAAAATACCTCCAATGAAGTTCAGGATGCCTACACCAGGCATTATCCGAAAAAATCAGCGGAACGTATCGTACCGCAGCGATTGACCATACCCATCAGTCTCAACGAAAAACAGAAAAGAATCCTCACTGCCGTTGAAAACGGGAAAAACGAAATAATCGTGGTCGATGGGCCTCCCGGCACCGGAAAATCATATACCATAAGCGCCATTGTTTATCTTGCCAATCAGTTGGAAAAATCCGTGGTCATTACATCCCACAAAAAGCAGGCGCTTGATGTCATCGATGATGCCCTGACCGAGCAGTTCAAAAGACTGCACCCGCGCTCCAAGCCATCCATTCTTCGTCTGGAACGGGCCAAGGGCGCCACAAGCATCAACAACCTTGAAAACACATTGTCAAACCCGGTTATCAATGCAGCGAGGTCCAGGGCCCAGGACTTGAATCACGATGCTGTCGATAAAGACAGGAACCATCTTTATTCACAAATCGAAGAATCAAACAGACGGTTCTGGGAAGCAGCCGGTCGGTACGATGAGAAAATCCATAAAACATTTGAGTGGACTTGTTCACTGGAAGAAATAGTTAAAATTGCGCCTCAAGTCGCTGGAATTCCTTTTTCAAAGCTCAAGGGAAATACGCGTATCAATTTTGAAAGGGTTCGTCGACTGGTTGAGAAATTTAATGCAACCCCAATTAAGATATCTTTTGAAGCGCTTGATGTCTTTTTCAAGCGGCGGAAAGAACTTCCCCAAGTGCTGGAAACCTGTAATCAGTTAAACCGAATGCATACTTCCATACCCGCTCATGTGATGGGTAAAATTTTATCCATACCCAAAGGAATGGATGATTTTGAAAAGATCGTTGCTCAGTTAGCGCTACATGTCACCTTGAAAACCCCCATAAACCAATTGACAGCCATCAACGCCGACCTGCCCATTCCCCCGGCTTTCAACGGGAATGATATCGCTTCTTACGACGAGTTCAAAAATGTCTATGAATTGATCTCTCAACTGGCGGAACTGGAGACAAAATTTTTAGGCAAATTTTTCAAGAACAAAGACATTGCCCAAACCAAATCGGAAATTGCCAATGTGTCCGGTCAATTGGCGGACGAACTAAACCGTAATGAAACCACCGTAATACTGGCAAACCTTGAAAAATCCATACAGGCTCTGGATGCCTATCATGATCAATATTCGTTTTTCACCAAAGACTATATCCTAATGGGCAGCCGGACCTGCCCTGTTGATGCCATGGCCAACCTCGTCGAGAAACTGACAAGCCTTCAGTTTTCGGAGGAAACAGCACTCCTGGAGACTTTAACCGGCAATAATTTTTCAGATATCACCCTAGAAACGATTCGAGAACAACTTGACGTAAGTGCAGGTCCACCTTTAACTCTGTACGTTCGAGATAGTGCCAGTTTCTCCAAAAATACAGGGACCAGAATATAGTATGATCGCCCAATATTAGAAAGCGTGGACTTCAAACATCGATCCATGTTTTTTCTCATAAGCCGAATAGGTATTGGTTGGATCAGATCAGACCTTCAAAGAAATCGGAATGATTCTATCGATTATTTCTCCTCCAAAACCTCCCGAAGTGCTGAAGCCAGATTCCTCAAATCTATTGGCTTCTCAATGTATTTGTGTACACCGAGTGCCTCCGCTTTCTCTGCCGACATCCTCTCGCTGTAGCCGGTACAGATGATCACCGGAGTTTTCGGCCGAATTTTCAGAACTTCTCTGGCCAACCTGTCTCCGGTCAACCGAGGCATGGTCATATCGGTTATAATAGCATCGAATTGATCCGGATCGGCCTTGAACCATTTCAGGGCCTCCACAGGTTTTGTGGTACTTTTGACCTGATAGCCCAACCGCTCTAACCGTTGGCGGTTCAGGTTCACCATGGACTCTTCGTCATCCACAAAAAGAATTCTTTCAGCCCCCCCCTTGATTTCTCCGTTGGGCTCTTTTTCTTCCTCGGATGACTTCTCCAATGCAGGGAAATAGATCTCAAAGACCGTTCCCTCGCCAAGTTCGCTCTCAACCCGGATACCACCGCTATTTCTCTTTACGATACCGTGAACCACCGAAAGACCCATTCCTGTACCCTTGCCAATCTCCTTGGTGGTATAATAAGGGTCAAAGATCCGATCTATGATTTTGCTCTGAATGCCTTCCCCAGTATCTCTTACTTTCAGCCTGACGTACGGACCGGGGGATAGAACCCAATCAAAACATGCCTTTTCTTCCTGAAGCATGATCTTTTCAAGGATCACTTCCAGGAGTCCCCCTTCCTCGGACATGGCATCGGCCGCATTGGTTACCAGATTCATTACTATCTGATTGATTTGGGTGGCATCCCCCAGAACGTTACATGGATCATCAGAAATGTGCTGTTTGAACGCCACGCTGGTGGGAACGACAGATCTGAGCATTTTCATGGATTCATTCAGGATGGGAGCCATATCTAAAGGCTTGCTCTTTTCGTCGCTCTTGCGGCTGAAAGCTAACAATTGCCGGACCATATCTTTTGCCCTGATAGAAGCCTTACGGATTTCCTTTAAAGACTCGCTTACGGGGTTCGTATCAGGAACGTCATCAGCGGCCAGTTCCGCATTTCCGAGGATAATGGCCAGAATATTGTTGAAGTCGTGGGCAATACCCCCTGCCAAGGTACCGACGGCTTCCATTTTCTGGGATTGTAAGAGTTGCGCTTCAAGTTGCCTTTTTTCAGTTATATCAACCCAGTTGCATACCACATTCGTTAACTCACCTTCTGGATCGTGAATCGGGAACATGTTCACTTCGATACTGACGGACTTGGAACCTTTCAAATCCATCGTCGGAATATCCTCTCCATTCCAATCGGCAGTAAAATTGATGGTTTTACCTTCCTCATATACAGTACGAATAAGCGGCATCAAGCCCTGTTTTTCGGCAAGCGGATCTTTAAGCATGTTGTATTTGCCAACCAATTGATCATCCGTTAAATTCAGGAGTCTCTTCAAAGCAGGGTTTACGAGCTGTAAGGTTCCTTCTGGATCTGATATCCAGAATGCAAATGGGCTTTGATCAATAATGCGATAAAAGAATTTTTCCCTGGCTTGTAGCGCTTTCTCCACTTTTTTGCGATCTGTGATATCCTGAGTAAAGCCCGTTCCGCGAATACATTTCCCAAGTTTATCAAAATGCAGTTCGGCTTTTTCCCTGACCCATTTTATTTCGCCATCAACCAGCAAACGATGTTCTATATCATAGGGCTTTTTGTCAAATGCAGCTTTCCATTCTTTATCGACGCATTCTCTGTCATCAGGATGGACGCAATTCAGGAAAGTTTCATAAGTGAGCTCCGTTCCGATGGGAAGTCCAAATATTCTATAATTCTCATCCGTCCACAGTAGTTCATTTTTCTCAATGTCCAATTCCCACGTGCCGATGTGTCCGATCTCTTGCGCTTTCTGAAGGAAAGCCTTCTGATTCAGCAAGGCTTTTTCAGCGCGCTTGCGCTCAGTGATGTCACGGACTATGGACAATATGGTAGGGCAGCCATCCATATCAAACAAATGGGGACTGATCTCGACAGAAAGTTCTTCCCCGGTTTTTCTTTCGTGGGTGTTCTCAAAAACACTTTGTTTGCCGGACAGAACACTTTTTACCTGTTTACGGGCAGACGGTTCGCCCCCGGAAATAACAAGATCCAAGGGTGTCATCCTCATCAATTCGTCTCTGGTGTAGCCATACATTTGACAAGCGACCTCATTGACTTCAATGAAATGACTGGGTTTACCGTCTGGGCCAGGCTGATGCACAAAAATGGCATCATTGCCGCTGTTAAAAAGCAGCCGATATCGGGCTTCCTTTTCCCGGATTTCTTTTTCAGCTTCTATGCGGTCTGTTACATCATGAATGATAGAATAAAGCAGCGTTTTCTTTCCTAGATTTACAGGACCGGAATAAACTTCAACATTCCGTATCTCCCCTGACGCCAATCGATGAGGAAAGTTAAAAAATAATCGCTCTTCACGCTTAGCCTTTTGCATCTCTGAATGGATTTTCTCTGTCGGCAAAGCATTGATATCCGAAATTTTCAAAGTCTCCATTTCTCTCTTGGAGTACCCATAATAATTGCAGGCAGCCTCGTTGGCCTCTACAATAGCCCCATCTTCAGGGTCGATCATTAATTTCAGGGCCTTATTCGTCTCAAATATTTGTCGGTATTTTGCCTCGCTTTTTTGCAGGTCCTCTTCAGCCTGCCTGCGCTCGGTGATGTCTCGCCCAACGGATTGAATTTCTGTTAAATTTCCAGAATCGTTAAAAAAACCAGTATTGATGAACTGCATCCAATGGATTTCTCCTTTGCCGGAAAATATTCTATTTTCGATAAGGACCGTCGGGTTCGTGGGGGTCAATGTCGACAGTTTTTCCTCAATAAATTTAACGTCATCATCGACGGGCAGGCGTTGCCATTTTCTACCGATTAATTCCTGTTTTGGCTTCTTAAAAAAACTAGAATAGGCATCATTAACATAAACAAATGTTCCATCAGGGATGAAACGACAGATAAGATCAGTTTGACTTTCAACCAGTGATCGGTAGCGTTTTTCGCTTTCTTGACGCTTCTTCTCCGATATTGAAACCTGCTTTATGGTTAAAAAAGCCAACACAATCGACGTGAAGATACCCAATAGCCAAAAAAGGATCGTAATCACGTTCAGCCTTGATTGCACTTTTTCAGTTTCATGCATAAAATTCGAGGCTTTCTTTCTAGCGTATTTCATCAGCCCTCGCATTTTTTCTTCTAATAGAGCAACATGATTGGCTCCTTTTCCTATCGTTATGTTCGCCGCTTTTTCTCTTTGATCTTCAAAAACTAATCGAATAACTTCTTCTCGAATCGGTCGCCACTCATCGAATAGGTTCCTGGCCTGAATTTCAAGAGTCTTTCCTTCTTCACCCAATATTCTGTTCTTTACAATATCGAGATTCTCGTATACCTGTTTTTCTTCTTCATTCACTGCATCAATGGATGGTTGAATTTTTGATAATGCCTTGAAAAGTACGACATCCTTCATGTTACGATGTATTTTCGCAATGGACGTATTCGATTGAAGAGCAGCATTTGATACGACCAACGGATGATTATAGATTTTGCTGGTCAGGTGGGTGAGAGTTGTTACGTTGCAAGCCCAATGGCACGATTTCAGTGTTCCCGTTTCACATTCCGTGACACATTCCGAATGAAAGAATTATTGAATTTGTTGATGAAAAAATCAATACTCAATACAATGTCATTCTAAGAAGATTGCCCATAGGCAGGAATTAGAAGCGGAGTATACTGTAATAAGAAAATGTCAAATCTGCAAGAATGTCGGAAATTTGTAATATCTCCATATGTTGCAGCCTCTGACGGGAACATGGTTCCTGATATACCAAGTAGATGCCCGCATCATGTTCTGGATAATTCTCCCTGTAGAATCTACAAGGATCACGAACGGGAGCGTAAAACCGGCCCTTTCATTCGCTCTGGGTCACCGGGTGTTCACAGCACGGCATAAGGTTCACGCTTTATCCACCGGGTTTTGTACCATACGGCCGAAAGCCGATGGCCCCTGTTGGTCCGGACGGTTCCTTGCTGGTTCAAGACGGCAGTGAGAATCCTTTTTCCGGGACTTATTTCGATGCCGCCATAGATGCGCATAACAGGCGGTCATGGCATTTGCCCTCCATGCCCGGCAGTCTGGAGTCCCGATTTCAGACTCAGCAGCGTCAGATGGACCGGGCTGCCTTAATATTGGCAATCGATTGCGCATCAGATCAAAGGCAGAGGGAACAGGTTGCTCATATCCTTTCAGTCCCCGGCCAGCTCCTTCATGACAGCGCCGGTCTCATTTTAAACCAGCATGCTTACTCCGTTATGGGAGACGGCATTTGCAGCGTCCTGGATGCAATTCCGCTCAACAATTCTATCTTTTTACGGCTTGCCCAGACCGGCGCTGTTGCCGGTATCTGCCCCCAGCCCCTTCAGTGGAATCGACACACGAATAGCTACCGTTCACTGAAGTTCCCGCAACCGGGAACCCGCGCCTCACCCGGATAACACACGCGTCATTTGGCTTCCCACGAATTTGTCAGGTGATCGGCCGGTCGGTTTTGTTTTACGATACAAGCCAAAAATTTGAGGGGGCAGCCTATGGAAATAATCGATTTTCAAATCTTGGTGGAAGCGTTTTTCCGCTATCAGGTCATCTCGCAGGTTCTCAGCCGAATGGCCGCGGGACAAGTGTTGTCAGAAGCCGTCAAAGCAACTGTCGGCATACACATTTGCACGGAAGGTAAGCAACGTGACGTCAAGAAGCGCAGTATCTACCGCTGGTACAAGGCCTATCGGGAACAGGGATTCAATGGCCTGATGCCTGTAACGCGTCGAAAAACCGAAGATTCAACGGTGTTGAGCCGGAGCCTGTTGGATTTTTTTGTCGAGCAGAAAAAGGATGATCCTCTGGTTTCCGTTCCGGAACTGATCAGGCGGGGAGAAATCCTCGGACATATTCAGCCCGGCGAATCCGTCAACCGGGTGACTGTCTGGAGGGCATTGAACCGAAAGGGGCTTGACACATCTCATCGCAAATCCAAAAAAAACAGGGATAGCCGGCGTTTTGCCTTTCCGCATCGGATGGATATGGTCCTTTGTGACGGCAAACATTTCAGGGCCGGCGTCAACAATTTGAAAAGAGTTGCTCTGTTTTTCATAGACGACTGTACCCGCAAGGTTCTTCACGTCGTTGTCGGCACATCAGAAACGACACAACTTTTCCTTCACGGTTTTTACGAAACCATTATGAAAGTTGGATTCATGAGCGCCCTATTCGTAGACAGGGGCTCGGGATTCACATCACATGACGCTGTGGACGTGCTGAGAAAACTCGACGTTTTGTTTATTCATGGTTCCAAAGGCTATCCGGAGGCCCGGGGAAAGATCGAACGGTTCAATCGTACCGCATGGGATCAATGCATCCGTTTTTTTGCCGGAAATCCGGAAATCGACGCCGACTGCCGGAGTCTTAAACAGCGTTTGCTTCATTATCTTGATTACCAATACGCCGAGACCCCCCATGAAAGTCTCGGTGGCCAAAAGCCATCGTACTGCTTTGAAAATGATTCCCGAGCACTGCGTTTTGCCGAAAGCATCGATCATCTGCGACAGAAATTCGTTTTACATATCACGCGCCGTGTATCTTTCGACAACGTGGTCGGTTTTGACGGCATTAAATATGAAGTTCCCACAGGTTACGCGGGCACATGGATTACGCTTCATCGCAATATGCTCGATGAATCCATCCGCATCGCTCATCATGGCAAACTGATCCGCCTTTTTCCCGTCGATCTTAATCGCAATGCGCACGACAAACGCGCTACCGGTCATTGCGATGATGAAGAACCGAAACCGCTGCCGCCTAAGAGCTGTTCTCAAATCGCCTATGAGCGCGACTTTGCGCCCATCGTCGACCCGGACGGCGGCTTTACCGCATAAACCCTCAAAACAGAGGACAAAATCATGTCGAAAATAAAGGATTTTACCACCAGGTTCGGATTTCACGGCGTGCCTTTTACATGCGAAATCCGCAACGAAGACCGCTATGTCAACGATATCTATCAAACACCGATAGATCATCTTTACCGCACTGTGGACAAACGCATGTGCGGGGCCCTGATCGCTCCGGCAGGCACGGGAAAGACCTCTGTATTGCGGGCCTTGATCGACCGTTTGCCCGAAGCGCGATACCACGTTCATTACGTGAAAGTGACCAGCTTGTCAAAACGCGATATGTGCCGTGAAATCGCCACCGTCATCGGTATGGAGTCCGCCGGAACTTATCCGGCGCTTGTCAAACGGCTGCAGGAACATTTGGCGGCATCACTTGACATGGACGGAATTCGCCCGGTACTCATCCTCGATGAAGCCCACGACATCCGACCGGATGTTCTGGCCATGATGCGAATTCTGACCAATTTCGACATGGACAACCGCCTGGTGGTCAGTATTGTCCTGACCGGCCAGCCGCCATTGGCCAAATTGCTCAAACATCCGGGCCTCGAAGCCGTCACGCACCGGCTGGCCCTTTGTGCAACCCTGCGTACGCTGTCCAGGCCTGAAACCACTCAATATGTGGAACATCGATGCCGGGTGGCCGGCGCCGCCTCATGTCCCTTCGATACCGGGGCCATGCAGGCGCTTTATGAGATCGGCCGAGGCAATTTGCGGGCAACCGACCAGTTGAGTCTCAAATCCCTGGAGACAGCCCACGACCGGGACTGTGATACGGTCGACAGCAATCACGTCGCTGAAGCAAGGAGACTGCTATGGCCGGTATAATGGATGACAAACTGCCCGTCGAAAAGGCATATCGTCTCGAAATACAACAAACCGAACAAGCCTGGCTCATTGACTCCTTGTGGGCCAGGGCCGCGGTAGGTATCATCGGTGGAGCCCCCAAATGCTGCAAGTCATGGCTCGGTCTCGACATGGCCGTCAGCGTCGCATCCGGTTCGGCCTGTCTCGATCGATTTGAGGTACAAGACAAAGGTGCAGTCCTCATTTTTTTAGCCGAAGACGCGCTTTGCACGGTGCGATCCCGCATAGACGCGTTGTGCAGCCATCGCAAGATCGACATCCGCAAGCTTGATCTTTCCGTGATCACAGCGCCTGCATTGCGTTTGGACCTTGCGGCGGATCAAAATCGGCTCCGATGCACCCTGGCCGATTTGCAGCCAAAGCTGTTGGTCCTCGATCCGCTGGTTCGTCTGCACCGACTCGATGAGAACAGCGCTTCAGATATTTCGAAACTGCTCGGTTTCGTCAGAGAACTTCAACGAGCTCATGACTGCGCCATCGTTCTGGTCCATCATGCCAGTAAAAAGCACCGCGCACAACCCGGCCAGGCCCTCAGGGGCAGTTCCGATCTGCACGCTTTCGGTGACTCTAATGCCTACCTGGCCCGCCGTAAAAATCGGTTCGCACTGACACTCGAACACCGCTCGGCAAAACCGCCCGATCCCATCGAACTGGAACTGATCTCGCGTACGGATGGATCGCAAACGCATCTGAAAGTTGTTTCCGCAAAAACCATGAACGCAAATCAACCATTGAGTCATCGGGTTCTGGCTGTGTTGAATCACTGCCGGAATCCCATGACACGGACATCGATTCGAGAGCGACTCAAGGTGAACAACCAACGGCTGGGTGATGCCATTGCCGAGCTTAAGCGGCAAGGCAAAATCATGCACGCCAAAACCGGATGGGTTTCCATATCCGGACAGATCGGTATAAGCAATGATTCCTGCTCATCTTGACTTCAAATACCTCAAACGCGCGGTATCAATATCGGACGTTCTCATGGACAAAGGCTTGTTCTCGCAATTCAGAGTTCGGGGCGACAAGCTCACAGGCCCCTGTCCGGTGCATGGCGGCGACAATCCCGGTGCCTTTGTCGTCAACCTTTCCAAAAATGTTTGGCATTGCTTCACCGGTTGCGCCGGCGGCGGAGACGTGATTGAACTGGTGAGGAGAATGGATCGTATACCCCCGGCTCAGATTGCTCGTTACCTATCATCGCTGGTCGGTTCCTCGCCGGTCCACTATCCTGTCCCTTCACCAGCGGCAAAACCGTTCCGTCCTTTTACCCGGCGATTAGATCTGAATCCGGATACGCAATTTCTCGAACAAAAGGCAATTTATCCGGAAACGGCACGTCGGTTCAACGCCGGAGCCTGGAACAACCCTGGATTTTTGAAAGATTGTATAGGTGTCCGGCTTCATGACCCCAAAGGTTACCCAATCGGATATGCGGGTCGCCGACTCAATCTGCTTGATATAAAAAAATATGGGAAATGGAAATTCCCGACCCGCCTGCCCAAATCAAGTCTGCTGTATAATTACCACCGGGTCCGATCCCATATGAAACGGGGCCTTGTGGTCGTGGAATGCCCCTGGGGTGTAATGCGGCTGGCGCAATTGTCTATTCCCGCCGTTGCACTGCTTGGCACCAACCTTTCGCCTATCCAGCTCAATTTGTTACGCAATGCCCCCCGAATTATCCTTATGCTCGATGGGGATACTGCCGGCAAAAACGCAATACGAAATATCCGAAAAAAACTTGATTCCGTATTGCCCATTAAATCCTTTTCATTACCGGATGGCCTCGACCCGGATGATCTCAACGATTGGCAACTGAGTAAAGTATCCCGTCTTTTTCTCTCTTAACCCGTCACTTTTTTCCACCGAAAGTTACAATTGCAAAATCTGCAGTGTTCTATTCGCCGATCTGTCGTTTGCCCCGTTCCTGAAATATTGGGAAAGCTCAGAAAAAGACATGGGTCCGTCAGAGTGTGTCAATGGAAAATGAAACGAAAATTGCTTCTGGGACTGAAACATTACAAACTCCCAATTTGCAGAAACGCAGAAATGAAAACCTGTTACGTTCGATTGATGGGGTATGCGTTTCAAGCCAAGAGGCACAGATTCATCATTTTTGTTTCACTTAGCGTGGCACAAACGGCTTGTTTACTTGCTTTCTCGAAAAGGATTCTCTTTTCTCTCTTAGCCAGTTATTTTCTCATGAAAAGCCCAAAAAAACCGTTCTGTTCCGCCCTGATGGGGGCGCGATCGGAACGGAACACTGAAAATTGGATTTGAGGAAACCAAGGGAGGGTCACTGTGTCACGGATGATGAAACAAAGGTTGCCTGAAGGATTTAAACGTAACACTGTAGATACCCTGATCCTTTCACTCCAGCCCTCGTTAGTATTGTTGCAGGATGAAGTGATCCTGCCCATCGACTCCAGTTCAAAATGGTTTGTTTGCTTTTTACACTTTTTTTGCCCATAATTTTAAGGTCTTCAATAAC
>JAERTK010000202.1 GCA_016844935.1 Desulfobacteraceae bacterium | reverse complement strand
ATGAATCCTTTGTGACGGAAACCAAAGAGAATCTGGGAGCAAGGGTAATTGGGCGTAAAACTGTCGGGAGGGATGAAACGTTCCAACTCCGAGAGTCGCTTGCGCCTTATAATAGCCTTTTCCTGCCTAAAAAGGGCGTTCTAAGGCCTGGAAATAGCTATTTATGGAATGTTTACCCAACTATTACAGAAAGATAGCTTGGTCCGACTAGAAATCCTAAATCCTAGAAATCCTTTGGAGAAGATAAGTCATGAGAAAAGACTCCACCTCCTTTGTCGCTAACCGTGTTCCCAGTGGTGGTACAATTCATGATAATCGGAGAACAGATTATCCCCGATTCCCCCAATCCCCTGTTTTTGTCTGATTCTTTCTGATCCCGAGGCGCCTCATCTTGGAGTCGAAGGTAGATCTGTTCTGATCGGCCTCTATCGCGGCCCTCGAAATGTTCCATCTATGCTTATCGAGAAGATAAAGCACATACTCCTTTTCAAGCTGTTTCCATGTATAGCCTTCATATTTTCCAGCTCTGACTTCACACGGGCCTTGGCGGTTCCATGTCTCGGAAAAATCCCTTCCACCGTGATCAGGATCTACCTCCTCGAGCATGTAGATGGGAAGAGCATCCGGAGTGATCACTTCGTTCGGAGAAATTACCATAATGTGTCTTATGACATTTTTGAGTTCACGAATGTTGCCCTTCCATGGATATCGCGTGAGATAACTCAGGGCCTCCGGGCTGATCCTCTTAGGGGTTTTCTCAAGTTTTTTCGCTTCAAGAGCAATAAAGGACTTCAGTAGCAGTTGAATATCTTCCTTCCTCTCTCTAAGGGGGAGAATGTGCAGAGGGAGCACGTTGAGCCGGTAGTACAGATCTTCCCTGAATCGTTTCTGCTCTATTGCGGCCGGAAGATCGATATGGGTGGCGGAAATGATCCGGACATCCGTCCTTCTCTGTATGGTGCTGCCCAGAGGCTTGATCTCACCATCCTGAAGGACGCGCAGGATCCGGGCCTGCAATTCATAGGACATGTCTCCGATTTCATCGAGAAAGACGGTCCCTTTATCGGCCGCCTCAAAAAGCCCGACCTTGTCTGAAACCGCTCCCGTGAACGCCCCTTTTCTGTGTCCGAACAACTCACTCTCAAGGAGGGTTGCCGGGATCGCACTACAGTTCTGGGCCAGAAACGGGAGGTCTCTACGATTGCTCATGCGGTGGAGTTCCCTGGCAAACAGATCCTTTCCTGTTCCGCTCTCTCCCGTAATCAAAACCGGATAATCCACTTTTGCATAGACTGATACCCTTTCCATCGCCTCCAGCACAGGCCGGCTCTGACCGATAATCGGCCCACTACCTCTCATACTGTGAATGATCTTTTTGAGTTCCCTGTTTTCCTCTACCTGCTTCGTATATGCTGCATATTTGCTTAATGCGATAGACCCGATAGCTGTAATGTTTTCCAGGAGTTTGAGGTATTCCTTGTCAAGATTGATCCTGCTGCCCATATCCGTGGTATCTATGAGTTCCAGTGCACCGTATACTTCTCCCGTGTCAAAGATCAGGGGAAAACATAAGATGATGTTGCTCTTGACACAGAGTTCCTTTTCAACATCCTCGAAATGCCGATCGTCCTGACCTGCCCTCCCTATGGTCATCCGTCCGTTTTCGATGACCCAGCCCACAATACTGGGCCGGTCATTACTTATGGAAATCCCGGTGATCTTTTCGCTTTCATGCCCCATGGCCTCTATGCATCTGTACCGTTCGCCCTGACGGACCCATATGGAACCCCGCTCCACATTCTGAAGCCTGAGAAGACTCCCTAAGAAAAGCCTGAGTATTTGATGCCGGTCAAATTTATTTTTCATCCGTCTCCCCCTTTTGCCGAACAATGGGTTTAACTAAAAGAGCTATATTTCATTAATATGTTATTTAATCGTATTTTTTATTAAATAACAATAATTTTGTCCGTCAAAAACCCGGCAGAAACAGAAACTGCTTAGCCTCAGCTTAAAGATGAAGAATCTGAGATGTCATCTCTCATAATCCGTAACATATTGAAATTAAATGGCGTGTTGGATTAAAGGATAGCCGCTATATACAAAGAGCCTCTGGAGGATCTGGCACGAATATTGCCTCTTATCCCTGTTAGGTTCAGATGGACGTGCCCGATTAGTGATTGGCAGGTTCGTCTTGGCCACAAAACCCGCATAGATGAAAGGAGGATGAAACCATGAAAAAGCTACACAGAACGGAAAAATTAGCAATGTTGACCCTAATAGCTATTTTTCTGATGAGCGGTGCTGCGGAGGCGGCCATCCATCAAATCTACCCCGGAAATTCTATCCAGCAAGACGGTATTGACGTGGCTGTGAATGGTGATGTGGTCATCGTCCACCCTGGTATCTACTATGAAAACATTGATTTCAGCGGAAAGGCAGTGGTGGTGCGATCCCTTTCAGGGCCTTTCAGCTGCATCATTGACGCCGGAGGAAACGGAAGCGTGGTTACCCTTGATAGCGGCGAAGGGTCGGGCAGCGTATTACGGGGCTTCACCCTCTCGAACGGCTCCGCTCAAGCAGGCGGGGGAATATATTGCGGTGACAACACCTCCCCGCTGATCTACGACTGCATTGTAAATCAGAACGCCGCCGTTTTTGGTGGCGGCATCTTTGCCGGTTACGGTGCTTCGCCGGTTATCAGGTCATGCAATATCGCGGTGAATCAGGCCGATAACTACGGGGGCGGGATCTGCCTCGAGGGGAGTGGGGTCCAGACGAACCCCGCGGGAAGACCCGTCATAACCGGCTGCACCATTTCATATAACCAGTGCGTCAACGGCAGCGGAGGGGGTGTCTACTCGGCGAACAACGCAGCCCTCTCCATTGTCTCCAGCGAGATCCAGTACAATGGAGCGGGAGACAAGGCAGGCGGGGTCTACTGTTCATCACACACCGTAACCATAAGGACGTCGTGGATCAACGACAACCATGCCCAAAACGGAGGGGCTGTTTACGCCGAGCAAACCGGTTTTCTGGAGATGATCAACTGCGAGATCACCGATAACACCGCACTTGGAAACTACGGGGGCGGCATAAACTGCCACCACGCAGATCCCCGGATAGTCAACTGCACCATCGCCGGAAACAGGACCCAGACCTATGGCGGAGGCATCTTACTCTACCGTTCCTCGGCCGAGGTGATCAACTCTATCCTGTGGAACAACCGGGCCTGGCAGAACCAATCCGAGGACATCAACATCCATGACAACCAGTCCGGGTTAATTATCCACTACACTGATGTGGAGGTCATCGAGAACTTGGGCGGAGTCGTATTGAATTCATACAACAACATCAGCGCAGACCCGGAATTCGCCAATCCGGCTTCCGGAGACTACGGCCTCACCTTCGGTTCACCCTGCAGAAACTTGGGTACGAGCGATACCGGCACCTATCCCTTCCTCCCGGTTGACGACATTGAAGGGGATGCGCGTCCTCAGGAGGGGTGTCATGACATGGGTGCCGACGAATACGCTGTTGTGATCCAGCCGGCAGGTTCTATGTTTTCATCCCGTTTTCGCGGAGAAGGTGGCGCGCACTGATGAAAAGGGTTTGCCGTCTAGTTTTACCTTGATGTTTTGAGCAAATTTTAATTTAATTCATTTTAAAATAAATTGATATTTATTGCCTGAACGAAAAATCTGTTCAATAACGATTTCAGATTAGGAGGAATTGAAATGGGAAATCAATGGATGAAAATCATGTTAGTGACACTTGGACTTTCTCTTCTGTGTGTAGCCTTGTCTTTTGCGGAGGAGATTCCGGCCCCATCCGGAGCGAATTCGATTTACTTTCCATCATCGGATGTGCCATCGGCATCTGCTACTCCTTCAGACGCGATCCCCATCGGGACAGGTCCGATCGCCACGGGCGGGAGTTCACTTACTCTTTCCGTATCCCTGGAGGCCTTTGCCGAAGCGGTCGACCTTTACATCGGGTTTCTGCTTCCCAATTCCAGCTCCATAAGTATACTGAATGAGAGCGGCGGACTTCAGGACCTGAGCGAAGGCCTCATACCCTGGTCGGGCAACGTGAACCAGGCGACGTCGCGGACTCTCTTTGAGAATATTTCCACATCAAGCCTTCCCACAGGCACCTATCGGATGTATCTGCTGGCCACCCCGGCAGGGAGTACCCCCATCGGTTCCGACTACTACCTCTGGACATCGACATTTGAAAACAGGAGCACGGATTCCGGCGATTACGCCTATAAATTCTTCGCGGAGTATGCTATCAAGGAAACCAATGAACTGGTATGTCCCGGTCCCTGCGCCACCACGGTGGTCCCGGTTGTGCGTTTGAAGATCGATGGCGGTTTTAACATCGTGAACGATCAAGTGAGTGGTTCCGGAACAGCCACTGTGAGCTACAATGACCCGTGCAGCATCGATTCCCTTGGGGGAGGGGGCGCCGGTTGGTCCTGCTCCGTGACCGGTTCAACCGTAGGCACCTTCACCATCAGCGGTTATGTTACAGGCGTCACGAGCGTCACGGGTTACGGTTTTCAGCCCACGGCCCGGCTGACCCTCACGGAAGAAACCCCTGTCGGTCTGACAGGTACGCATACCTGGGTAAACCCTGCAACGGGCGTTCCCACAGTGCTTCCCCTCACCTATCATGCTGACTGTTTCTCGGAACTCCTCGAATCTTCTGGATTTTACAGCACCCCCTTTGATATCCCCACAGTAGTGTGCGACGGTTGGATGACCCAGACCCTCGAAACGGAGGTATCCGAATCATTCGACGGGATCATAACGGTCCCCGGGGCCACGGGGAGCACACGCTATTTTGCGGGTGAAGGTCAGCTTTTCTTCTATAAGTCACCGTTTCATATCGATGGGGATGTTGAGACGGAAACAACAGATTAAAGCTTAAAAGGAAGATGTTGGACGTAGGACACAAGATTCCAAGATTCAAGATTCTTGTCGGACCAAGCAAACATATTGTAAATACAGGATAAACATGATAAATACAGCCTGAAATGCTTCTTAGAGGCATTTTTTTGACGGCAAAAAGAGGCTTTTAAGAATTCGTTCGTATCCTATGCACCCCCCCCTCTGTTGGATTTGGTGCGAGAATGCCTTGAACGGCACGGAAATGAAAAAAATTGAAAGAATGTACTTTTTAGGGGACAAACCGAAAGGATGATGCTATGATCAAAATATGAGCCGCCAAGAGATAAAGGAAATTTTTCACAATATTGATTTTCAAGCAGACAGTTCCCTTCAGGAACCGCACTCCAAAACCCTTCCAATCCTGATTAATCTTGTCGAAAGATTGAGCGAAGAAAACGAAAAATTAAAGATTGAAATCCAGAAACTTCGCGACGAAAACAACAGACTGAAAGGAGAACAGGGCAAGCCGAAATTCCCTGGCAAAAAAGGAAGCGGCAAAGGCAAAAACATAT
>JAERTK010000201.1 GCA_016844935.1 Desulfobacteraceae bacterium | reverse complement strand
GCCGGGCATGAGGTGGGGGAATCCTTTGAAATCAGTTGCCATAACCCGGGCGGGTTATGTGGGTATTTCTATCACGATATATTTCCCAGCCTGTCCACCTTTCAATTTGGGGGCAATTTCCCCTGGTGGAAAGGCGATAGTATTGAACTGGAATGTCCGGACAAGCACAATGTGGTCACGCTCAAACTGGAGCGATTCGACCGGAGCTGAGTTGCCGCCCATTTCCTTCGGTAAACCCGCCGAAGGCGTTGTAAATCCGAGGCATCCCAAAAAATAGCATCACTCGAGGGCCCTTTCATGCAAACCCGGATTAAACCGATCGAAGCTTATTATATTGAAGATGAACCCTACTATCTGCCTTCGCATAACGAGGTGGACATTTTCACACAGGCTTACCGGAACCATCTCCCGGTTTTGCTGAAAGGGCCCACGGGATGCGGCAAAACGCGATTTATGGAGTACATGGCATGGCGTCTCAAACGGCCCCTTCTCACTGTGGCCTGCCACGACGATTTAACCAGCGGCGACCTGGTGGGTCGCTATCTTATTCAGGGGAGCGAAACGGTCTGGATGGACGGGCCTTTGGCCCTGGCAGTAAAAACAGGCGGATTCTGTTACCTGGATGAAATTGTTGAGGCCCGGAAAGACACCACCGTGGTCATCCATCCCCTGAGTGACAACCGTCGTATTCTGCCCATGGAAAAAAAAGGCGAAGTGATGACCGCAGCATCTGAATTCATGCTCATTTTATCCTTCAATCCCGGCTATCAAAGCATCATGAAGGACTTGAAACCGAGTACAAGACAACGCTTTGTTTCCCTGGAATTTGATTACCCCGCAGAGCCTGGTGAAATCGCTATAGTCGTCCAAGAAGCGGGTGTGGACGAAAAAACCGCCAAGCGTCTGGTTCGTCTGGGGCACATGACCCGAAACCTCAAAGAAAAGGGCCTCGATGAAGGGGGCAGCACCCGATTGCTTATTAATGCCGGCAAACTGATACAATCGGGCATCTCGACCCATGACGCTTGTCAGGCCGCCATCACCCATACGCTCAGCGACGACCGGGAGATGCAGCAATCCATGAATGAAATGATCTCCTCCCTCTTTTAACCGGGAAGCGATTCATGGCATTTCTGACCGAACAGCAAGACTCCCACAACGACATCCTATCGGTTTTTGAACTCCCCCTTGAAACCGGCTCTAAAATCTATTATGCGGAAGATCTGGAGGAACTGGGATTCCTGAATCTTCTGGACGGTTTTTCCACCGAAATCCGCAAAACCCTGCTGCTTCATGCCCGAACCCTTGCGGGCATCAAACCGGAGTTGGGGTTCCATTTCCTGCTCAAAGCCGGGGATCTGCTGGAATTGATAGAACCGGAAGCATTGGATAAATGGGTAGCCCTGGTCCTGGACATATCTGATGTGGAAGGGCTTAATCCAGCGAAAGAATTCATTCTGGCCTTAAACAACCACCCCCTTTTCATTCGACATTGGGGAGAGGGCGTTTCCTTTTTTGAGGTACATGGCATAATGCAAAATTATGTTCATGCACTGGGGAATCGGGACTTTCATCTGGAACCGGCACACGCACATTATACCGACACACAAACCATTTATGTTCCGGAACGGATCTCAATATTATCCCGAAAAGAAGATAACGCGCTCCTTTACAAAATCATGATCACCCACAAGTTCCTGCAAACAAAACTGGGAACTTATGGACTGGATCTTAAAAAACACCAACAGATGGAACATACCGCCGTTTTTCAGGCTGACGAACATTCCCATAAAGCCCGCACGCCAACCCTTTCCAGTTTCTGGAACCAATTTTCCGAACCACTTCTGGCGGAAGATCTCTTCAATTTTTTTGAGACCATCAGAATTGAAGCGTGGATAAAGGAAAACCTCCCGGGACTCTTTCGGGAAATGAACCGGCTGAAAAACCGGTTGTGCCGGAAGAGAAAAGTAAATGCCAAGCTTCCTCCCAAAAGCCTGATCATCGATAATCTCTTCAGCCGTTGGCTCACGGGGGATATTCTTCCCCTGAAGAATTCCGCTTGGGCGAAAACAGCCGAGGATATTGATCAATTCCTGGATTCCCTCAGGTTACCCTCCCAAACCGTTGAAGATACTGCCGCAGCCGTACTAGGCGCTTATGCCAAACTTGATGCTATTCCCGGATTCTACGAACGGGTGTCACCGGTCCCCTTCATGGGCCTGCTGAAACCCGAAGAAGCCCGGAGGGGGCGTCAAAAAAGGCGCGAGGCCACACGCATCAGGTTCCGTGAGGAATTGGCAAAAATGATACAGGACTTACCCCAGTGCAATCAGGTGGAAATTGAGATTCCCGGAACCGATGACGAGCAGGGTGCTGAAAAAAAATCCGTGCCCCAACAACCGGTTCCCCATGAACTTCTCATGGACGGCAACCCGGTTCCCATCCCCGGAGCCATGCGGAAAATCATAACGGAGATATATGAAGATCTGGGGGCCATTCCCGGCACTTATGTGGCAACGGCAGATGACATGAGCGGCCATGCGTTTCAGACTCTCTGCCAGACGCCCACGGGGACCAGCAATATCCTTTCCGAGCACACCGCGGGCGTATATGTCTATGACGAATGGGATTACAGAAGGAAAGGGTATCGCAAAAGATGGGTTCTTTTAAGAGAATCGGATGCCGCAGCAGACGACTCAGATTTTTCAAACGAGGTCCTTGACCGGCATCGGGGAATGATTCAATCCATCAAACGGCAGTTTGAACGCATCCAACTGGCCCAGGTCCTCCTTAAAAGGCAGAAAGACGGCGATCGCATTGATCTGGATGCCGCCATCGAGGACTTTGCGGACCAGCGTGCGGGGCTGATACCCTCTGAGCGTGTGTTTGCCCATATGCGTCGAGATAAGCGGGACATCGCCACCGCTTTTCTGATTGATTTGAGCGGTTCCACCAAAGGCTGGATCAATGATATGGAACGGACGGCGTTACTCATCCTCAGTGAAGCCCTTCAAGTATTGAAAGATCGATTTGCCATTTATGGTTTTTCCGGCAGGACGCGAAAACGGTGCGAACTGTTTCGCATCAAGGGATTTGAGGAGGCTTACGGAGAAACCGTAAAAGAACGCATTTCAGGACTTGTCCCGCTGGATTATACCCGCATGGGACCCCCCATCCGCCATCTCACCGGTATCCTCAAACAGGTGGAGGCGCAAACACGACTGATGATCACCCTGAGCGACGGCAAACCCGATGATTACGATATCTATAAAGGCCGGTACGGCATTGAGGATACCCGGCAAGCCCTGTTGGAAACACGGAAGGCCGGCATTCACCCCTTCTGCATCACCATTGACAAGGCGGAACACCATTATCTGTCCCACATGTACGGACCCGCCAATTATGTGTTCATTGATGATATCGCGAAACTGCCGGTGAAAATTCCCGAAATTTATCGGAAACTGACCACTTAGGGCTCATTGCTATTGAGCCATGTGAAGATCTTCGGGATTTAATCCGAGGAAATTCCGAAAATGGAGAACCGTTGTAGCTGATTTCTGATCCGAATCAATCTTTTCTGCGTGGATGACTTTGGCTAGAACCTTACCCCATGTCCTACCATTCAAGATCATCAGGTATTGGAAACTCAGCATAGGGATCATCAGGATCAAGTTCTTTTTTGACCGATGAATTTAGGAGGATAAGAGATGCCGCTTTGCGATCCTGAATCTGTCTGGCTGCTTTTGCCGGGACGACTAAATATTGCTCATCCTGCTTGATAATGGCCATTTTACCATTACTGAGACCGTCAACAATTTGTTTGCTGACATAGAGTTTTTTAATCTTTTTGTTGTCAACAAAATGAAAGGAATTATCTCCCTCGACTTCAATCAAATTTTGCTTAATTATCTGCCTTATCTGGCCTTGAATTTCCTTTTCCTTAGCGACTTCATTACGTTGATGATTCAGTTCTCTGTTACGGGCCGACTGCTCATCGCGAACCAGTTGGATTCTTCTTTGTATCTCATCATCTTCCCGCGTTTTTTTATTTCTTTTTTTCGAGTGGGAAACACGCTTCTCATTGATTGCCTTGTTGGCCTGTTTCTTGGTCACCAAGCCTTTTTTCAGAAATTGTTCCTTAAACGAATTGCCCACTATATTCACCTCTTTTGGATCGGGGACATTGTAAAACAGTCAACAGCCGACTTGACCCCATGCCTTTCAGTTGAACCCGTTTGAACTCAATGCGCTCCAAGCTCTTTCTCAATACGTTCTGCAAGGAAAATCTTAAGAAGAGATTGATATGGAACATCTCTTTTATTTGCCAAAAGTTTGAGTCCTTCAAGCATAGATTCAGGAAGACGGAGGGAAATTTTTTTCACAGAAGGTTTAAGGTTCGAAAATATGACCCTGTCTGCTTTACCCCAATCAATGTATTCGGTTGAGTCGTGAGTATCCCAAAACTCTCTCTCTACGTCCTCATTTTTGAATGTAGGTATTCGTTTACTCATTGTTATATGCCTCCTTTTCTTTGCGGCTCATGTCCCTGGCAGAAATTACACGAATAAGATTTTCTCTTACCGTAAATGCGATAAATAGAGTTCTTTTTGAATCTGTTTTGCCAAGAGCATAAAATCTTTTCTCAGTCTTTGAGTGGGTAACGTCATCTTGAATGACCAAAGGGCGATTGAAAAAAGATTGCTCACATTCGGCAGGAGTGACTTTGTGTTTTTGCCAGTTTTTATCAATATTCCCTTTATCCCAATCAAAGCCGACGCATTGATTGACTCGTTTTTTGTATATTTCACCCATATGTCACGTATATATTCATGATGCACAAAATGTCAAGTTGAAATGGAAATGTTTGGGAGGCACAATGTGTGTTGTGGGACGTTCATCAGATTATAAGTTACTCAAAGGCTTTCTCGTCACTGGGGTCCGATCCCAGATTCAGTACAGATTCCTGATTGTCCATGCTGATTCCCATTTAGAGATTTTTCGGAAAACGCCGCGTTTTGCATCCCATCATCAGCCTTTGGGTTTTGATACCTTTCTGATTATGAAAGGTCAAGCCTTCACATGGCATATCCTGTACGATCAAGCAAACATCACCATTGAAAGCATAGAAACCGATCACCTGCCCCCTGCACCCTGTTGAACCGTTGCTTAAAATGAATGGATTTTGGCAGTGTAACAGAATCGGGGTTGATTCCAGGGAGTATCTGTCATAAGAATGGGGCATTTTCATTTCTAGCGGAGAGGACCGTTTCATGAAAGGACTCAGATCAGCCATCCGAACCCTGACCATTCTACCCTGCAGGGGCGGTGAAAATGAAGATCTATCGGACAGCCTTTATTGGTTTGTCCCAACAGGGTTGTTGATAGGGCTTATCCTGTTTTTATTCGGTTCCCTCTGGCAGTGGATATTGCCTTTCCCATGGCCCCTGGGCGGCGCCGTGTTGATGGTGGCCCTGGAAATAGTTTTGACCCGGGGTCTTCATATGGACGGCCTGGCGGACTGGGCCGACTCCATCGGTGGGTTCGGCCGGGAAAAACGTCTTAACATCATGAAAGACGTGTCCGTGGGCGCTTTCGGATCTCTGGCGTTGATACTGGACGTGGTTCTTCGGGTGGTGATATTTTCACAACTCATGGCTTCGGGTTCTCTCATATGGGTACTGGCCGTCAGCGTTATTTCAAGGGACATGATGGTAAACCTGATCACCGCACTTCCCTACGCTCGCATTGAGGAAGGGATGGCGGGCCCCTTTGTGGCCGGGGCTTCCAGGGAACACTGGTTTTTTTCCCACTGCCTTTGCCTGATGGTGTGCCTGCTCTTCGGACCGTTGGGAGTGGGTCTTTTCTTTCTGGGCTGGGGTTTTACAATTGTTTACGGAAAAAGGTGCCGCAAACAGTTCGGTGGTATTACCGGGGACCTTCTGGGGACCGCCAACGAGTTGGTGAGCCTGGCCCTGCTGTTGTTCTGCGCCGTCTGGGGAAATCAAATTATGTCCATAACCGGCTGGTTCTGGCTGCGAAACTGAACATTTTTCAAAGGCCTCGTTGCGAAAGCGGCCATTTGAGGATGCTGTGATGTTCGAATGTATTATTGTTTTATGGCTTGGATTTTTGCTGGATGTTTTTCTGGGGGACCCGGAATACCGTTTCCATCCCATCCGGTTGATGGGTCACGGTATTTCCCTGGGGGAGAAATGGTTGCGAAAGCTGGGTATGGCGAGCCGGTCAGGCGGAACTATCCTGGCCTTGGGGCTCATGGGCATAACGCTGATGGTTTTTTTGCTGTTGTCCCGTATCCTGAACGGAATCTATGGCCCCCTTGCGTTTCTTTTCGAGGTTTACGTCTGCTTCTCCTGCCTGGCCCTGCGGGATTTGACGGTGCATCTGGACCCTGTGGTGGATGCGCTGGAATCAGGGGATCTCGAGGGAGCCCGGATATGTGTTTCAAAGGTTGTGGGCCGTGATGTGACGGTGCTGGATGAAAAAGGGGTTTGCCGGGCCGCTGTTGAAACCCTGGCTGAGAATTTTGTTGACGGGTTTGTTTCCCCCCTTTTCTGGTACCTGGCAGGGGGGTTGCTGGGTTGGCTTCTGGGTGCCGATCCGGTTCTTTTTGCCCTTGGTGCCATGCTGGTGTTCAAGGTTGTCAGCACCATGGATTCCATGGTAGGTTACAGAAACGAGAAGTATAAGGCCCTTGGGTGGGCCGGGGCGAAACTGGATGACGTCATGAATTTTGTTCCGGCGCGTCTTTCCTTTCTGTTTCTGTTTCCGGGTGCCATGTTGACGGGTCGCCGTGGATTTTGGGGGATGAAAATCGGTTTTCGGGATCGGTTGAAGCATGACTCCCCCAACTCAGCCCATGGAGAAAGCTTTATGGCGGGAGCACTGGGCATTCGCCTGGCCGGGCCCACAACCTACGGAGATGTCCGTAAAGAAAAACCGTGGCTGGGAGAAGGCCTTCCGGATGCGGCACCATCTGATATCGTAAAAACCATGTGGCTGCTCTCTGCTGCCGCCTGGGTCGCCATGGGGTTTGCAACTCTTCCCCTGTTATGGCTCTTCTAAAAGGCTTACGTTAACCCCGAAAACCATCGTAATGAACATGAATTCAAAGGCATATGGAGGGCGCCATGTCTCACGGATCAAACACGGAAATCTACCAGCAGCTGATCGACTGGCTCAGGAAGGCCTGGTGGGGGCTTCCCGACTCCGAACACCTGATACCCGCAATCCAGTCCTTCTACACCCCTGAAGAGGCGACGCTTTTGACCGGTATGCCGTTTTCGGGTCGAAGCCTTGAAGAACTGGCGGAGATGAAAAAAATCCCACCCGAAGAGTTGGCCCCCAGGCTGGATGCCCTGGCGCGCAAGGCAGCGGTGTGGCGAAGCCGGAAGGGAGAATCCATACGCTACAGCTTGAATGATGCGTTTTTCCTGTTTATGCGGGGTCCTTACTGGGCAGAACAGCCCGATGACGCTGCCAAAAAGGCCGCTAAACCCATCAACAAGTACTTCTATGACGGCTTCATGGACCAGTTTCGAGACGTTCACGCCAAAGGGCTCCGAACCATCCCCATCGACAAAACCGTTGAAGATCCCCGCAGGATTCTGCCGTACGAAGATGTGGTCAAGTTTGTGGATTCCCAGGACTACTGTACGGTTTCCGCGTGCCCATGCCGTCAGCGGAAACGGCTGGATCCGGACTCGAAAGTCTGTGACCATCCCATGGAGGTCTGTCTTCACTTCGGCCGGCTCGGGCACTATATCGTTGAAAACGATCTGGGCCGGGAGATCACCCAGGAAGAGACGAAAGACATCCTCAAGCAGTCGGCTGAGTCAGGCCTGGTCCACGCCATCAGCAACTGGCAGCAGGGAGCGGACACCATCTGCAACTGCTGTACCTGCTGCTGTCTCTTTTTTGAGGCCTACCACGTCCTTGAGCATCACAAAAGTCACGATATAAGCAACTACCGGGTGCGTACAACGGCCGAAGCCTGTAAAGCCTGCGGGTTGTGTGTGGAGCGCTGCCCCATGGATGCACTCAGCCTGGTGGATTCCTCTGTGGCGACCAACAAGAAGGGGAAGGCGGCAATGCTGGACCCGGACAAATGCATCGGGTGCGGGGTGTGTGTCTACAAGTGCCCCACCCGGGCCCTTATCCTGGTGCGCCGGGAAGAGACCCATGACCCGCCCAGGGATGTGAGGGAGTGGATGACCCGTTGGTATGAAGATAAAAAAGCCGCGGACAAAAAAAATAGGGCGGGAGAAAAAGGGATCCAGCGGCTCTAAACAAACCGTCATAAGAACCCATGAAGAAGGAGGCATAAAATGTCCGACCTACTGACAATTCTTGGAAGCAGGTACCCCGTTATTCAGGGCCCCATCGGCGAGCTCAACAGTCCTGAAATGGTGGCTGCGGTGTGTGAAGCGGGTGGTTTCGGTGTGTTGGCGCTGGGGTTTACCAGGGATCTCGAAGCCATCAGAAAAATGATCACGGATATCCGGGGACTGACGGACAAGCCTTTTGGGGCCAATCTCATGATCGCCATGAACCCTGCTAATGAACAGATCCTTGAGGTTCTGGCCGAGGCCGGCGTTAAGACCGTTACCACATCGGCCGGTTCCCCCAAAAAAATCTATCCGAAAATTCATGAATTGGGAATGAAAGGCCTGCACGTTGTCTTGGATTTTTCCTTCGCGGTTAAAGCGGCAGATGCCGGAGCGGATGGCCTGGTGGTTTCCGGGTGCGAGTCGGGTGGCCTTCGGACCCCGAGCCCTGAATCATCCAACATGGTCCTTATTCCATTGGTCTGTGACCATGTAACGGTACCCGTGGCAGCAGCAGGAGGCATTGCCGATTCCCGTGGTTATCGCGCCGCCCTGGCCCTGGGCGCTCAGGGAGTTCAGCTCGGTACCCGCTTTCTGTCCGCCGCGGAAAGCCCGGCCTCGGAAGCCTGGAAGCAAGAGATTTTGAACTGCCCCGACGGGGGGACCACCCTACTTCCTTTGGGCGGCATGAACGTCCGGATTATCAATAATCCCCGCCTGGCCGAGAAGATGAACGATCCAGACATTGACCTTTCCCAGGCGTACAATATGGTGAACATGGGCAAGGCCTGGCGATCGGGGGATTTTGATCTCTTTCCGGCAGGAGGGGGTCAGGTCAGTGCTTCAATTACGGAAATAAGATCGGTCAAAGACATTATTGATGAGATGGTCTCTTGAAACAGGCCCTTAGATCCTCTCCAGGCGGCAGGGCACCCGGCGATGATAAGGGGTGCCCGCCAGGCGGTCCCGGTGCCCTGCGTCGGTCAGCAGATTGACGTTCACGCCCACGGTCTCATCCCCGAAATCCAAACCGAAGCCCTGTGGCATCAGCACCATGCCGGCCCTGGTAAAGGGGTTGATTTGCACCTCCGCTTCAACTTGTCCTGCCTTTGTGATCAAAAGGGCTTTATCACCATCTGTCAGACCCAAATTTTCGGCATCATCGGTGTGGACCGCCAGACACCCGACCCTGCGCCCCCGGTTCCAGGCCGGATCCCGCATGAGGGTGTTGGCCGTAGCGTCCATGTGCCATCCGGCCATCAAAACAAGTGGGAATGCCGGATCGGGCGCCAGGTCCAGGGTTTCGGACTGGGGTGTCACGTGAATCATCCAATCCATTAACTCCGGATCATTGAAAAGGATTCGATTGTCATTGGTGGCCACGAAATCCAGGTTCCGATCAGGATCCAGAAGGCCGAGCCATATCCCCTGGCGATTTTCCAGGATGGCTTTCAACGCAACCCCTGCCTGGTCCGGGCCTTCGGGGAAACCCGCCCGGGCCATGGCCTCCTTAATGGGGGCAGGCGCGGACCAGAGCAGCCCCCACAAAAAGGCCTGGTGGGGTGAGGCCATGACCTCCCCCAGGGTTTCAGCCAGGACGAAGGGGAGTGTCAACATTGCTTGCGGAGTGGCTTTGATATAGCCACCCAATTGTTTGCCGAACTCTCCCAAATCACCCCTGGCGGCCTCCTTCAGAGATTGGGGAATGGGGGGCACCACCCCGAGCCTTTTGGCCAGTGAGGTCATGATCCAGCCCAACTCTCTTGTTTCAGGGGCCGGCTCAATGACCGGGTGGCGGAGTTGAAAGAAAATCTCCGGAAAATTGAAACTCCAGAAAGAATTGTCAAATGATTCATAGGCCGTCCGGCTGGGAAGCACGTAATGGGCCAGTGCGGCTGTTTCACTTAATGCTACGTCCACCACCACCAGCAGGTCCAGGTTTTTGAAGGCCCTTTCATAGGCTTTGGTATCGGCATAGGATCTTAAGGGGTTGGCCCCGGACACGATCACCGCCCGGATCCGGTCCGCCCGGCCCGAATCAATCTCCTCGGGCAGAACGTTGGGGGGGAAAACGCCCATGATGGCCGGGATATCCGTGGCCCGGGTCCGCCAGGTGGCGGGATCTTCCGCAGGGGTGTGGACCCCGTACGGGGAGAGGGTTCCGGTAAAAACATTTCCCCCGGCAGCACCCATACGTCCAGTGACGGCCAGGAGGATCTCTTCCAGAAAAGAGACCAGGGTGGAGTGGCGGTTCATGAGCACGCCCAGATCGGACATGACAGCCGATCTGCGGCTGGTGAAGAGACGGCAGACCTCTTTCACCTGTTCGTAATCAAGACCGCAGACGGACAACGCTTCTTTGATGGGGAATTCTGAGAGGATTGCCGTCACTTCCGCCAGTCCGTCGGTGTGATCCCGGATAAAGTCCTCGTCCTGCCAGCCCTGTTCCAGAATGATGGCGATCATGGCTTTTAAAAGCAGGGCATCGCTTCCCGGCGTCAGCGCCAGATGGATGTCGGCGTATCGCGCCGTCTCAGAAGGTCTGGGATCGATGATGATCAGATGGCGGTCCGGGTCTTCGCTGAGGGCTTTCAAGTACGCCCTGGTTCGGGGCATGCCATGGGAAGACCAGCCGTTCCAGCCCAGGCCCAGCAGGACCTCGGTCCGGTGGTGATCGGGATGATGGAAGAGGGGCTGGTTGCCGTAGACCTTTCCCCGAACATGCTGACGGCCGGTCCATTCCTGGCCCAGGGCCGTGTAGAGGTATTTGGAACCGAGGCTGAAAAGAAGACGGCCGGAAAAACGGCCTCCCAATTGGCAGCCGCCGGAACCGCCGGCCACGAGGGCCAGACTCTCCGGGCCGTGCTGTTTAAGAATCCCTTTCAGCTTTTCACTGATTTCTCCCAGAGCGTTGTCCCAGTCGAGGGGTTCAAAGCCACCGGCCATCTTTTTCAAAGGCCGGGTCAGCCTTTGGGCATTGTGCTGCAAGTGGGCAATTTTCATACCCTTGCGGCAGACATACCCCTGGGAGCGGAGATTGTCCTTATCGGGCCGGACCTTGACAATCCGGTTGTTTTCCACCATGATCTCAAGGCCGCAACTCTGCAGGCACAGCCCGCAGCCTGTTTTTTGAAACGTAGTCATGTTATGTCCTCATAATTGATCGTGTTTGGGGTTTCCCAAAGGGGTTCGTGCCCATAAAGAGACTAAAAAATCTCTTTTGTGAAAAAATCTTAGGTGATTCGGGTTTGTGTGTCAAGCAAAGTCAATTTCATGATGAAGTCATAGGTCTGGTCATGTCCCTTCAGCAAAATCCAAAGATGCGGGAGCTTTTGAAAGCTCCTGATTTTATGAAAGCAGTATCCGCAGGCGACATCACCGCCCTTATGGCCAACCCGAAGTTTGTTGAGTTGTTGAATAACCCTGACATCAAGGAAATCCAGAAAAAGTCCTCGACCCCTAATCGGGAATGCCTGAAGCTTAAAAAAAACCATGGGCGAAATAAAAACGGAAATGCGCCGTAGCGGGGTTGTGAAGGTCACCCTTGATGACCCCCAAAGGTCGGTGAATACCATGACGCCGGATCTTCTGATCGAATTCGAGAAGAAGATCGTACCGCTTCTGGAAGATGAAGCGGTAAAGGGAATGGTTTTCTGCTCGGCCAAGCCGGATACGTTTATCGCCGGGGCGGACATCAAGCTCTTCGCCGAGGCTGACGATCCAACACTGGTCTGTGAGCTGGACGGGGCCTACAGCCGGATTCTCACACGACTTTCAAGGGGGAAAAAACCGGTGGTGGCCGCGGTGCATGGGGCGGCGCTGGGCGGTGGACTGGAGGTCGTTCTGGCATGTCATTACATCGTGGTTTCCGATCATCCTGCCACCGTGCTGGGATTGCCGGAGGTGCAGCTGGGGATTCTGCCCGCTGCCGGCGGAACCCAGCGTCTGCCCGGACGGGTGGGGCTCGTAAAGGGCCTGGACATGATGCTTACGGGAAAGCGGGTCCGGGCGAAAAAAGCCCTTCGGCTGGGGCTGGTGGATGAAGTGACGTCTCCCGGGGCCGTTTTCGAAAAAGCCCTCGAAAGGGCGGAGGATTTGATTGAAGGCAGGCTCATGCGACCGCAAAGGAGAACCTCTCTGGTTGAGAAGGTGATGGGCCTTCCAGTGGTCCGGGACATCTTTTTCCACAAGGTACGGAAAAAGGTTCATTCAAAAACCCGGGGCAACTATCCGGGACCCCTCAAA
This sequence comes from Desulfobacteraceae bacterium, assembly GCA_016844935.1. Taxonomy (GTDB): domain Bacteria; phylum Desulfobacterota; class DSM-4660; order Desulfatiglandales; family Desulfatiglandaceae; genus NaphS2. Next base: position 1,194 of record JAERTK010000201.1, on the reverse strand, counting down.
ATTGTGGAGTGCGTGGAACTGGGCTTGAAAGGGGGCGAGGACCGGGCCCTGGAGCGGGAGATCAGCCATATCGGGCCGCTTCTTGTGACCCCCCAGAGCCGTTCCCTCATGTGGCTCTTCCTGGCCACCCAGGAAATGAAAACGGTTTCCCTGGAATCCTCCCGCGCCGTGAAACAGGTGGGCATTATGGGTGCGGGTCCCATGGGTACGGGCATTGCTTCCGTTTCCCTGGGTTCATGCGCCGTGGTGGTTCATGACGTCGCCCATGAAGCCCTGGAACATTGCGGCGAACAAATTCGGGCAGGATTGGATAAACAGGTGAAATCGGATGCCATTACGCCGGAAACCCTGGAAAAGCGCTGGGCACTTTTTTCCAGAACGCGTGAACTGGAAGAGTTGGCCGGATGCGATCTGGTGATTGAGGCGGTTTCCATGAATCCCCATGTCAAACAAAAGGCACTGACTGAAATTGAAAAACGGGTGGGCACTGAGACGGTGGTTGCTGTAAATACCTCTTTTTTGCCCATCTCCCGGATTGCGGCGGATGTGCATCACAAGGAGAGGGTGGTGGGTATGCACTACTATTCTCCCGTGCACAGGATTCCCCTGGTGGAACTGATTGCGCCCGAGGGTGTGGCAGACTGGGCCCTGCACACCGCGCACGATTTTGCCCGGAAGCAGGGAAAAACCGTCATTCAAGTCAGGGACCGCCCCGGTTTTTACACCACCAGAATTCTCTGCCGGTATCTCCACGAAGCCCTGATACTTCTGGACCAAGGGACAGGCATCGGCCAAATTGATGAGACCATGAAGGATTTCGGATATTCGTCAGGCCCCATGGCCCTGATGGATGAAATGGGGCTGGATGTGGTAAACCGGATGGACAAATTCATGGCCCAAGCCATGGGTGAACGATGGCCCGAACCGTTCGAGGCGCTTGACCTCCTGATAGATGCGGGTTTTTTGGGACGGAAAAACGGCCGGGGGTTTTATGCCTATCCGGAAGGGAAAAAAAGCAAAAGAAGGCCGAACCGGAAAGTAGTTAATTATTTCCGCGGCATGAACCGGAATGTGGCAGAAAGCGGGAACATTCAGGAAAGGCTGGTGTTTTCAAAGGTGAACGAGGCGGCCCGATGCCTTGAAGAAGATGTCATCGCCTCTCCCGAAGACGGGGATGTGGGGGCGGTTCTGGGT
>JAERTK010000200.1 GCA_016844935.1 Desulfobacteraceae bacterium | reverse complement strand
ATCGAGTAAAATCTTGACCCCCCCTTCCATCTTGGCCATGCCGAGGATATATTCGGTATTCAGCTTCGTGCCAAAGGTGGGGGTATCCTCGATGTCGCCGCCCTTGACGTTCAGCACCTCTGATACGGAATCCACCACAATGCCGATCAGGACGGTCCCTGCCTGGCCGTCAATTTCCACCACGATGATGCAGGTCCGCTCGGTGTAATCCATTTCCCCCATGCCGAAACGGAGCCTCAAGTCGATAACCGGAATCACCTTCCCCCGAAGGTTGATGACCCCTTTGACAAACTCCGGTGTCTGGGGCACGGATGTGATCGGCATCATTCCGATGATCTCCTTGATCTTCAGGATACCGATCCCGTACTCCTCTTCCGCCAGGGTGAAGGTAAGATATTTCCCTTCCCTTTCCGCCACAACATTCACTGCCCGGTCCATTGTTTCTACTTCCGCCATTTTCTTTTCGCCTCCTTTCTCTTCCTTTCTGAAATGTGCCGAATGATTTCTTTCACCTCATCCGGGTTAAAGGGTTTGATCATGTAAAACACAATCTTTTCTTTTCTGGCCTCAGCCTCCAGCTCCCGGGAATTGTAATCAGTCATAGCCACCATATGGATGTCGGGCTGCAGTTTTTTGATCTTCGGCATCAACCGGTGTCCCTTTGGACCACGGAGAAAAATATCCACAAATGCCATGTCGAAGCGCTTTTGTCTGAGGCGCTCCAGAACCGACTTTCCGTTTGTTAACAGTTCGACCTCATGACCCCAATCCGCAATCACCTTTTTGATATGGGGGCCAACAGAACCGTCACCTTCAACAACCAATACATCCATTTTCGTTATCATGGGTTTTGTTCCAAGCGCACTTTTGTTCATATTGCCGACATGGCATGTGGGCACTTGTTGAGCAAAAGGTGTGCCGCAATGTTAGTGATGGAATTAACGACTGGATATTATTAAAGATAGAAGGTGCTTCGCGGCGTTTGTTTGGAAAATGACCTTTGCGGGAATGTATCGGATGTGGTACGTAAAAATGGTGAAACAGGACGTTATTAGTTGAAATGACTGGTTAAAGAGGGGATGTATCGGACGTGTTACATAACGTATCTAATGCAATTCAAATCTCTTCATCTTTCGATAAAGCGTATTGCGTGTAACCCCCAGTTTCAAAGCCGCTTTCTGCTTTTGCCAATGGGTCTTTTCCAGCACTTTCAGGATTGTTTTTCTCTCAAATGCCTCAAGCGCATCAGAAAGGGAGTCCATTTCCGAAGCCGATTCAGTTCGCTCCAGGCCCGCTCCCTCGAAAGTCAACGACTCCATAATTGAAGGATCAAGCTGGTTGACGGCAAAATAGCGGCATAAACAATTTTCGAGTTGCCTGACATTGCCCGGCCAATTGTATCCGGCGAGTGCCCCCAGAATGTTTCCCGGAATAATGGGACGTTTTTTCCCGTTGGCGTAGGACTTTGAAAAATGGTCGATCAAAAGCGGTATATCCTCTTTTCGATTCTTCAGTGGGGGCAGCGTGATGGAGATGACCAGGATCCTGTAGTAAAAATCCTCTCGCATTGCGCCTTTCCTTATCTGTTCCTTAAGATTTTTGTTTGTTGCTCCGATGATTCGAACGTCGGCCTTTTTGGTTTTACACCCCCCCACCGGCATATACCCATCCCCATCAATTGCCCTCAGCAGTTTGACCTGCAAATTTTGATCAAGCTCTCCTATTTCATCAAGGAAAAGCACCCCTCCGTGCGCAATATCAAAAAGGCCCTGTTTATCTTTGTGTGCGCCTGTGAAAGCCCCTTTGAGATGGCCGAAGAACTCGCTTTCCATGAGGGCTTCGGGGATTGCCCCGCAATTGACGGCCACAAACGGTTTACCGAAACGATCGCTCCTTTTGTGTATTTCCTTCGCAACGAGTTCTTTTCCCGTACCGGATTCACCAAAAATAACGACGTTGGCTTGAGATTTTGCCGTTTTTGCAATCAGTTGATAAATTTTTTGCATGCTTGGGCTTTTCCCTACAATGGACCCAAATTTACAAGGTGCTCCCATATCGAATTTCAATTCACGGTTTTCTCTGCGCAGCTGATTCGCCCTTTTCTCCAGGGCGATCTCCTTCATCTTCGCTTGAGTGATATCTCTGATGGATCCCAGTATAGCGGGTTTATTTTTCCATTTAATGGTATTAAAACGGTTTTCTATCCATATTTTGGACCCGTTTTGTGAAATACATTTCCCACAAAAAGTGCCTTCCTTGAAATTACCCGACGCGATTTCTTGATTTAATTCGTAAAAATGACGTTTCAAATCATTTCCGAAAAAATCATTTGCCGTTTTCCCAATAACCTGGCTCGCGTCAGCGTACCCGAATATGGCGGCCAAAGAATGGTTGCCGAATAAAATTTTTCCGCCCTGAACCAGCAAGACCCCATCAGCTACTTGATTGGCAAGAATCCTGTAGCGTTCCTCGCTTTCCGCCAAGGCCCTGTTGCCCTGAACACGTTCGATAAATCTGCCTAAGCGTTCACCGATAGCGTTCAACAGATTTCTTTCTTCTTTTGAAAAAGGGCCTTCATACGATTCCGGTTTTTCCTCCAAATAATAGACCGCAAGCGTGCCCAGTACCTTTTCATTCACCCTAATCTCGGAAGCCAGTCTCCAATCGGTCTCATTGAAATTCCGGCTCCTGAACTCCTCTGACCCGAGGGTGATGCGGGCACAGGTAATTTCAGGATACTGCCATGCGGGAGGGATAAGATCGACACACCCGTTGATTGCATCTTCGATTGAATTATCCGCTTCCTCGATAAGTTTCGACAAACCTAAAAGGCAGTTCAACTCCTTGACCCGCTCTCCAAGGTCGTGCGAAATCCTGTGCAAGGCTTCTTCGTTCATCCCCTTGGGCCGCTGTTCCATTTTTCTATCGGCCGGTTTTCTCGTTGACAAGAGACGCAGTTTCACTCTGGATTGATTGGACACGATACAACCTCTTCAATTGGGTACATTTAACCTTATTTTAATTAAACACACGTTTAAATGCAAAAAACATGCCAAAGAGCGGGACATGAAAAGTTCTTTCGTTATTCCAAAGGGTTGCCATATTCGGAAGCGATACGGCCCAAGATGCGGGAAAAGATCATGTCATATTCTTGACGCCTTCGGAAAATTATCACGCAGGCTGGAGCAACAAACCATGATGTATCCGGTGATGCATGAATGGCTTTGAGGAAATGCCCTCCTCTTTTATCCCAAACCCCTTCCCTTGGGGTGTAAATCAAGGCTGTTGGAGAAAATGACAAATTTAGAGAAGGTACGAGATATTCTGATCTCCCTCTCGTTCCCACGCAGAGCGTGGGAACGACGGAGTGTATTGGCAGGGACAACGCTTTCACGCCGGAACGACGGGGCCCTTCCGGGCCGAATGGGCAGAACCCGTCGTTATCGTTTTTCCTTGACGTCCAAGTGGTATTTCAGTACGATTCTTCCTGAAATCAGGTTCTTATTGCGCAATTTCAGGATTGGCGCTTTTACTTTTGACCGTGTGAAAAAAATGACAACCGCATGTTTGTATAAAAGAATTGCCATAACATTGGGATTGCTTTTTGCGATGCTGGCGCTTAACGCTTGTGGTACTCCCGAGAAAAAGGTACAGAACGACCAGATCGTTTCCAATACCAGCAAGATAGATCCCCCGAAGGCATTGGACAAGGGCCTTTCCGGAGATTCTGATTCCGGGTTCCAATTGCTGTACCAAGAACAGAAAATGATTAACTCAAGCTTAAAATCCATCCAGACTCGTCAAACAGAAAATGTGGTCGAATTAGGCGAAATCAGAACAAGAATGAAGATG
>JAERTK010000199.1 GCA_016844935.1 Desulfobacteraceae bacterium | reverse complement strand
TTTCCACGGAGACCGTATCGATATTCGGAAATAAGAACCCCCGGATTTGAATTCTGCTTTAATCTGAACGGTGAGATTATATCCATAAGGGGGCTGACGCCTGACTGGCCCCATCCCGCGGAGCACTTTAAACGGACGGTGGGAAACGACTGGGTATACTATACGGTTGGTGATAAAAGCGGCAGTGACGGGGTTGTTTCCTGGATGGGAGAGTATTATCTCCCCTGTCTACCGTATGTCAGTAACCCGGTCTGGGACGTTAAATGTTTTTCAAATCCCCATGTCATGATGGCGTTGGCCGAATGGTCCCAACTATATGCCAATTTGTATATGGCGAATTCCAAGGGTCTCTATCCCCAGGCAAAGGATCTCATAAAACGGATACTGGCCAATGATGACCAAACGCTTCATGAACGAAGCCAGCGGCTGAACGAAATCATCGGCGGCAGGATTTCCGTACTCCCTCCTGACACGAGGCATGTGAATTATGACATTATCCCTGTCACCATTGCCGATGGATGTCTTTATCATTGTAAATTTTGCTGCGTCAAATCAGATCAAAAATTCCGAAAAAGGTCGAAAGAGAGTGTGCTGGATCAGATCACGGCCTTGAAAGATCATTTCGGAGCAGACCGGGCCAACTACCATGCCCTGTTCTTAGGAAACCACGATGCCCTTGCCGCGGGGGATGACTTAATCTGTTATGCCGCCGAACTGGCATATAAAGAATTCGGGTTTAGGCAGCGCACGAAACAAGATCCATTTTTATACCTTTTTGGCAGTGTGGGCTCTTTTTTAGGGGCAGGGGAAACGCTGTTTGAAAAATTGAATGAATTGCCTTTTGACACCTATATCAATATCGGGTTTGAATCCATTGATGCCGATACGCTTGCCGGGATCGGCAAACCGGTGACCGTCGAACAGGTTAAAGAGGCCTTCAGCAAAATGATGGAAATTAATGACGGGTACAACCGCATAGGGGTCACCGGAAATTTTATCATGGGGGCTAATTTACCAACTGATCATTATCTGTCCCTGACGGAGCTCTTAAAGAATGCAGATGTGAAAAACAAATCAAAGGGTGCCATATATTTATCACCGCTAAAAGACAGTCCGAACAAAAGAGAACTCTTGCCCCAGTTTTATCAACTGAAAGAGGAAAGCAGGTTGCCGGTCTTTGTTTATTTGATTCAACGTTTGTAAACCTACGCCACGGAGGCATATCATCGGTAGCCATAGGCAGGGAAAATGAGGTCACACCTGCGCCACTTTTAATGAATTTAGGGCTGGCTACCAAGGGGGTATCGAGGGGTCGGAACGGATCGATTCAGAAAAGGAGGAATTTGATCCGATTACGGGTTGACGGGCTGAAATCCGGGTTTCCAGCCGGTGGGCCATAGTTTGATGTTGATCCTGTCTTGACGCATATGAGGCCAAGGAATGTGATTCCCATGCCGATAACCATGGGCCAAATGGGCACCGAATACCTGGAATATTCTTCCACACTCCATAAAACGAAAAGCAGACAAAAAATTGCTGCACCCAACATGCTCAGAAAGACCCCCATAATCCTGATGATAATAGCTGTTCTCGTTTTCATGACTGCAACCCTCCTCTACTTTTTTGGAAAGTGCCACTGCTGTTATGGCCTGGTTTGAGCAAAAGGCATGCCAAACAGGGGAATGAATAAGACGCCCTGTCCATAAGTACTGGGAATTCTTGCTGCTGGCGCTGGCCATTTGTCTTTAGAGTGGCATCGATTCTGTAGATAAATCCTTCAAATGATGTGAACTGGCCTGGAGAGACCGACTAAATCCTGTGAATAAAGTCGAAATATCGTAAAATTTATGATATAAGGATAACTTGGCAGTTTTGGGTATCGTGTATAAGCTTGGAACGTGGTTTTGCGTTTCATTCCGAAAGAACATAAAAGGCAAACATCTTTCAAGCGTGCTTTCAATCTTCCTATCTATGCGGAAAGTCAAAGAATTCTCCGTCTGTCTTTCTTGTTTCTCCCAGTGCACCGACCCCCACTGATCCTAAAATCGCCATCAATTTCAGCAACTTTTTTTAGCGATCTCCAAACGGCATACTCCTTGCTTTTCAGAAGTCTAACGAAGATTTCAAATCAAGCGAGGAGGTTTTGCCATGAAACGATTATTTTTCATCACAATCACCGTTCTGGCTCTGTGCAGCACAGTCGTGCCCGCCCTGGCCTATGATCTGCGTATGGCAGCCGGGTCGAACAACTCCTTTCTGGTCTCGGCACCGGACCTGGATCAGGCCCTGGCCCTGGCCGTGGAAACGTTTTCCCGGGAACACGGCATTGAAATGTATTATGAACCATTGCCCTGGAGTGACCACACAGTCTCTGTCATGGGCGACCTGACCGCTGAAGAGCCCGAGTGTCGGCCCGACCTGGTGCTGGTGGACCCCAACCTGGCCTCCCAGCTGGCGGCCGGGGAGTTGCTGCTCACCCTGGGTGAAGCGGGCATTGTGCCCCAGGCCGAGAACGTGGCTGAGGACGGCTCGTTTCTGCCCCTGGCCCTGGCCGGAGAAGGGGACTATGCCGTGGGTCTGGCCGTGACCCGATCGGCCATGGACCAGGGTCGTTTGGATCTCGCGGTCCAATTCATTGAATATTTGGCGGAAGTCTTTCCCGAACCCCAACTGCCAGACCTCTTGGTGGCGGAAATCAATGCTCCAGAAAGCACCGAGGACGGACACGTGGCCATGGAACTGGGCATCCAGAACACCGGAGACGCCCCGGCCCATGAGGTGTTCATCCAGCTCACCGACGACGAGGATAATGTCCTGGGCGAAACCTTTCTTGAGACCATCGAACCTGGCGAAATCCGGTACGTGGGAGTTGAGGTGTACGTGGAGGCCGAGGACCGGGCCCACATCTGGGTCAAGATCGACCCCGAGGCCATGCTGCCTGAATCCAACAAGCACAACAACGTGGCTTTTCAGGATATCGATGTTCAGCTTATCAGCTTGAATCCCCAGACCCCCAAAATGGAAAAGGCCGCCTTTACCATGGAAAAGAAGATCGGCGGCTTAGGCGCGGGGGGGGCGCACGCCAAGGTGGAAACCGACGGAACGGACTATCTGGCCGTATGGGGCCAGGGCAAGCTGTCCGGCAGTATCGTCATAACTCCTCCCCGCATTGTGGGAGCCCGATATTCCTCCAGCGGCGCCAAAAAGGGTTCCACCTTCGTGGTCTGTTCCACCTACGACAATCTGGACAGCCTGAGCCTGGAATACGGCGGCGGTTATTACATGGCCGTGTGGGTCTACCAGCCCTGGAATGGCCAGCCCACCCTGGTGCAGGCGGCCCGCATCAACCAAAGTGGCACGGTGCTGGACACCACCCCCATCACTGTAGCTTCCACCACCAGTGAAACCCGTACCGCCAACGTGGCCTGGACAGGCAAGGACTTCCTGGTGGTCTTCTACGAAGGGGGCGATCTCAAAGGCTCGTTCGTGTCCACCTCGGGCAGCGTGGGAAGCAAGTTCCACATGGGCCCGGGTGCATACTACAATCTGGCCCTGGCCTACACCCCATCCAAAGACCAGGGCTTCATCATGTACGAGGGCGGCACCGGCTATCCCAGCCCGCCCAGCGTGAATCTCACCGGTGTCTGGTTCACCCGCAAGGGCAACGCCGTCACCGTTGACGCCACCAAGGTTTACTACAAGCAGATGCTAAACAAGAACAACTGGACCAACCGCCAGGACCGCCCCATCGTACACGGAAACGATTCTGGCACCTATCTGGCCGCATGGCACAACAACCTGGGCAAGCAGTGGCCGGACATCTACGGTTCCGTGGTCAACGGCCAGCCCACTTCGACCCTTGCCGGTTCCATGGCTCTGGTCAAAGGCCTTTCAGAAGACTGGCCCGCCCTGGACTACGACGGCAGCGACTACATCATGGCCTACACCCACTTCAAGGGCTGTCACTCCTATGTGGGCGCCATGCGCGTCTCACCCGCCGGCCTCAAAAGCGGAACCAAGGTCTTCAACAACACCAGCGCCAATCTGGTGACCTTTGTGGATATCGCTTCCAACGGCAAAAACGCCTTCATCGTCTTCCAGCAACAAGTGCCTCCCTCCACTTTCAACGGCCCGGACGGCGGCACCGATGTCATGGGGATGATCGTGAAGTAGAAACTGATTAAGGAGGAATAAAATGGACTATCTACAAAAAAGCATCACCATCCTGACCCTGTATCTCTCCCTTTTCTTTCCGGTCGCAGCCCATGCCGACGGCATTCCGGCGCCATCCGGTCAGAAGACCATCGTTTTTGCATCCGCCGATGTTCCCTACACCCACATAGACCCGTCGCAGGCAGCTCCATTCGGTGTCGGTCCCTTGGCCACGGGGGGGGACTCCCTGACGCTTGCCGTGTCCCTTTATGCATTTGCCCAACCCGTGGACATCTATGTGGGCATCATCATTCCGGGTTCTGACTCCATCACCATTCTGAACGATAGGGGCGGGCTTCAGAGTCTCAGCGAAGGTCTGGTACCGTGGCGCAGCAGTGTCCAAGAGGCTTTATCGGAAACCCTTTTCCAGAACATTCCCGGGTCCGGTATCCCAACGGGAACTTACCAGCTCTATCTTCTGACAATACCGGCAGGCAGCGGCCCATCGTCCCCCGACTACTACCTCTGGACAACCACATTTGAAAACAGGGCAACCGGTGAAGGGAAATATGCATACCAGTTCTTCGCGGAATATGAAATTAATGAGTCCAACGTCCTGGCATGCCCGGGTCCCTGCGCCACTACAGTGGTCCCCGTTGTTCGTCTGAAAATCGAGGGCGGTTTCAACATCGTAAACAACCAGGTTAGCGGTACCGGATCCACCCGGGTAACCTACAATGCCCCGTGCAGCATCGATTCCCTGAGCGGGGGTGGCGCCTCCTATTCCTGCAGCGTGACGGGAACGACCACCGGCACCTTCGCCATCGACGGTGATGTTACGGGGACCAAAAGTGTCACGGGCTACGGTTTCCAACCCACGGTCGAGTTGACCCTGACGGAAGAGACCAAGGTCGGCCTCATTGCCACAAACACCTGGGTCAATCCGGCGACGGGGGTCCCGACCGTGCTTCCCCTCACTTACCACGCGGGGAGCTTTTCCGCACTCCTTGAGGCATCTGGCGTGTACAACACCCCTTTCGAAGTGACGACAGTGGTGTGTGACGGATGGATGACCCAGACCCTTGAATCAGAGGTGTCCGGATCATTCGAGGGGGGCATCACCGTGCCGGGGGCTACCGGGAGCATGCGCTATTTCGATGGTACGGGGCAACTCTTCTTTTATGAATCACCCTTTCACATCGATGGCGACGTAGAATCGTATGGTACCGCGCTAGAGTAACAATACTGGAAGGTTTTTATACCCTTTTCCACAGCCCATGATTTCAGAAAGTGCGAAATATCCATTATTCCTCTTGTGGAAAAAATGATAAGTCATTAAATTTATGATATAGTAGCAATTTGAAAACGGGTTTTTGTCATGTTGTGTTTTGAAAATGGATATTCATAGCCCGCAAAGCAAGAGGAGAGGGTGAAAATGGGCAAAAAGACGGGTTTTGATAAGAAAAAAATTCTGGCAGTTTTCTTGGGGAGCCTTCTTAAACTCCAAAACGTTGAACGGGGTTCCATATGGGTTAAACAGGACAATGTATATACGTGCATTGAAGCCATCGGTGATGACAGCGACAAGGTCCTTGGGCTTTCAATTGGAAATGAAAAACCGAGCATCGTGGGATGGGTCATTGAAAACGGCCGTATGACCATCAGCAGGGTGGGGGAGGACAATCGACATTTTGGTGAAGCGGAAAAAGACGTTAAAGTCAAGAGCAGCCTGATCGTCTGTTTCCCCCTGATATTTGACACCGGGGAAGTCTACGGTGCTCTTGAATTGATTGATACCACGGATATGGGAAGTGATATCAATTTGGACAAAGACTACCTTGATCTTCTGGAAAACATTGTTTCGGTCGGTTCCATTGCTCTTGGCAACTACACCGCTTACACAAAACAGGTGGAAGAGAACAGGGCATTAAGAGATATCATCAATGGGTTTCAAGCGCAGCCGCCCATAATCGGGCAGGCCGAACCCATTCAGAGTGCACTGGCAAAGACGAAAATTTTTGCACGATCGGACTATCCTGTCCTCATTACCGGTGAAAGCGGTACGGGAAAAGAACTTTTTGCGAGAGAACTCCATCTCCAGAGTTCGCGCAGGGACGGACCGTTTCTGACCCAGAACTGCAGCGCCATACCTGAAACGCTTCTTGAAAGTGAGCTTTTCGGTTATATGAAAGGTGCTTTTACGGGCGCTGACCGCGACAAAAAGGGGCTTTTTGAGGCGGCTGACGGGGGAACGCTGTTTTTAGATGAGATCGGTGATATGCCCTACGGATTGCAATCCAGGATTCTGCGCGTGCTGCAGGATGGTGAAATAAAGCCTGTGGGAAGTACGACACAGAAAAGAATCCATGTGAGGATTATTTCGGCCACAAATGTTGATCTTACCAAAGCAATTGAAGAAAAAAGGTTTCGGGAAGATTTGTGTTACCGGCTGAATGTGCTACCCCATCAGATTCCGCCTGTGAGGGAAAGAAGGGAAGACATCCCGTTGCTGCTGAAGCAGTTCATTGCAGTAGAAGCAAGAAAGTTGAATATCAAGCAGAAACGTCTTTCACCGGCCGCGTTAGACCATATTGTTGGATGCCCGTGGAAAGGGAATATCCGGGAGCTGGAAAATGCGGTTCGAAATGTGATGGTAACCGCTGCACAGGACACCGTGGAAATGGAAGACCTGCCCCCATGGCTGATTCAGGAACCAGTTCAGAAAAAGGATCCTTTGGCACATGACCGTGAATCGAATATCGATACACCGGTTCCAAATGAAATATGCAAGTTGCCACACGACGGATTTGCCGGCCACACGTTCAACTCCCTTGAGAAAGCCTATATTCTATTTTTGCTTGAAAAAAACAGATGGAATATTACTCGGGCGGCAGCCGACGCGGCCCTGAACCGTTCCACCTTTGATTCCCGCATGAAGCGTCTGGGTATTCGAAAAGACGCTGCTCAGAGGTGAAACGCTTGAAAGGATCACGAACTCTGAAAAGCTCATAGACAAACTGTCTGTGGTTTGGGGGGTAATCCTGAAGTGTTCCGGGAATCTTTAAGAATATCTGAGGCTTGATAAAAGCCATAGAGATTTGATGCTGCAAAAAAATAGGTTGACTCTTAATAGGACTGGCTTTTATCCTCTACATGTTGTGAGGAAGAAGCCGTAAACCGGATTGGGAGTGTCACAATGGAATATGTCATTATTGGAAACGGAATTGCAGGAACCTGTGCGGCAGAAGCCATCAGGGAAGTGGATCCCGGCGGCCATATCCGCATGTTTGGTGACGAAAACACCCTGCCTTACAGCAGACCCATGATCAGCATGCTCCTTGACGGGTCTGTTCTTCCGGAGAAGCTGGCGATCAGATCCGAAGGGTTCTACGAGCAATTGGGGATTGAGCCGGTTTTTGGAAGCAGGATTTCCGCGGTTGATGTGGAGAAAAGGCGGGTTGAAATTGAGAACAGCAGCGAAGTTTTCTCTTTCGACAAACTGTTGATTGCCACGGGCGCTGATGCAAAACCTGTGGATGCGGCAGGCACCGATCTGGGAAATATCTTTACCATGAGAACCAAAGACCATGTCCTTCAAATGCTTGATGTGCTGCCCCAGGCCAGAAATCCCCTGGTTCTGGGAGGGGGGCTGGTTGGATTCAAGGCGGCCTATGGATTGCTGAAACGAGGGCTGAAGCCGACCATGCTCATCACTTCAGAGTATCCCCTGTCCATGCAGTTGGATGAAAACGCAGGTAGAATGGTCCTGGACGAACTTGTCGATCAGGGGCTGAATGTGCAGACAGGCATCAGTGTCCGCTCTTTTGAAGGAAATGAGAAGGTGGAAAAAGCCCATTTGTCTGATGGGACTGTGCAGTCGTGCGATCTGGTGATTGCGGGCAAAGGGGTATCTCCTTCCCTGTCTTTCCTTCCCGGAAAACAAATAACTGCAAATTTGGGAATCATTGTGAATTACCATATGGAAACGGATGCCGCAGGAATTTTTGCAGCCGGTGATGTGGCGGAATCGATGGATATCGCGCGAAATGCCCCATGGATCAACGCCATCTGGCCAGAAGCTGCCGAACAGGGCCGGGTAGCAGGAATGAATATGGCCGGCCGGCCAGTGATGTACAGGGGCAGCCTCAGCCGGAACGTCATGAGGATATTCGGGCTGGATCTGATAACCCTGGGCGTTGTCAATTCCATTGCTGGCCCCGAATATGAGGTCTTCATCAAACATGACCATCGTCGCAAAACGTACAGAAAACTGGTATTTAGGAAAAACTGCCTTGTCGGCGCCATTTTAATCAATCAGGTGGAACAGGGCGGAATCCTGTTATCACTCATTCGAAATGAAGTCCCCATCACCATACCGAAGGAGAACCTGCTTGACCCCGGGTTTAATTTCCGCAAACTAATGGCAGATTCAATACTTTGACAAGAACCACAGGATTAACGAGAAAAATGAAGTAGAAAGGAGGCCACATGAAAGAAGTCATTGTTCATCCGGAAAGGTGCGTGGGATGCATGCAGTGCATGATCGCGTGCGCCACGGCCCACTCCCGGTCGCAGCAGCTTTTCGCCGCTGTCAGGGAAACTCCCCTGCCCAAATCGAGGGTGCATGTGGGAGCAGGTTTATTCAACGAAGGGTTCCCCAATCGGTGCAGACATTGTGATCCGGCTCCGTGCATGGCGGCTTGCCTTGCGGGGGCCATTTTTCGTGATGGAGAAACCGAAACGGTACTGATTAATCCGGACCGGTGCATCAATTGCGCTTCGTGCGCCATGGCCTGCCCGTACGGGGTCATCCGGTTTCACGAAGACGACGTCGCGCCTCCGGGGAAAACCGTCGCGGTCAAGTGTGATAACTGTGATCAGCGTCAGGCCAAAGGATTGATCCCAGCCTGCGTGGAAGTCTGCAAATCAGCCGCCCTGACTTTTGAGGAGATGTCTGAAGCCATGAAGCGAAAGACCCATGCAGTGGCCAGAACCATTTCTCAGGAAGGGGTAGATATTCCCCCTTCCCCTTCTTTTGCCCTGTTAACCAGTGCCAAAAGGGCTCAATTGTCCCTGTGATTCGGGTCACCATGACAAGGAGAAAATCATGACCACATATGAGGAATTGACCATCACCGAAGATGGGCAGAAATTGTTGAAGAAAGCGGAAGAAGATCAGGTAGAAACCGTATGGGATCGTCACCAGGCCCAGCAGCCCCAATGCGGATACTGCGACATGGGACTGAGCTGCAGGATCTGCGTCATGGGACCGTGCAGAGTGGATCCCTTCGGCGAGGGCCCCCAGAAAGGGGTCTGCGGTGCCGATGCAGATATTATCGTTGCCCGAAACCTGTGCCGTATGGTAGCGGCGGGGGCTTCATCCCATTCCGACCACGGCAGGGACCTGGTGGAAGTGCTGGCCGCTGTGGCCAAAGGTAACGCACCGGGATATTCTATTCGGGATGAGGAAAAGCTTCGACAGGTAGCCGTGGAATATGGAATCGACCCTGAAGGGAAGGATGCATTGCCCCTGGCCGGTGAACTGGCCTGGACCATGATGGAAGATTACGGGATGCGCCAGGAGGAAATCACCCTGGTGAAAAGGGCTCCGGAAAAGCGACGTGAACTTTGGAAAAAGGTCGGTATCACGCCGCGGGGAATTGATCGGGAAACCTCTGAAATGATGCACAGAACGCACATGGGCGTGGACAATGACTGGGTAAGTCTCCTGCTGCAGGCACTGCGCAATTCCCTGTCGGACGGCTGGGGAGGTTCCATGATTGCCACGGAGATATCCGACATTCTGTTTGGGATACCCTCTCCGAAACCCACAATGGTGAATGCGGGAGTATTGAAGGAGGACCAGGTTAATATTATTGTTCACGGCCATAATCCGGTGGTTTCGGAAATGATCCTGGAGGCTTGTGAATCCCCAGAAATGATCGCCTTGGCCGAAGAAAAGGGTGCCAAAGGAATCAATCTGGCGGGTGTCTGCTGTACCGGCAACGAACTGCTCATGCGGCACGGGGTTCCCATGGCTGGAAACCACTTAATGACTGAGCTGATTCTATCCACCGGCGCGGTGGAGATGATGCTGGTGGACTACCAGTGCATCATGCCTTCTTTAGGGACGGTAGCGGCCTGTTATCACACAAAAATGATAAGCACGAGCGACAAAGCCCGTTTTCCGGGGATGGAACATCGTGAGTTTCATGCGGATAACGCCCAGAAGATGGCCGGAGAACTGGTCAAGGAAGCCATAGAGAATTTTTCTCAAAGGGGCAATGTCTATATTCCGGTAGAGCCGGTTCCCGCCATCGGAGGGTTCTCTGTGGAAACGATTGTCGGGGCACTGGGTGGTACGCCTGAGCCGCTTATCGAGGCCATCAAGGCGGGTAAAATCCGCGGGGCTGTAGGCATTGTGGGATGCAACAACCCAAAGATCAAGCACGACCATGGACATGTCACCCTGACGAAACGGTTGATTGAAAATGATGTTTTGGTGGTGGACACGGGGTGTGTGTCGGTAGCCAATGCCAAGGCCGGCTTCAAAGTCCCCGCGGCCATTGAAATGGCCGGACCCGGACTGAAAGAGGTGTGCGGTTCCCTTGGAATCCCGCCGGTCCTTCATCTCGGAAGCTGCGTGGACAACGTGCGTATCCTGGTCCTGATATCAGCCTTGGCCGATGCGCTCAACGTGGATATCAGTGATCTGCCCGTGGCCGGTTCAGCGCCGGAATGGTATTCGGAAAAGGCGGTCACCATTGGCGCCTATTTTGTGGCCTCCGGTGTGACCACGGTCCTTGGCCCCATGCCGCCCATTACCGGCAGCATGAATGTGGTCAATCTTCTCACGGAAGGTCTCAACGACGTGGTGGGCGCCACCTTTGCTGTGGAGCCGGACCCCGAAAAGGCTGCCCTGCTTATCCGCAGGCATATTGAAGAAAAGAGGAAGGCGCTGGGACTGGCTTACGTGGAAGTGTAGCTTTTTTGATTACGACTGCAAGCAGGAATTCCGGTAGCAAAATGGTTGATAAGGGAGCGGTTTTCACGCTAATCCGCGATGAGCCAGGAAAACTTTCAAGGATGAGTTTGATAGGCTTAATGCCCTGATCAAGATGTGACACCTGCTCCACACGGATGAAGCGTCTGGGTATTCGAAAAGACGCTGCTCAAAGCTGAAACGCTTGAAAGGATCACGAATCAGAGTTGAACCTCTTTTTCGAAACGTTTTGACCCCACAATGAACTTTGTAGTAATCAGGGATCCGAGGATTGTTCCTAGAATGCCGGGAGCCATGACACTTTGACCGGCCAGATACAACCCTTTAACGGCGGTCCGGTTTAACAGGGATGCCGATAACATTTGCCTGTCCGATCGCATCACGCCATAAGCGGAGCCATCGGGGCTGTTGACCCAGTCTCGAATGGTCAATGGCGTATAAGTATCAATTACTTCCAGGCCTTTCAATTGACCAATGAACGGCTCGACTTTTTTAATGAGCCCACGGGCAAGTGCCATTTTTGCCGCTCCATAGTCGTCACCCCGATGCCCGCTGCACGTTTTTTCCCATGGCCGCCACAATTCGTTGTGTCCACGGGTAATGAGCGTGAGCAATAGGGATTCGGGCCGTCCACTGGCCCGAAGTTGTGTATAGATCACATTATGAGCCACCCCGCCGGTGTCGGTTTTCATGGAAAATACATTATAGGGCAGGGACTTGTGAATGCTGGCGGGTACCACGGCATTGACCGCAAACATGCCGTCCGTATTTACAAGCCCCGTGATTCTGCGCCCATAGGAAGGTTTGATGGTATTAGATCCCAGCAGATCCACCACAACTTTGGGATGCGCCGTTCCAACCACCAGCTGCGCATCATACTGCTCCCCGTTTTCCAACGTAAGGCCCGTTACATCTCCTCCGCGAACATCAATGCGCTGAACGGCCTGCCCGCAAAGAACCCTGCCTCCCAAGTCAGTCAGTCGCTGAACCAGCACATTTACCAAATGGGCGCCGTTGCTTTCCAGGCGCCAGGCGGAAAACAGATAGCTTGCCAGGGCCATGGTATGGTAAAATTGTGGGCACAGGGGTGGCGGTATCCCGATCCACACTGATGGAACGCTCAACACGCCTTTGAGTCCGGGCGAACACCCCAGTCGATCCAGTATCTCCCACAGCGGTTCAGTCAGATCGATCAGATCGGCCGGGGTCTGGTTTCTGAAAAGAAGTTCAAGGCGATCCAGTTGTCCGGCGCTTTGACGCAGCAGCGCCATAAAGCCGTCAATGGCACTCTGCTCCTTCGGAAAAGTCTCCTTTAAACCGGCTTCGTATGCATCCAATCCCACTGGCATATCAAATTGCCGAGGACCATCAATGGCGTTGGTGAAATAGTAGCGATCCACCGGCCCATGGACCCCCATGCGTGTCAACGGCAGTTTTTCGGTAATCCCGAGATAATCAAACAGACGGCGAAGAAGCTGCCCTTTATCAAGGGCCCCCAGATAGTGCAACCCCACATTGCAGTGAATCCCCCGGCGAATATAACTTCTGAGCATGCCGCCGGGCTGCCGGCTTTTTTCAATGACCGTCACGCCAAAACCGAGTTTGGAGAGGATGATGGCCATACTCAGACCGCCGATGCCGGATCCTATGATAAGCGCTTTTTTGTTTTGATGCGGCAGGTGGTGCATTTACAGCTCTCCTCATTCAAAAAAGCCGGGAATCTGGAATGTTTAGGGGGAATGCCTTTTTCAACATAGGAAGCATACCCCCTTCTCTCCATTTGTACAACCCGTTGCTCTAAAATGCGATCCCCCTTTGAAAAAAGGCAATGTTTACCATGGAGGAGATTGCCCACATCACAACGGCATAATGCCAGTTGTTTTGGATGATCCTTCGAGGGGATGCGTGGTACCGGCTTACCAAAGCCAGTCCAACCCCTGACAATGGACTGGTGCCCGTCGTTATGGCCCAGCCGGAAAGAAACAGAAAGCCCAACTGGGAATGGCCTGGATTGAGGGGCACGAGTAAGGGACTGACGATTGCGATGGTTACAAGCGGGTGTACGCCCATAATCCCGATGAATATCATGGCACCCAGGACCACGGAAAACAGCACCGGGGTAAAGGTGTAACCTTCCAGGCTGAACAGTGCGGGATACACATGGGTAATGGACTTTATGCCTGTCGAAAATACGCCTGCGGCCAGAAACAGGGCAAACTGGCTGCTCACCGATGCCAATCTGTTGTCTATAAAATCATGCAAGGTTGCCATCCTTGGCCGCCCTTTCATAAGAAAAATCGCTCCGGCAGGTGAAAGCGTGCAGATGAGATTCAGGATGCTGATGCCAGGCTTGAAATGCTGCACGCAAATCACTACGGTGGCAAGGAACACCGGCACTGTCAGGCTTTCCGCCTTGAGGGGATAACCGGAAAATGCCGCTTTTCTGAAATAGCACACTTCAACAATTGAATAACCCATGGCGATGACACTCATGATGGCACCCGGGATCAGCGTTTCTTGCCACGACATTCCGGGGGCATAGGTGAGCGCAACACCGGTGGCCACAAAAAAGGGAGACCACCATGCAGCCGCGCAAAAGGAGCGGGCAAGGATGATACTCTGAACTGTGGTGAGAGCGCCTTTTCTTTGCAGTCGGTCTCCGAAAACGAACAGTACCGACACATTGATCACCGCCCCGATCAGATGGGCACCAAATGCCGTTGTGATAACAGCGCTTTTTCCTTCCGGGAGGGTATGATCTTCAAGACCGGCATTTGTCAAGACGAGAAAAGAGACCGCAACGAACATGGCCAGCAGTGGCAGATTGGCCGAAAGAATCTGTTGCCATCCAATGAAGACACCGCGAAAGGCCGAAAAGATGAGGGCTGCGCAACCGATGGCCATGAGCACCATAGCCTGACTGCAGGCGCTCCTCGTAAGCGTTGGCCACATGAGAACCGGCACAAGCCACGCAAGCAGTGTGGATGCCGCCAGAAAGGAGGGAGCAGGAATACTCAAAAGGTACAAAACAAGCGTGCCAACGATGATCCATCCGATATATTTTCTCATTTTGTAATTATAAACAGAACCATCTGTGGGGGTCGGAATCCAAGTCCCTTCATAAGCTATCACATCCAATTAGGGATTGTAAGTACCATATGGTTTGGATCCCCCCCCCTTCCTCAAGGAATCCTGACCTTTGCTAAAACCTAAATAGTAATGGAACACGTTTGTGCACTGGATTGCTTTTAAAAAAATATTTACAAAATGCCCTTTTATGTGTACACTTGAACGTGCATATTAATAGAAGTGAGGAGCCCTATGAAAACCATATCTTTTACAGATTTTCGGAAAAAGGCTTCAGGCTTTATAGCCGAGGTTGAGCATGGTGAGACGCTTATCCTTTTGCGTCGCGGGAAACCGGTTGCGGAGGTCATTCCGTTTTCAGACAGATCCCGACGGGAGCCCTCTTGGAAAAGACCGGGCATTCGGTTAAAAATTAAGGGGAGTGATCTTTCATCGGCAATTTTGGAAGATCGTGAGGCCTTGGTATGAAACTTGTCGTTGATTCATCCGCATTTGCCAAAAGGTATATAGAGGAAGAAGGGAGCGAAGATATCGAGCTATTACTCCAAAGTGCCTCAGATCTGGCACTTTGTATTGTTTTGGTCCCAGAAATAATTTCCGGACTTAACCGGCGTTTGAGAGAAGGTTTTTTGTCCAAAAGAGACTATGGAAAGGCAAAAACCCAACTGATAAGGGATGTCCATGACGCGACTGTGATTCAGCTAACACCTTCAGTCATTTCCCATTCAGTGAAATTGTTGGAGAACAATGCCTTACGTGCCATGGATGCCCTTCACGTTGCCTGTGCATTGGAATGGCCGGCAGATCTTTTTGCAACCTCCGATAAAAGACAGTTAATTGCTGCAAAAAATGTAGGGCTTTTGAGTAAATTTATAGGACGACCGGCAAATTGAATAGAAAACTAGATCAATCCTATTTTTAACCCGCCAATAATCGAGGAGAAATCAAACCATGTTCCCGGAACTCACCCGCCATACGCGCGTGCTGGAGATCGTGGGCGATACCATCCGCGTGAAAGCGGAAGGTGCTGCCTTCGGTGATCTGGCCATTGTTGAAAATGTGGATGGGGAAACCAGCCAGGCAAAAGTGGTGGCGCTGGATCGCGATATCGTGAGCCTGCAGGTGTTTGCAGGGGGTAAAGGGCTTTCCACGGACGCTGTGGTGCGGTTCTTGGGTCATCCGCCCAATGTGATCTGTTCCGATAATATTCTGGGACGTATTTTCAGGGGGTCCGGAGAGGCTTTTGATGACGGCCCGGATTTGTCTTCTGATTCGAAAATCGAAATGGCCGGCCCCACTGTAAACCCCATGATGCGGGTGGTCCCCGACAAAATGATTCAGACGGAGGTCCCCATGATCGACTTGTTCAACTGCCTGGTTGAAAGCCAGAAGATCCCCATCTTTTCCGTGGCGGGCGAGCCCTACAACGAACTGTTGGCGCGCATCGGTTTTCAGGCGGATGCGGACATCCTGGTGTTTGGGGGGTTGGGCCTGATCTTTGACGATTATTACTTCTTCAGGACCGCTTTTGAATCGCATGGGGTGTTTCATCGGACCGTCATGTACGTGAACCTGGCCTCCGACCCCATTGTTGAACGGCTGTCCATTCCCGACATGGCTTTGGCGGTGGCGGAAAAGTTTGCTGTGGATGAAGGCAAGCGGGTTCTGGTGTTGATGACCGATATGACTGCCTATGCTGACGCCATGAAAGAAATCGGCATCTCCCTGGAGCGCATTCCGGCAGCCCGGGGGTACATGGGGGATTTGTACACCCAGCTGGCCATGCGCTATGAGAAAGCCTGCGATTTCAAGGGTGCCGGCTCCGTCACCATTCTCACGGTGACCACCATGCCTGGAAATGATGTGACCCATCCGGTGCCGGACAACACCGGCTACATTACCGAAGGACAGTTTTATCTCCACGATGGGTATATTGACCCTTTCGGCTCCCTTTCCCGGCTCAAACAGAAAGTGATTGGAAAGGCCACCCGTGAGGATCATGGTCAGATCATGAATACCATGATCCGTTTTTATGCGGAGGCCATGGAAGCCGAAAAGAAACAGATCATGGCCTTTGAACTCTCTCTCTTTGATGAAAAACTCATCAAATTCGGGGGGCTCTTTCGGGAACGGTTCATGGACATAAACGTCTCCATGCCTGTGATCCAGGCACTGGATCGCTGCTGGGAGACCCTGGCGGAATGTTTTGATCCGGAAGAGCTTTTGATGAAACAGGATCTTATAGACAAATATT
This sequence comes from Desulfobacteraceae bacterium, assembly GCA_016844935.1. Taxonomy (GTDB): domain Bacteria; phylum Desulfobacterota; class DSM-4660; order Desulfatiglandales; family Desulfatiglandaceae; genus NaphS2. Next base: position 28,352 of record JAERTK010000199.1, on the reverse strand, counting down.
TTCAAGAGGTAAATCGTTGAGCCATGGGCAAACTGGTCTTGAGTAAATCGGGGCTTCAGAAACAGCGCGAAAATATGCGTCTTTACGAGCGGGTGCTCCCGTCCCTGGAACTCAAACGGATGCAGTTGACTGCGGAACTGAAGCGTGCCAGGCAGGCGCTGGTGGATGTTCAGGCCGAAACGGAAAGGCTCCTTCGGCGCGTCTCGGAACAGTTGCCCATGTTGGCCGATGGTGAAATTGATTTGGCCGGGCTGGTTTATGTGGAAGCCATTGACATAAGGGAGGAAAATGTGGTGGGGGTCAAACTTCCTAAGCTCGTGGAGGTCCGATGCGGGGTTGCCGACTATGCCATGCTGGCAAGGCCCCACTGGGTGGACACGGTGGCGGCGCAGCTAAAGAGAATGGTCACGCAGAAAGCGTTGGTTCAGGTGACGGCAGAACGGGTCCGGTTGCTGGAGGTGGCGGCCCGCAAAGTGACACAGCGCACCAACCTGTTTGAAAAAATACTCATCCCCCAGGCCCAGGGTAATATCAGAAAAATACGGATCTATCTGGCCGATGCGGACCGTGCGTCCGTGGTACGATCCAAAATTACCAAACGCATTCGCCAAAAACAGGCCCAGGCACTCCTGGGGGCAACGCCATGAGCATCATTTCCCTTGAAAAAGTAACCTTCTACGGCCATGTGGAGGACCGTCATCAGGTTCTGACCGATCTTCAGGGGAAAGGTTGCCTGCACCTCATTGACCTGACCCCTGAAGCGGATTCCCTTTCTCCGGCGGGGCCTTCTTCCAGGGCAAGGGAAGCCCTGCAATTTCTCTCCAGTTGCCCCAACCGGCGTCGGCAGGTGACCCGAACCGACCGGTTTGATGCAGCCGACATTGAGTCCAATGCCCTCAAGATAAAGGACCGGTTACAGGAACTGGCACATGAACGGGACTTCCTGCTGGGCCGCATTTTAAACCTCTCCCCCTGGGGTGCCTTTGACTTCCCGCGCCCAGAGGCGTTGAACAACCTGAGGTTGTGGTTTTATGTGGTTCCCCATAAAGACATGCGGAAGGTTCGGGAAACGGACCTGATCTGGCAGAGGGTTTTTGCGGACAACCGGTTTTCTTATGTGGTGGTGATTTCAAGAGTCCAGCCCGAGGGGATGCCCGTTGAACGGGCGCGCACCGGAAACCGAACCCTTTTTCAGTTGGAGGGTCGGCTAGAAGAAGTTGAAGTGGAATTGGAAGACCTGTTCGCCGAAAGGGCTGGTTTGACCCGTTGGAATGAGTTGTTTGCCAGGAATATTGAACGGCTCGAAGACCAGGCGGCAGTGGTTGATGCGGTGGAAAAAACCTATGCCGAGGATGCGGTTTTTGCCCTTCAGGCGTGGGCCCCGAAACGAAATGTTTCCACCTTAAAAGCGTATGCGAGAGAGCGGAAACTGGTATTTGAAAACAGCCCCCCATTCCCACAGGAAACGCCACCCACACTCATGGAGAACCCTTCGGGCATCTCCGGCGGGCAGGACTTGGTCTCTTTTTATACCACGCCCCGATACTGGTTATGGGACCCTTCCGCCATCGTGTTTTTCTCCTTTGCGGTGTTTTTCGCCATGATTCTTGCGGATGCGGGATATTCGGTTGTTATGGGTCTGATGACGGGGGTCTTCTGGAAGAAAATGGGCCGGTCGGAAACAGGCAGCCGGTTCCGTATCCTGTTGGCGACCATGGTGGGGGCGGGCATTATTTACGGTGTCATGGTGGGAAGCTATTTCGGAGTGTCGCCGGGAGGGGGGTCTGTTCCGGCCCGATTTAAAATTATTGACATGATGAATTTTGATTTCATGATGCAAATCTCCATCCTGTTGGGCGTGCTGCACCTGGTGGCGGCCAACGGAGTGACCGCCTGGCATTTCAGGAAGTCCCCAAAGGCGCTTAAACCCCTTTCCTGGGCCATTGTTTTTTTAGGCGGTGCGCTCTTCTGGCAAGGGATCACCCATGAGGGAGAATTTGACTTTTTGAAAATACCCGGCGTCATTGGCATCGGTCTGGGGCTTGCGGGGGTGCTGCTGTTCACCGGTACGGAAGGGTCATTTTTTAAACGTCTGCTGAAAGGGCTTGTGGGATTGGCCGGCATATCCAGCGCATTTGCCGACGCGTTGAGCTATCTGCGCCTGTTCGCACTGGGGCTGGCCAGCGCGTCCCTTGCCGGGACTTTTAACGCCATGGCGGGGCAGGTCAAAGAGGCGCTGCCGGGAATTGGCATCCTGTTTGCCCTTTTGATTGCGCTTCTGGGGCACACGCTCAACTTTGTTCTGGCCGTGGCCGGTGGGTTCATTCATGGACTGCGGCTGAATTTTATTGAATTTTTCAGGTGGAGCATTACCGAGGAAGGTCGTCCCTTCAGAGCTTTTGCAAGAAAGGAGAAAAAATCGTGGAGAACCTAAACTTAGCGCTGGGGTGGTTGGGTGTGTTTGCGCCGCTGGCCCTTGGCGCCGTGGGTAGCATGATTGGTTGCGCCAGGGCCGGGCAGGCGGCAATCGGCGCCATGCTCGAAATTGAAAGCGGTTACGGTCGATTTATCGGCGTATCGGCCATGCCCAGTTCCCAGGTTATTTATGGTGTGGTGGTGACCCTTACGTTTGGGGGTGCCATGAATGAGACATCCGCACCGGGGATTTTCGGCATCGGTCTTCTGGCCGGTGTGGCCTTGATGGTGAGTGCTGTGTACCAGGGGTATGCCTGCGCATCATCCATAAGCGTTAGCAAGAACAAACCCGAGGTTTTCGGGGTTTCCCTTGCGCCCGCAGCGGTGGTGGAAGGGTTTGCCGTGTTTGCCTTTGTGTTTGCACTGGTGCTGTTGGGCACGGTGACCGGGAGTTGAGGAGGCAGTGAAAAATGGAAGAGCAAAGGCAAGTTTCCTCGGGGGTAAAGGAACTGATTGCGCGCTTGCGGGATGACGGGGTAAAGGCCGGCCGGGAAAAAGCTGCACAGGTTTTGCAAGAAGCGCAGGATGAGGCCGCCCGAATTGTGGCGGATGCCGAAGCTGAAGCGGAAAAAATCCTGAGTCGGGCCGAAATCCGGATTGAAAGGGATCGTGAGGCGGGTATGGGTTCCCTTCGCATGGCCATTCGAGATACGGAACTGAAAATGGAAGCCGAGCTGAAGGCGGACTTTGCCGCCCATGTGAGGCGGTTGGTATCCATTGAAATGGGCGACAAGGAATTCATACGGCAGTGTATTCTGGCTGTTTCCGGCATGGCCACCGGCCATATGGTTTGCGAGGGTCAGCCCGTTGAAGTGCTGCTTCCGGAAGACCTGTTTGAAACCGATGAACAAGGTTCGCGCCTGACGCCTGAAGGAAAAGAGCGGATGCACCACCTGGTATTGGGGATTTCGGCCGATATGTTGCGGGAAGGGGTTGAACTGAAGCCTTCCGGGACCCTCAAACGGGGTATCCGGATTCGATTGGCGGGAGAGGACCTGGAAATCGATCTGTCCGACCAGGCTATCAGTGATTTGCTCCTCGAAAATCTACTGCCCCGTTACCAGGCCATTGTTCGGGGGGAAGAGTGAATTGATTGCGGATTGTGGATTGCGGAATGCGGATTGTTTAGGAATATGATACGTCAACCCTACTATACACTATTAGCTGGCCTGCCCCCACTGCCCCGTTTTGAAGGGGCCCGACAGTTGCCCATCAGCCGGGAGCGCCTGAAGCAACGCTTGAGGATTCTGACGCCTTCTGACACCCGGTTTCTGGAGAGAGCCGCCCCATTTTTGACCTGGCGGAAGGATGTGGGGAGTCTCACGGACCGGGAAATGGTCATCCAGTTCAAAAAACTGATGGAACCCATGTCCGAATCCCCTTTAAAACCTCTGATTGATTTTCCCGTCGACCAACGGACCATCATGGCGGCTCTTAGACGCCGTCATGGCGGTTTTGACCCGCCTGTCCATGGAGAATTATGGGGACTGGGCCGGTATGTGAGGCACATTGAGCGCAACTGGGAAAGTCCTCACTTCGGGGTGTCCGCCGTATACCCCTGGGTTCCTCAGGCGCAGCTCCATCTCGAGACCGGAGAAGTCCTGGCCCTGGACCGGCTTTTAAAAAACGTACTCTGGGATCATCTGGATCGAACGGTACCCCCCTATGATTTCGGGTTACCGACCGTCATATGCTACCGCATGAAATGGGACATGCTGGCCCAGTGGCTGACCCATGATGCAAAAAAGGCAAGGGAGCGGTTTGAAGAACTGGTAAAGGAGATAGCCCATGGACAACCCCAGCTTTTCCATTGAGCCCCGAGAAAAATTATCTTTTGGCGGATCGGGCCATGCAAAAGTCATGGCTGTGCGCGAAAGTCTCGTGACCATTGACACGGGCGGGAACCCCATTCGAAAAAATGAAGTGGGCTTTATTCTGGTGGGACGGGAACGCCTCATGGCTGAAGTGCTCAGGATTCAAGGAAATACCGCCGACATGCAGGTGTTTGAAGACACCCGGGGTGTCCGCGTGGGTGATCACGTGGAGATGAGCGGTGAAATGCTTTCGGTGGTCCTGGGGCCGGGTCTTTTGGGGCAGGTGTTTGACGGGCTTCTGAACCCCCTGGCCGTGTTGGCGCGGGATCATGGGTTTTTCCTTCCCCGGGGGCTGGAGGTGTTTCCCCTGGACCTGAAAAAGAAGTGGGCCTTTACCCCCACCGTTTCAAGGGGAGATATGCTTTTCGCGGGGCAGCCCATCGGAACCGTCCAGGAAGGCCTGCTGACCCACAAGATCATGATCCCGTTTCATGAGCCGGGGGCGGTGGAAGTGACATGGATTCAACAGGGGAGCTTTACTGTTGACACGGCGGTGGCCCGTATTAAGGGGCCGGACGGCGCCCAGCGGGAACTGACCCTTTTCCAGAAATGGCCCGTCCGCCGTCCCATCCCTGAAATGATGCTGCGAAACCGCCGGGTGGAGCGGCTTTACCCCCATGAGCCCATGACCACCACCACCCGGATCATCGATACCTTTTTTCCCATTGCACTGGGGGGGACCGCATGCATCCCAGGCCCTTTCGGGGCCGGTAAAACCGTGTTGCAGAGCCTTATCTCGCGATATTCCACCGTGGACATTGTTATTGTGACGGCTTGTGGAGAGCGGGCCGGAGAAGTGGTGGAGACCATCAAAGAATTTCCGGAGACCCAGGATCCCCGTACCGGCGGTTCCCTCATGGACCGCACCATTATCGTTTGCAATACCTCTTCCATGCCGGTGGCAGCCCGGGAGTCCTCCATTTATACGGGTATTACCCTGGGCGAATATTACCGGCAGATGGGGTATCATGTGCTGGTGATTGCCGATTCCACCTCTCGGTGGGCACAGGCCATGCGCGAAACCTCCGGGCGAATGGAAGAGATTCCCGGGGAAGAGGGGTATCCCGCTTATCTGGATTCAGCCATCAAAAGCGTTTACGAACGGGCGGGTGTGTTACGGTGTCCGGATCAGTCCGTTGGCAGCCTGACCATGATCGGTACGGTTTCGCCTGCCGGGGGGAACTTTGAAGAACCGGTGACACAAGCCACCCTGGCCACCGTGAAGACCTTCCTGGGTCTCTCCTACGATCGGGCCTACAAGCGATTTTATCCCGCCATTGATCCCCTGATTTCCTGGTCCCGTTATCTGGACCAACTCAAGGACTGGTTCGACGACAATCTCAATAGCACATGGGTTGAAGATGTGAAGTTTATGCATGAACTGCTGATTCAGGGAGATGCCATCTATCAGATGATGCAGGTCACAGGCGAAGAAGGGATCAGTATTGAGGACTTTGTCACGTGGCAGAAAGCCACCCTGGTGGACATGGTTTTCCTGCAGCAGGATGCCTTTGACCAAGTGGACGCTTCCATGCCCCTGGATCGACAGCTTGAAAGCTTCAAGATGGTCAAAAAATTGATTCAGCAGGCGTACCGGTTCGAACATAAGGACATGGCCCGACAGATGTTCACACAGATCACGGGCCTATACAAAAACCTGAACTACAGTCCCAAAACATCTCCCGAATATGAACGGTACGCCCGGGAAATTGAAGCACTGGCTCAGGAATTTTCCATTCATTAAATCATTTTGAGGTCTTTTTGGCCCGTTTCTTTTTGCTCGCCTGGAGTTTTTCACCCAGTTTGTGCTTTTTGGCGGTGGCGCTTCGTTCGGCTGACAGGGACTTGGCAGCCAGGGATTGCCGGGCTGAGAAACCGTATTTCTTACGGTATTCCTTTGAATCAATACCATGCTCTTTCTGCAGGTGTTTACTGGTCAGGATTTTGAATTCCCGTCCACATTCAAGGCATATGACCTTGTTTTTCAGAATCGATTTTTTGGGATTAAGTGCGGGTTCGGCAGGTTCCTCAGCGCTGTGGACGTCCCCCTCTTCCATGTTTTTGAGGTTATTTAATGTTTGAAATGTTTTCGCCAGGAAACTTTCCATTTCTTCAGTTGACATGGTTCTGTGAGATGCCTGGGCGGTTGCCAGTTCCACGGCCATTTCTGTGAGGGTTTTTGACATAAGTTCGTTCTCCTTTCAAAAAAACGATTAAACGTTGGTCTGCTTGCGCTAAAATTCACTACCTTGGAGAGCATCTTAGAATATGATAAATATGTCAATGCTTTTGTTGAAGAATGTCTGAAGTGAGCCCAGGGTCAGGTCCATCTATTTGATTGACCCCAAAACTGGGATTTTGTTACTATCGACCCGGTTCATTGAGGCAAAACGCCCTTCATGTCCCATTTCTCCTGGGAGAGAAAAATTGAATCAATTACAGAGTCTCTTAGGTTTTCTCGTGCTTCCCTTTCTGGCCTGGCTCTTTTCAGAGGGTCGAAAGGATATCAATTTCAGAACGTTGATTTCGGGACTGTTATTGCAGGTGTGTCTTGCTCTGTTACTCCTGAAGTTTCCGGGAAGTCAGGAGGTTTTTGTATGGTTGAACAAAGGTGTGCGGGCCGTTGAAGAGTCCACCCAGGCGGGAACCGGTTTTGTGTTTGGTTATCTGGGAGGCGGTCCTCTCCCTTTTGACGATAAAAATCCCGCTTTCAGTTATGTGCTCGCCTTTAGGGGGTTGCCCTTGGTCCTGGTGATCAGCGCGCTCACATCCCTTTTCTTTTACTGGCGGATTATCCCGTGGGTGGTCAACGGTTTTGCGTGGGTTCTGAGGCGGGTTATGGGAATCGGCGGGGTGGAAGGCTTGGGCGCTGCCGCCAATGTCTTTATCGGTATGGTGGAAGCGCCACTGTTTATCAGACCTTATCTTTCGAAGATTTCCAGGAGCGAACTCTTTACTATTATGGTGTGTGGCATGGCCACCATCGCGGGTACGGTGATGGTTCTCTATGCATCGATCCTTCAATCGGTGGTTCCCGGGATTATGGGGCATTTGCTGGTGGCATCAATCGTTAGTGCACCGGCTGCCATTACCATCTCTAAACTGATGGTTCCTGAGACATCCGGTTTGTCCGGGGAGGCCCTTTCCGTGCCCAGGGGAGCACAGGGCGCCATGGATGCCATAACCAGTGGCGTTCTGGGGGGTATCAAGCTCCTGATCAATATCATTGCCATGCTGGTTGTTTTTGTGGCATTGGTCCATTTGCTGAATCTCGTTCTGGCATTCCTCCCGGAAATTTCGGGCGAACCCATAACGTTTCAACGGCTTGTGGGGTATATCATGGCACCGGTCGCCTGGCTCATGGGTATACCCGCATCGGAAGCGGTGACGGCCGGGGGGCTCATGGGGGTCAAAACCGTATTAAATGAATTGCTGGCCTATCTCAAATTCGCGGCCCTGCCCCAGGGGGTGTTGTGTGAACGGAGTCGCCTGATCATGATTTATGCCATGTGCGGGTTTGCCAATTTCGGTTCATTGGGTATCATGATCGGTGGCCTGGGTGCCATGGCGCCGGAAAGACGGGATGAGATTGTGGGTTTGGGACTCAAATCCATTGTGGCGGGGACCATGGCCACCTGCATGACCGGCGCCCTGGTGGGGATGATTTATTAGGGTCTTATGCCACCCAAAGGGTTTCCACGTAAGAGAACGCAAAATCGATTACCATTTTAGGCCGGTTGTTGTCCAAATCCCAGGAGACAAATGGGGTTAACTGGTCGATGATCGTCTCTCTTTCCACCTTCAGTTCGTTGCTGATGGTGGTGGCGGAGGTCTTGACCGTTTCAAGTATGATTCTGTCCAGCTTTACCGCTTCATTGATGGACTTCAAACTGGGGTTGCTCTGGAGCTGTTCAATGGCTTCTTCCCAGTGAATGGCATCAATTTTGTGGCGCAGGACGTAACCGTTCCCCCGGTCGCGGATGATCAGCAAAATGGGATTTGTTTTTAATTGGGCGCTTTTGATTTTGGCATTGGGCATCTCGTTTGAAATTCGGGTGACCAATTCCCCCTTCTTTTGAAGGATGTCGATCTGCCTGGCCTGAACCCGTTCAAAGATGAAGGTTTTGTTGTCCATTTCAATTTCTTTTAACCGGGTGGGATCAAATCCCAGATCCATGAGGTCGCCCAGAGTCAGGGTATCTTCATAGGTCTTGTGGTGTTCTTTAAGCCACAGCAGAAAATTAGGCCTTCGATAATTGGGCAGCGATTCGATGATCTGGGCAGGTTTCTTTCTCAACTCTTTCGGGAGTTTCGAGAGCAATCCCAGCGCCCCCATTACAACCGCATCCTCTTTGACGAATTCTCTCGGGGCATAAGATTTTACCTGCAATTTATCGATCCTTGCATCCAGGACGATTTGCTCTGTAGATTCTCCGCCGGTGTATCCTACGAGGTCGCCGATCCGGCGCCTGAAAGCAATGAATTTTGTCACAAAGCGGGTGAACAGGAACCGCATGAATACGGATGATCGGGACCCTTCCAGTTCTGAATGAAAATAGGTCATGAGCGCCTGATAGAGTTCTCTGAATTCATTCAACGTTTTTTTGACCATGGTTTCATTTTCTCGAATATCAATGACCGCCCGTTTCCGTTTTAGATGATACATGAGTTTCAGGACCGGTTGTTTGAGATCCCGGTTCCTCAGTGGGGGTGGAATGAAAATCATGTAGTTGTTGTCTTTATAAAACATCAGATTCCCGATGATGTCTTCCACGGGAATCCAGGACTGTTTCAAGTAAACATCGTTGGTGGGGTCCTCCTGGGGGATGATGTTATCGAGAATGCCCACGGCTGATTTTTGCGTCAGGAAATCCGCAAAGGATTTCAGGATCTGGTGCCCCAATCCTTTTCGCCTGAAAGGGGCTGCCACTTCCACGTACACCAGGTAATAGCAGGGGATCGGTTTTCTCAGATAAATCATGTTGAGGCGGGCGAGATTTTCGCCGGTTTCCGCCTTGATTTCGAACATCTGAAAGCCGTTTTGAGAATCCTCGAACTTGAGCCGGTTGATCCGGCCTCCCTTTGCGGTGGCGCCCACCAGTTCCCACAGATTGTCAAAAAGGTCCGCTGAAACCGGCGCTTCCGTCAATCCCCGTCGCATGCCCTCATCAATCAATGCCACCAGGCCCAGTCGTTCGCTCAGGTTCAGGCTCTTTTCGGTTTCGGGAAGACTGAGGATGCCAGGTTCGGGAAAAGAACCTGCAGCAACTTCCGCTTCCGGGATGGGCGTTTCACGGACGGCGGACGAAGTTTCATTAGAGAGACTCAAATGGGATGGACCACCATTTTCACGGGAACGGTTAATCATGAGTTTGCAGAGATCGTACATGACCTTGAAGGGCTGGATATCCGTGAGGGTGTTTACGAACTGGGCCCCTTCCATGGCAATACTTTCGGCCGAGTTTCCACGCTTAAGCCGGGTCAGAATGTTTTCGTGATATTCTCGGGTCGCCGCCATGGCGCTTTCGAAATAGCGGTGAATGTCGCCTTCCACCACGGCATTGTGGCTGAGCACCGCACGTTTGGCGGGAAATGTGGCGAGCTTCCTGATGCTTTCGGCATAGTCATTGAGAGAAAGGAAATAATTGGGCCAGAAAATTTCCCTTTCCGGAACATAGAACCCCGTGGCATCCCCTACCACCAATGTTCCATCCGTCTTTTCGTAGGCTGAAATGTGGCACTGTGAATGGCCCGGGGTATCAATGATTTCCCATGCCAAACCATCTCCCAGGTCCACGGTATCCTTACCCTTCACCACCAGGTCAACTTCAAAACGGTAATTTTCGGGTATGGGGGGTATGTTATCGATTTCGGATTTGGCGCGCATAAGTTGTGCAATGCCAAGGTCCACCAGAAGGAATTCATTGTACAGTTCCCGGGTGTTCAGTATTTTTGCACCCGGGCCACTGGCGATGAGTTTAAGGTGTGGCCACTTACGCTTCAAGTGTGGCAGCGCACCGATATGGTCAGCGTGGGTATGGGTGAGGAGGATGTATTCTATCTGCTTCATATGAACACCCAGGCTGTTGACCTGTTGGACGATCAGCTCATATGTGGGGCCCGTGCCCCCCTCAATGATCATGCCGATCTTTCCCAGGGACAGAAAAGCTGGAAACGCAACCGTGCCCAGGCGATAGAAATTTGGCGTTATGGCAACGGGTTCTAAGATCGTCTGTTTCATCTTTTCACCTTCGAGCCAGTTTCAAAACGCCCCCTTTTGCTCGATCTCTGCGTCAAACTCAAATTTTAATCCTCGAAATATTTATTATATTCCTGTGGATAAAATTTTCGCCTTCCTTGATATCGAACAAAATTGAACATTTTGAAACCGGCTCCTTTGATTCTAAAAATAAAATGGTTGGCTCCGAATCCCTGTTTCTGGGAAAAGAAGCAAAAAAAAAGCCGTGGGCTTTTAAGTGCCCACGGCTTGAAAATTGTCAAAAAAAACCATCAACCCACGGGCACAGGTATTCTCCTAAACCAAAAATAAAAAAATCCCGTGAATTCGAAACGCATCATCTGTACATCCTTTTAAGTTGAACTACTTTTTCTGCTTCTATAAAATGAATGCTCCGCTTGTCAATGATTTTCTGGTTAAAACAAAAAGACTTCAATTCTTTCATATCAATTGATATGATAAAAAAATCAGTTAATCTGTGATCTACCGGTCTGAAGGGAAGGATGCCACCGAAATGGAAAAAGATACGCGGATTCAACATCGAAACATAAATGACCATCTGATCAAAATCCTGAATTTACTCCATGACGGTATCTATATTTCGGATAGCAGCGGTGTTACGCTTCTGGTTAACGAACCCTATGAGAGACTTACCGGTATTTCAGCGGCCAAGGTGATGGGCAAAAGCGTTCTGGAGCTCAAGGAAAGTGGCGTGTTCAGTTCCATCGTCAATCCGGAAGTTGTGAGAACCGCGGAAACGGTCACATCTGTGCAGGAAGTCAATGGTCGCAAAGTGGTACTCCACGGGCACCCCGTGCTCGATGAAAAAGGCAACGTGGATCTGGTTGTGACATTTGTCAGGGATATTACCGTGTTCAGCCGGTTAAAAGAAGAGATTGCCTCTCAAAAATCCCTGGTGGATTACTATCAGAAACAGGTATCCACCCTTAATCCTGAAGATGTTTTTTTAAATGATGGAATGGTAGCCGCCAGCAGCGCGTCCAAAAAGATCCTTAAATCTTTAGAGAGTATGGCACCCACCGATGTTACGATCCTGATTTTGGGAGAGACCGGGGTGGGCAAAGACGTACTTGCCAAGAGAATCCACCACAGGAGCCTCAGGGCCAGCACCCGTTTCCTGAAAATCGACTGTTCCGCCATACCGGAAAGCCTGGTGGAGTCTGAGCTTTTCGGTTATGCACCCGGCGCCTTTTCCGGTGCCCGTTCAAAAGGTAAAAAGGGCTTTTTCGAAAGATCTGATGGCGGCACTTTGTTCCTGGACGAGGTGGGGGAGCTGTCCCTGTCCATGCAGACCAAGCTCTTGCGCGCCATACATGATCAGGAAATCATCCGGGTTGGGTCCACAAGGGTAACCCGGGTAGACGTTCGTATTATTGCAGCCACCAACCAGGATCTGGAGGCATCGGTGGCCAAAGGGACCTTCAGGAGCGATCTTTTCTACAGGCTCAAGGTTGCGGTGGTAAAGGTTCCCCCGCTGCGGGAGAGAAAAGACGATATCCTTCCATTAATGATGGTGTTTCTACATCGATTCAACAAAAAGTATGGCAAACGCGTAAAGCTGAGCAGTAAGGCAGAAAACACGCTGATTAATTATGACTGGCCGGGCAATGTCCGAGAGCTGGAAAATATGATCCACAGTTCGGTGGTCAAGAGCCTCAAGGGGCGGATTTCATTTAAAGACCTGCCTAGGGGGCTGGCGACCGGCACACAACGCCCGGAGACCCTGTCCAGCTTCGGTTCTCACGATATCGGAAAAAGGCCACTCAAGGAAATTATCGGAAACATCGAAAGGGAGTTGATCAACGAAGCGTTGACGGTCTACAAATCCGTGAGCAAGGTGGCTGAGGTACTGCAGGTGGACCGCAGCACTGTTTTTCGAAAGACCCGAAACAGTTCCAAGATTCAGAAGGAAAAATGACTGCCTTTCAGGGCGTTGTTCCCAGAACGGCCATCACCTGACCGGCTATTTCCCGCTCCTCCCGGGTGGGAACCACCAGAACTTTCACGGGGCTGTCCGGGGGACTGATCTCACGGGTGTCCGAGCTTCGGGCCTGATTCCTGTCCGGGTCAATGGCTATTCCCAACTGCCCTAATCCAGCCAGGGTTTTTTCGCGAACCAGGGCCGAGTTTTCACCGATGCCGGCGGTAAAGACCACAGCATCCACCCGGCCCATGGCCGCCATGTAGGCCCCGACGTATTTCCTGATGCGGTAACAGAAAACTTCCAATGCATTTCCAGCCGCTTCATCACCTTGTTCCATGGCATCGATAATGTCTCTGAGATCACTCAGCTTCCCACCGCTCAACCCCAGCAGGCCACTTTTTTTATTGAGGATGTTTCTGACCTGGGGAAGGGTGAGACCTTTTTGCTCCATGAGGTGCAATACGATGGCCGGGTCCAAATCGCCGCACCGGGTTCCCATGACCAGACCTTCAAGCGGTGTGAGGCCCATGCTGGTGTCAAGGCTGCGGCCGCCTTTTACAGCGGTAATACTGCAACCGTTGCCCAGATGGCACGTGATCAGGTTGAGATTTTCCGGCGACCGGTTCAGGAATTCCGCAGCGGTTCGCGAGACATTCTGGTGGCTTATGCCGTGAAATCCGTAGCGCCTGATTTTATCCTCTCCATACAGTTCCAGGGGCAGGGCATACATGAAGGCATGGGCGGGAATGGTACTGTGAAAGGCGGTGTCGAATATCCCCACCTGCACAGCCTCCGGAAAGGCCGCCTCAGCGGCTTCAATGCCTTCAAGATTGGGCGGGTTGTGCAGAGGGGCCAGGTCAAAATACTCCCGGATGATCTCTTTCACTCCGGCATCAATGACCATGGGTTGGTTCAGTTTCTCACCGCCATGCACCACCCGGTGGCCCACTGCCTGGACTTCTTCTAGTGAATTCAGACACCCCGGTTGAGGATACACCAGATGCCGGGCCAATGCCGCCACCGCCTCGGCGGTGTTCCGAATACTTACCGGTGTTTTAATTGGTTCCCGGTTTCCGGCCTGATAGTGAAGCAGGGTCCCGCTAAGACCGATACGTTCCACCATCCCCGTGGCCATCACCGAGTCCACGGTGGGTCCATAACACGTTAATTTTACGGAAGAACTTCCCGCATTCACAACGATGATATTCATAATCCGTCAACCCTATTTCATCCTGCTCCTGACAGCTGCACCCTGCCCCCTGCAAACTTTCAGGATCAGTCAGCGCCCAGATGAAAAGCGTACTGTAAAATGAGGTACATCGCATACACCCCTAAAATCCAGATGCCCTGCCAGCGTTTGAACCAGCCGTCTTTGTTCATGAAGATGAAGACCCGGAATGAGTACAGAATGATCAGCATGGCCGGGAAATGAAAGGTGAAAAAGTTGGGGGGCACCTCCAGGGGACGGGCTGTCGCTGCCGCGCCGATTACAAATAAACAATTCAGAACATCGGCTCCCACCACGTTGCCCACCATGATCTGGGGGTATCCTTTGCGCACCGAGGTGATGGCGGTCATCAGTTCAGGCAGAGATGTCCCAAACGCCACCAGGGTGGCGGCGATAATATCCTGGGGTACACCTATCCTACCGGCCCCTTCGGCCGCGGCTGGCACCAGCAGGCGGCTGCTCACAATCACCCCCAATAGACCCACAAGGGTAAACATGAGCGACTTGAGGGTGCCCCAATCAGGTTCCTCCTCCTCCTCTTCTTCCTCTTCGCCTCCCTGCCGGGCCCAGCGGTAGGCCATGTAGAGATAGCAGACCAGGAGGGCCAGAAACAACAGACCCACACCACGGCCCAGTACCGGCCGGCCGTCGGTTAACACATAGGCCACAACCGATACCACGACCAACAGGGTGGCGGCACCCACCTGCACCCAGCCGGTGCGGTTGAGGATATAGCGTTTTACGGGAATCCGGCTGATGATGCACATCAAACCGAAGATGAGACCCGTGTCGCAGATGATGGAACCCACGCCGTTCCCCAGGGCCAGGCCAGGGTTTCCGGTCCATGCTGCCAGCACACTGACGAACATTTCCGGCATGGTGGTGCCCAGACTAATGATCGTGGCACCGATGACAATGCGGGGCATGCCCGTACGCATGGCCAGAGAGGCGGCGCCGTCTATCATGGTGTCCGCCCCTTTGCTCAGAACATAGATACATACCACCATCATGACCAGCAGGCCCCAGGCTGGAAAGCCGGCGACCAGGTGGTTTAGAAGTTCTTCGTTAGCGACCCATTCCCAAAGTGAGTGGTTCATTTCTTTAAGCCAATCCTTTTCAATCAGTCAGAAAATACAAGGCGGCGGGACTAAAAGTCGACCCGCCGCCGAGATTGCCTGTTCTTCATGGTTAATAGTTTTCGTTAAATGTCACGGGTAACTGACTACTGGACGCTATAGCCGCCATCAATCATGATGGTATGCCCCGTCACAAAATCAGATGCGCCGGATGAGAGGTAAATAACCGCGCCCGATAAATCCTCAGGCTTACCGATCCGTTCCAAAGGCGTTCTATCAATCCACAAATCAAGGTATTCCTTGTCTTCGAGCCTTTTCCGGGTAAGTTCGGTTTCGATGATGCCCGGGGCGATTGCATTGACATTTATATTGTATTTTCCCCATTCCACGGCCAGGGATTTCGTCAAATTAATTACCCCGCCCTTGCTTGAATTATAGGCGGCTGCACCATGGGGTGATCCAATGGTTCCGAACAACGAGGAGATGTTTATGATTTTACCTTTCTTCTGGGTTATCATTATTTTTCCAACGGCCTGAGTGCAAAGGAAAACCCCCGATAAATTGATGTTCACCACTCTGTTCCAATCCTCCAGCGCAAAATCCTCCGCGGCAGAGATGCATTGGATCCCCGCATTGTTTATTAAAATATCGATCCTGCCAAAATGATTCGAGACTTTCTCTACCATCTCCTGGACGTCATTTACACTGGTTACATCCAGTTTAACGCCAAGCGCCCTGTTACCTCTCGCTTCAATCTCTTTTACAACATCCTCTGCAAGGGAAGTCAGTATATCCGCAATGACCACGTCAGCCCCGGCATCAGCCAGGGCCAGCGCGATGATTTTGCCGAGGCCCCGGGCGCCTCCCGTTACAATTGCAACACTTCCGGACAGATCAAAAAGGACGCTCGGTTTCATCTATTCACCTATCTCCCGTACATATTGGCACAATACTGTGTCATCTCCGTCATCACTTAGCGTAAAGCCAACTCGGAAGCCAAAGTACAATTTGGGGAAAAACCATCAGCAGGATGAGGCCTAAGACCTGAATGCACATGAATTGCATCATCCCTTTATAGATGTCTTTTAAATCCCACTCCGGCACGACGCCTTTAAGGAAGTAGGCGGATAACGCTACCGGTGGCGATAACCAGGCAGTCTGCAGATTAACGGCAACTAGAATGCCGAACCATAGCATGTTAAATCCCAGCTCATCAACGAGCGGCAGCAGTATGGGAATGACGATGAGTACGATGGGAACCCACTCCAGCGGCCATCCGAGCAGGAAGATGAGCGCCATGATGATCAGCAGAATGATAAAGGGCGCCATGTCGAGCCCAAGCAGGAAATTCGTAATCATCGTGGGTGTGCCCAGACGTGAGAAAACGGCACCAAAAAAATTGGAGGCCGCCACGAGGACGAGTACCAGAACAGAAATTTCCAGAGTCTTTAAACAGGCGTTATACAGCCCGGCCAAGGTCAGTTTTCCATAGCAAAGCGTCAGGAAAAGGGCTCCGAATGCGCCCATGCCCGCACCTTCGCTGGGCGTTGCAAAGCCGAACATGATGCTGCCGAGGGCAAAACCGACGAGTGCCGCTGGCGGTACGAGCCCCTTTAGAAACTCCATGAACACCACTTTCATGTCGTCCGCCCGTTCTTCCACCGGCATCACCGGGCCGAGCGCGGGATTGATCCAGCAGCGAACCATGACGTAAGCAGCATAGAGGGCTGCCATCATAATGCCTGGAATGATGGCGGCCGCAAAGAGGTCGGTTACGGGAACTTCCAGAACAGGTCCCATAACCACCAGCATAATGCTTGGCGGAATCAAAATCCCCAGTGTCCCTCCGGCGGTGATGGTGCCGGCGGCCAACTTTACATCGTAATTTGAGCGGTTCATGGTTTTGGCCGACATAATGCCCAGGATCGTTACCGAGGCGCCGACGATCCCGGTAGCAGCGGCAAAGATGGTGGATACGAACAGAACAGCCAGAAACAGGGCGCCCCTGACACGGGAGAGCATCAACTGAATGGCTGCAAAAAGCCGCTCCATAAGCCCTGCCTGTTCCATGAGTATGCCCATAAATATAAATAATGGCACCGCCGCCAGCGTCTGCTCCATCATGACCGAGTAAAACTGATAGGTCATCAGGTAGAAAACGAGGTTGCCAAATCCGAGATAACCGAAAACAAACCCCAGAAAGATTAAGGTGAACGAAATTGGAAACCCTAAAAACAGGGACACCAACATAAAACCGATCATGATTAAACCGATGATTTCAGGAGTCATTATACAGGCCACCTCCCTTTAGTCGCAGCGTAATAGCATTTTAAGAGCTCTGAGAATCCTTGAATTATCAAGAATGCTACACCGATGGGAAGGACGGTCTTGATGGGAAAGACATAAGGCATCCAGGCGGTATCCATACCGCGCTCAAGCCTCATACAGGACTCCCAGGCAAATTCGGTGGACATCCAGGCGAATACCAGAAGACCGGGGAAATAGAAGACGATGTAGAGTATCCCATCGACCATCCCCTGGGTTCTGTCCGTCCAGTTTCGATAGATGAAGTCGGCCCGGATATGGACACCTCTGGAAAGCCCGTAACCGGCGCCGAGCATAAATAGGGCCCCGTAAAGCATGCGGCTGAGGTCATAGGCCCACATGGTTGGCGCTGTAAAGAGATAGCGCACAAGAATCTCGTACACCATTATGGCGAATAACGGAACGGTGAGCCAGCATACGGTTCTTCCGGTCCACAGACTGAACAAATCGATCCAGGTGATGGTCGTCGCCATCCAGGGGACCATGTCATCGGGCAAATCCCCCGGTTCCCCTGATCTGCGCTCGGCGATGAGCTCGTCGGCAATTTCCAGCTCTTCCGGTACCACTTCGTCAGCGGATACATCGGCAGTGTTCGACATAGTTTCAAACCCCGGCTTTGTATTGAGGAGAGAACCGTAATGGTCCTCTCCTCAAAGGTTATAATTTTATCAATCTCAGCGGGTTATTTCTTCTTTTTCTGGTTGGCGTAGGCCATACCGAGCTTGGCGTTGGTCGTTTGAGCACCGGCCCAGAACGGAACAGCGATATCGGCAAATTTTTGCTGTGACTCCCACACTTTCTTGAAGAAAGGGTCTTTCTTTTTGTATTTATCCATGCTCTTCATGACCGCAGCCATGTACTCCGTAAAATATTCCGGGGGCGTATCCATCAGGATGACGCCATCTTCTTCAACAAGTTTTTTGAGCGCCTTACCGTTTTCATAAATCCGATAAGCGAGTGCCCGCATCATGGAAGCGTCCGCGCAGATTTCCATGGCCTTTTTTTGCTCAGCTGTCAAACTCTTCCAGACATCCCCGTTAATATACAGATCAGCGTTCACCACAACCTGGTGCAAACCCTGCAGGTAGTAGTACTTCAACACTTTCTGGAAACCAAAAATGCTGTCAGGTTTCGGGCAGCACCATTCGGCCGCGTCAATGACGCCTTTTTCGAGGGACGGTAAAATGTCGCCGCCACCCATGGACACCGCCGCTACGCCGATGTCATTGTAGGTTTGACCGGGAATACCGGGAGGTGTGCGGAAGCGTAATTTGCGGAAGTCATCCATGCTGTTGATGGGTTTCTTGAACCATCCGAGGGCTTCCGGGCCCACGGGCTGCAGGATTAAACCGTGGACATTCATTTTCATCTCTTTCCACAGCTGATTGTAAAGCGCTTTGCCGCCCCCGTACATATACCACGAAATCCAGGCAATATTGTCAAGGCCAAGTCCTGAACCGGCGGTGGGGGAACCAAAAAGCATGGCAGCGGGACTATAACCGGACCAATAATGGGTCCATGCGAAACCACCCTCGATCAAGCCCTTGCTGACCGCTTCAAGAGTTTCTGAAACACCGACAACGGCACCCGCCGGCAGCACTTCAATCTGAACGGTGTTGTTGGTCAATGCCGCAACGTTTGCGGCATAGTCTTTCAGCATTACGACTTCATCCGCTTTTGTGGGAATAACGGCCTGCACCCGAATCTTTACCGTTTTCGCTAACGCGGCGGTGTTAAACAGAAAAAGCACTCCTATGAAGACCCCAATGAACCCCAATAACCGTTTGCGCATTTTTCTCCTCCTTAATTTTGGTTACACCAGTTGGCTGTTGTGACAGCAAATCTTTACCCAATCCTGACATTCAATTAGGCCGATATAAAGCAACACCTCGGCTTCCCACCGGCCAGCTTTTCGTATCACCCCCTCCTTTCTTTTTGACGTTAGATGTTTCGACGATAACAGTAAGAACCCATAAAGTAAACTCCCAATCCCTTGACGCCAGACCGCGCTGCTTTTTCAGTTAGGAAGATTCAATTGCTACGCCGAACCAGAATGGATTTTCGACCATTTTGGCAAAACCACATTAATGTGCAAAATCCAAGCCAAATTCAATGACGATTGAGCTTTACTGCCAAACCGGAAAAACATGAGCATTGTGGCTCATAATAGATGGTGCAATTTTGCCACTGGGGCATTTTTCATTCCCAACAATGCTTGTTCCAAAAATGTCCATGAATTCGAGTGCTTTTCAATGTCGGCCCAGCTCAAGCGAGTAAGCGCCGTTTTTCAGAAAATGCCGATGTTGTAAAATTGCACCCGAAAACTTTCCACATATTGCCGGTAAGCTCCTTGAATATATTGTATCATCCATTTAATGGTGCAGAATTGCAACAGCGAACATGGTGTCGGATTTAATTTAAGGCCCTTTTTCAAAAAATGTTACCAGGTCATGGTATGCATACTTTACATTATATTGTTAGGGAATAAGGACGATTTTTGCGGCTGCCGTACGTCCTTCATCCAAGTCCCGAAAGGCTTGCGCCCCCTCTGAGAGCGGCCGGGTTTCCACCCAGCTCAAATCGCCCAGCTGCCCCTTTTCAATGGCTCGGGCCGCAGCCCGCACATCCGCCGGGGTGTAGCAATAGACGCCTAGCAGTTTAATTTCGAACAGGGTCAGTTTGCGGATATCCAATTCCCCTGCCGCATCCATGAGGCCGATATGAACCAGAATCCCGCCGGGTTTGATGGCGGCCATGGCGGTTTTCCGGGTGATTCCACCACCCACCGCGTCGATGACCAGATCAAACGTGTCTGCGGCCAGGGCTCGATCGTTTATGGGATCATGAACCCGGCAGCCCACATGTTCGGCCACGGAGTTTCGCCGCGCCTTTTGGGTTTCAGCCACCACCAGATCTCTGCAACCATACATCTTGAGCAATAAGGCGGCCAGCAGACCCACGGCCCCGCCGCCGATGACCAGGGTTTTGAGTTCGGCAAGGGGCCGGGATGATTGAATGCGGGCCAGGTTCAAGGTATGCAGCGCCGTGGCCGTGGGCTCGGTCAATGAGGCTTCCACAAAGCCCATATCCGCCGGAAGCTCGATCAGGTTGCCCTCGGCGATGGTAACGTACTCCGCATAGGCGCCGGCCAGACGCATGCCGATCAGTTCACGCTCGGCGCACAAGTGCGAATAGCCCTGATCGCACAGGGTGCAGCGGTTGCAGGTCATCAACGGATTGATGACCACCGGCGTACCCTCGCGCGGTCCGGAAACGACCGTGCCGGCCACCTCATGCCCCAGGATCAGGGGCGGCACCCGGCGTGCGTCCTTACCGTGATAGGCGTGCATGTCCGACCCGCAGATACCCGATGCGGCCACTTTTACAAGTACCTCCCCATCCCCCGGTACGGGATCGGGCTCATCACGGTAGATCACTTCATTCGTGGCTGTATATACCAATGCTTTCATGAAACCTCACTCCCCTTCGGATCCTCTGCAACACCGGAGCACCCGTCACAGCGGATGCCCCAGGAATTACTTAGCTGTCCAGCCGCCATCTAAAGAGATGGTCTGCCCGGTGATGTAGTCTGAAGCACGGGAGGCCAGAAAAATGGTTAGGCCGTTTAGATCCTCCAATTCACCGTTGCGGCCAATGATGGTCTGGGCGGCCAGGGCCTTGATGACTTTCTGATCATCATATAGCGGTGCCGTCAGACCTGTTTTAAAGAAGCCCGGCGCGATGGCATTGCAGGTGATGCCGCTCATGTTCCCGGACCAGGCCTCTGCCATGGCACGGGTCAACTGCATCACCCCTCCCTTTGAGGCCCCGTAAGGAGCGCTGTTGGGGAAGGCACGCATGGATTGCAGTGATGCGATATTGATTATTTTCCCCCACCCTTTTTCCTGCATGGCCGGTATGAGCAGCTGCGCCAGAAAAAACGGCGCCGATAAATTGATGGCGATTGTTTTATTCCAGGTTGCTTCGCTGACCTTGTCCCAGGGTTCACGCAAATTAACCCCGGCGGCGTTAACCAGGATGTCAGGGGAGCCGAAGACGGACGAGGCTTTTTCTACCACCCCCGGCAATGCATCGAACCTGCTCACATCACAGGTCACATAGTCGGCTTTTCCGCCAGATCGCTCAACCTGTGTGACCGCTTCCTGAAGCGCATCCTCTTCCTGTTCCAGTGCGGCATGAACGACGGATGCGCCGGCAGCTGCCAGGGCTGAAGCAATGGCGCGGCCAATGCCGGAACTCCCCCCGGTCACCAGAGCCACCCGGCCGGTCAACTCAAAAAGTTCGTTTATCATGCTCATTTCAATTCTCCCAGATGGAAAGTCTCACCCGGAAAATACTTGGCCAGACGCGCATCGGACGTGCGGGCATGGGCCTCCATGCCTTCCAGCCGGGAAATACGGGCGGAAACGGCGCCAATCTGTCGATTCGCTTCCCGTGTCAATCGCTGGTAGGTGACGGTCTTGATAAATTTGCCGGCACTCAACCCGCCGGAGTAACGGCCCGCTTTTTTGGTGGGCAGGATATGGTTGGGGCCGGATGTCTTATCGCCATAGGCCACCGTACACTCTTCACCCAGAAAGAGGGAACCGTAATTGGTCAACCTATCCAGCCACCAGTCGAGATCCTGGGCCTGAACCTCTAAATGCTCTGACGCGTATTCATCGCTCACAACAGCCGCTTCCTCCCTTGTGGAAACCACGATTACTTCTCCATAATCGCGCCAGGACGCTTCTGATACTTCAGGTTCCGGCAATGCGGCAATGACCTCCGGGACTTTCTTCATCACCGAACGTGCCAGCTCTTCCGATGTGGAAATCAACACGGCCGGGGAGTCATAACCGTGCTCAGCCTGCCCCACCAGGTCGATGGCCACAATATCGGGATCAGCGGTCTCATCCGCAATGACGAGAATTTCGGACGGCCCTGCAAAAACATCGATACCCACTTCTCCGTAAAGAATCCGCTTGGCCTCTGCAACAAATTTATTGCCGGGACCCACCAGGATATCCGCCGGTTTTCCCGTAAACACCCCATAAGCCATGGCGGCAATGGCCTGGACCCCCCCCAGCGTCATAATGATGTCCGGTTTGGAAACCGACATGGCATAGAGAATGGAAGGATGAATGCCGCCCCCATGGTGGGACGGGGAACAGGCAACAATATAGGGAACTTCCGCGGCCTTGGCCGTGGCAATACTCATAATGGCCGATGAGGCATGGGCGAAGCGTCCCCCCGGCACATAACATCCCGCTACGTTTACGGGAATCAGCTTTTGCCCGGCCACAACGCCGGGATACAGCTCCGTTTCAAACTCAAGCATGCTCTCCCGCTGTTTTACAGCAAAATCGTATACCTGATCATGGGCAAACTGAATGTCCTCTTTGGTACGCTCATCCAGACTCGCCGCCGCCTTATCAATATCGTCCTGGGTAATGATGAAATCGCCGGTCCACTTGTCCAGTTTCTCAGCATATTTTTTTATGGCCTCTTCACCGTTTTCCTTGATATCGTCCAGCATGCTGACGACGATTTCGCGGGTTTGGGCCTCATCGGTTTCAGGGGTTTTTGCTGCTTTTTTAAGATAATTGACACTCATCGCTATCCTCCCAATCTGAATTATTAACAAATGCTTTTACGATAAACCGGTCCGGCATTGTTGATGAATCACCAAAACTGCTGTTCATTCAACCCTCAATGGCCATAAAACAAAGGGTCAATGGCGACTCTTATGCGCTCTCGTAAAGCTTGGTCAGCACGAACTCCTCGTGACCCAGAACTTCCTGGGCCGTCAGGCGGCCTTCGCAGGTGCGGATCAGCATGTTGAGAAGGTTGTCGCCGGACTCGTCCAGGGTCATCTCACCCCGCAAAATGGCAGAGCAGTCATAGTCGATGTGCTCGCTCATGTCACCTGCTGTCCGCGGATTGGCAGTCAGTTTAATGACCGGCTCGATGGGGTTTCCAATGATGTTGCCCTGGCCGGTGGGAAATAAATGGGCCACAAAGCCGGCCGCCGCCCACAGCGTCACCGCTTCGGCGGCGGCGCTGGACGAGTCCATGTACCACAGTCCCGGGCCGGAAGGGGCTACCGCTTTGTCAAGGGCACCCACATATTTGCATTTCTTGCCGATCTTCTGGAGGTTGCCGAAGGCTTTTTCCTCGATGGTGGTTAGCCCCCCGGCGATATTGCCCTTGGTGGGCTGGCTGCCGGAGAGGTCATCGGTTTTGTTGCGGTCGATCATCTCCGCATAACGGTCAAAAAGCGCCGTGAATTGTTCGGCTGCTTCGGGTGTTGCGGCTCTTTCTTTAACGATCATTTCACCGCCGGTGACTTCACTGGTTTCACCGAAACTGCAGGTGCCGCCCATGTCCACCAGTTTATCAAAAGTATTGCCCACGGTGGGGTTGCTTGCCAGGCCGGAGGTGGTATCGGACTCCCCGCATTTGGTGGAAACCCAGATTTCACTCAGATCGCACGCTTCCCGTTTGCGCTCGCTGGCCCAATGCATGTATTCTTTGGCTTTCCAGCTGGCCATTTCGACCGTTTTGATATCACCGTGGCGTTCTATGGAAAAACCGGTGACAGGCTTTCCGGTCTCGGCAATGCCATCCACAATGATATTGGTCCATTCCGGTTCAATCCCAATGACCACAACAGCGGCGACGTTGGGATTGGCTCCGGTGCCGATGAGGGTGCGGAAGAACAGCTGCAGGTCCTCTCCAAACTGAAGGCGGCCGTAAGCATGGGGCAAGGCTTTCGTACCTTTGGTGTTAAACGCGACTTTTTCGCAGGCGGAGTTGCTCAAATCATCCAACGGCAGGATGATGACGTGGTTGCGAATGCCGACGCGTCCGTTTTCACGACGGTAGGCCATAACTTTCGGGTTGCTCATGATTACCACCTCCTGGTTTTTAAGTTTTGTGTGTGCACGTGTTCGCCGGCTTTGATTTCGGCCACAACCCGTCCGATGTCAGCCCCGTATTTAATGACCGAAGCATCCACATTAATATCCGTAAGAGCGATTTTGTGCCCCAGCGGAATATCCTGGAGTGATTTCATCTCAACACCTTCCTGGCTGTCCATGAACAGCCCCTGGGCAGTTTCACCCGCTTTGATATCAACGGTGGCAACACCAACGTTATCGGCCTTTTCGTGAACTAGAAATTGAATCATGTTCGACCTCCTGAATTTTTTAGTAAAAAGGGTTCCATGCGAAACATAATAAATCGTCATGGGGGCAAAAATAAAACGCACCTCCGTGCGGGCAGGCGTCAATTGCCTTCTTGAATTTCATATTTGGTATGAGCAAGAAAGGGGCCAAAAAATATGATTTTGAGTATCGCCTGTAATCACAATATTCTATGGCATTTATGGGTTCGACCCTCACCGTTCCCGCTGCCCACTATTGTGCTCTACGCCCAATAATGGGCAATAATCCATATATCGAAAATTGATTTACAATTTGTTAATGTGCTCTAAACGGAGTAATGATTATGAGCCAAATCCAGGCGATCGCTGAAATGATTTTACCCAAACCCCCTGTATTGGTTATGTTTCATCGGAACGTGCACAATATTGGGCTTGACAAAACCCTATGGCTCACCTATTCAACATAAGAGCCTGTACCCGGTGGGGATCTTTGTGGACCATTTTGGGAACAGAGGGAATGAAATGGAAAAAGCAATGTGAGGAAGCTGACATGAAATGGGACACGGCGACCCGGTATAAATCACTCCTGCGGATCAACAATGATATCGTTTCCGCATCAACAAGGCGTGATGTGTTTTCAGCTATAGCGCAATCGTTGGGAGACATTTTTCGCTTCGATCGATTGAGTATAAACCTTTTTGATGAAAAGACCAATTCGCTCAGTTATTTTGCGGCAGCGGAGGGTATTTCTCCCACTGAGATCAGCGAAGATGCCAGGCCTTTGGCAAAAGGCGCCATCGCCAGTGCGGTAATCCGTTCCCGCGAACCCTTTATTCTTGCCGATCTTTCCACCCATACCTATTGGAAATCGGTAAAGGCCATGAAAGACGCAGGCTTGAATGCCACAATGGCCTTTCCGCTGATTGTTCGAGACAAGGTAAAAGGAACTCTCCACTTAAGCTATGCCGAAGCACCCGAGCATTTAGAAGAGATGATTGAATTTTTATCGGAGGTCTCTTCACACATCGCCATCGCAGTGGACCACATGATGACCCACACCCGTCTGAAACATATCAACGCGCAGTTACGGAGGCAAAAGGAGTTTTTAACCTCTCAAAATAAACTTAACGAAGGCTTTGATGAATTTATATATGAAAGCCAGGCTTTGGCCGATGTGGTCCGGCAGGCCAGGATGGTGGCCAGTTCAGATATATCCGTCTCCATCATTGGTGAAACCGGAACCGGAAAAGGGATGATTGCCCACTTTATTCATCAAATGTCAAACCGCAAAGACGCGCTTTTCGTCAAAGTAAACTGCCCGGCTTTGAACAGCGCCCTTTTTGAAAGCGAACTCTTTGGACATGCAAAAGGCTCTTTTACAGGTGCACAGGCGAATCGGGTGGGCCGATTCGAGATGGCTGACAAGGGCACTATTTTTCTGGACGAAATCGGTGAACTGGATATCGGCCTCCAGTCAAAGCTGCTTCAAGTCCTTCAGGACAGGACCATTGAAAGGGTGGGTGAAAGTCGTCCGAAAAGCGTAGATTTTCGCCTGCTCTCCGCTACGAATAAAGACCTTGAACAGGCCCTTCGGAACAATTCTTTTCGATCGGATCTCTATTACCGCCTGAACGCCGTGACCATCAAGGTGCCCCCGCTGCGGGAGCGCCCGGAGGATATACCGCTCTTGATGGAGAAGCTGGCGGCAAAACAATCGGCGGAGTGGAACCTGTCACCGCCGCTATTTTCGGCATCCTGTCGAAAAAGCCTGTTACAGTACCCGTGGCCGGGCAATGTCAGGGAGCTGAAAAATTTTGTAAAACGGCTGATCATTCTGCGGCCCGGAGAAACCATTAACGGCAATGAAATAGATACTTTGCTCAGTGGTGTTCGCACTTCTACCTCTGGCAGGAAGCCCATGACATTGCAGGAACTGGAACGCCAGCACATTATCAGCACCCTCAAAGACACCGGGGGTGTTGTGGGCGGCGCTAAAGGAGCCGCCACTCTTCTGGGCGTTCCGCGCCAAACACTTCAATACCGTATGCGAAAATATGGAATTTCGGCCGGGAAATTGAATGGTTCAGGGTATTGACTTGATTAGGGCTTCGGCAAAAAATAAATACGCCAGATTGCGCCGTATTTTGGTTTGTATACGAGGCGCATCCGCCAGTGCATATTTATGGATATGTGCTGGTGGGTGCAACGAAGTAGACGGACCAAAGGACAAGCAAGATGGTGGATATATTTTTTGCCGAGGCCCTTATTCACACTTGTCAATATCTTTTGATTCCGTGAGATGTTCCAATAACCTGCAGTTCCCAAGATCACAGGCCTTATTGGCGTCAACACACGCCTCTTGATATTTTTCAAGCAGCAGAAAACAGCGTCCCCGATAAATGTAGGCTGCCACATGATTCGGTTTCAGGTCAACCGCCTGCGTATAATCCTCAATCGCTTTTTTGTACTGTTGGAGGTTGAAACGGGCCGCAGCTCGATTCATGTAAAACTCTGCTGCCCCTGGGTACAGCAGAATGGCCCGGTTAAAATCCTGAATGGATTTTTCATATTGTTTCTGCCTGTCATAAGCGATCCCCCGGTTATTGTATGCTCGAATATCCCTGGGGTCCAATTCTATGGCGCGGGAATAGTCCTCAATCGCTTTTTCATATTTTCCTTGGCTGTGATAGGCGAGCCCCCGATTGTAGTAAGCCGTTGGGTTTTTAGGGTTTAATCTGATTTCTTCCGTTCGTTTGTCTATGGCCTCCTGAAGCGGGTTGCTCGCTTTCTCCTGCTTTGCCTTTTCGTCCTTTACCGATTCATTTTTCGATTGTCTTTCATTGGCGCCTTCTTCCCCGGCGTAAAGGCCGGTCAGAGGTAACAGGAGAAACGCAGAAAAAAGCATTCCCAACAGTTTGGATCGAAAGTTTTTCATCTTGTGATTCTCTCCTTCATTTCCGGGACCCACGATGGCATAAATCCCCTCAAATCGCTGTGATCCCATACCGTTTGATTTTGTTGTACAACGAGGACCTTGATATGCCGAGCATTTTAGCGGCGCGAAGTTTGTTACCCCCGCAGTCGGCAAGGGCCTTTTTGATCAACTGGATTTCGCTGGCCGCTATTTCCGCATTGAGTTTCAGGCCCGGATGCTCCTTTTCATTTCCGTCATGCAGTTTTTTTGATAAGATGTGCCTGGGTAGATGATCCACATCAATGGCATTTCCATCCTGGGTCACACATACCGCCAGTTCAAGGGCGTTACGCAGTTCTCTGACATTTCCCGGCCACGAATATTCCGTCATCTCATGGATCGCCTCATGGGTCAATGCCATGCCGCGACCGGGGCCCATCTGCAGAAAATGTTCAACCAGAACGGGAATGTCTTCGGTCCGTTCCCGCAAGGGGGGAATACTGATTAATATGGCTGAAAGCCGGTGAAAGAGATCCTGCCTGAAATTTTTCTCATTTTTCAGAAAATCAAGCGGCCTGTTGGTGGCGGCGATGAGCCTGAAATCGATTTCGGCAGGCAAGAGGTCGCCGATCTTCTCCACCCGCTTCTCTTCCAGCACCCGCAGCAATTTCGCCTGGGCCTTGAAAGGGAGTTCCCCGATTTCATCCAGAAAAAGGGTTCCCCCATGGGACAGTTCGATCTTACCCATCTTGCCATTCTTTTTTGCACCGGTAAATGCGCCGGGACCATATCCGAACAGCTCCGATTCCAACAGCTCATCCGGTATGGAGGCACAGTTGACGCATACGATGGGACCTTCGTTGCGGCTGCCGGCGTGATGAATTCCATGGGCAAACAGTTCCTTGCCGGTTCCGGTCTCCCCTGTGATCAGGACGGCGCTGTCTGTGGGCGCGTAAATGAGGGCCATTTTTTTCAAATCCGCAATGGACGTGCTGACGCCCTTGATATCGTCCATATCGTACTTCGGGGTGAGTAAATCGCTGGCGGCTCTCTTAAAGGTTTTAACCTTTGTCTCAAGGATATCAAGTTTTCGGGCCATTTCCCGCAGT
>JAERTK010000198.1 GCA_016844935.1 Desulfobacteraceae bacterium | reverse complement strand
TTCCGAATGCATTAACGCCATTCCTTCAGGTGACCCCGTAACCCTCGACTATCCGGGCTTCATACGCCCCCGACCCGGCGAAACCGCCAAAGACATGGGGGCTTATGAATATGTTGCCAAAGAAACAAATTCCTATACACTACCTGGAGGCTCGGGAGTTGCCACTGACTATCGCATATTCACCGTTCCGCTGAACCTGGAAACCGGCCTCAACATGCTGAGAGAAATGGAAAAAGTCCTGGGAAGCTACGACCCGGTTCACTGGCGGGCTTTTATGTACAACGGAACGAGTTACACCGAATTCAGCAGCAATCAGTTCTCCAGCCATAAAATCGTCCCGGGAATGGGTTTCTGGATCATTACCACTTATACGGACACAGTCCCGTTTGATGGAACGCCCGCGCCGGACGGGGTTGATTATGTGATGGAACTGTCCCCCGGCTGGCATTTGATTGGCCTGCCATGGACCAGCACCCGCATTCTTCTAAGCAGCATCAAGGTGACGGACGGCGTGAACACCTATGCTGTCAGCAGCTCATCAAATGATCTCACCCAGAGAAAGCTGTGGGATTATACCGGCGTTGATGGTTATGTAGCGAGAACCGCTGCCAGCTTTCGCCTTCAGGACAACAAAGGGTACTTTTTCAAGGTCAACGATAACCCGGTTAGAATGATCATTCCCAATGCTGCCAATGTGGCCCAGGAACCTCCCGAGGATGTTGCCCCCAACCGGTCAAACAGAAAAGAAGACGATGAAGCACCCCCGCCCCCGCCGGGTGCAGAACCTTCCCCGGACATCAAAGTCAACGGGGAGGACGGGCCGGTCACAGTGAGTGCGGGGGATTCGGTATCTGTCTCCGTCAGCCTTGACCCAGGCGTCTGGGAGGGCTATAGCGCCGACTGGTGGGTGGCCGCCCACACCCCGTTTGATTACCCCCTGGACTGGTATACCTACGTGTACCCCGAGGGTTGGCAGTACGGCATCCATGTGTGCGCACAGACGCCGCTTTATGAGCTTACAACCCCATACAACGTGTTGAATACGGTCCTTCCAGCGGGCAGTTATATCTTCTACTTTGCCGTTGACGGCAATATGGACGGAGTGACTGATGCCACCTGGCTGGATTTTGTTGAGGTG
Organism: Desulfobacteraceae bacterium; assembly: GCA_016844935.1. Lineage (GTDB taxonomy): Bacteria > Desulfobacterota > DSM-4660 > Desulfatiglandales > Desulfatiglandaceae > NaphS2. The sequence continues at coordinate 35,545 of JAERTK010000198.1, read as the reverse complement.
CTTGTAGAATAGCCGGAATAAGCATCCCGTTTGGCCCTCTGCAAAGCACCCCCGTTTCCTATCGAACGATTCATTGACATGGCAACTGAATTGTAGTTACAATGACTACAATCAGATGAAAGGTTTAATGGAGAGCATTATGCAATCAAGAACAGTCGGCATTAGAGACGCAAAAATTCATTTGAGCAAATTGATCAAGATGGTCCGTAAGGGAAGCGAGATTACGTTGACGGATCGTGGGCAGCCTGTTGGAAAGATTGTTCCTATTGATAATGGTGAGCTTTCGTTGTCGGTACGTATCAAGCGTTTGGAAAATCAGGGCTTGCTGGAAATCTGCTCAGAAAAGGGCCAAGGGAAAATACCTGAAGCAATACCCGTACAGAAAAATATAGCTCAAATATTCCTGAAAGAGGACAGAGAGCATGGGTAATGATCCCCGACCGGTTTACTGGGATGCCTCGGCAGTCTTGTCGGTTCTGTTCAAAAATGTTTTCACCGACGACGCACAGATGTGGGCGCAGGGAAAAGGAGTTCATTTTTTATCGACTTTGGCATACTCTGAAACATGTGCGGTGATTGCCCGAATGAAAAGAGAGGGCATCCTTTCCGACAACCTGATAAAGACATCTTTTGAAGCGCTTGAAGATGGCCTGTGGAGAAGATTGACTATTTGGCCCGATTGGATCATTGTGCGGTCTCTCTCGACAAAATGGCCTCTGCGAGGAGCAGATTTGTGGCATCTTTCTGCAGCAAAAAGCCTTCAGAAGCAACTGCCTGAAATGCTTCTGTTGACTTTCGATAATCGACTACAGAAAGCGGCACAGGGGGAAGGTTTGGTATATGTATAATCTTTCCGCCTTTCCGTTGATGACAAATTCAACCTCATAGCCTGAGATTACCCGAATCCATTCATCGTCATATTCGAGAAATTATGAAAAAGGAATAGCTATGTTCCTGGAATCTCCACCACCAGAAAAAGACCGGCTCAAACCAGAGAGTTCGTTTAACTTCTCATGCCACAGGGAGCTCTCTTGTTTCAACACCTGTTGCCGCAACAAACACCTGCCCCTGACCCCCTATGACATTCTGAGGATCATCAGCAGCCTCGGCATTCATTCCGATGATTTTCTGGGCCGGCACGTGGTCTACCGGCCGGACCCGGAATCCGGCTTTCCCATTTTGTCCATAAAAATGATTCATGAAAAGGCGGTGTGTCCCTTTGTAACCCCCGAGGGGTGCGCCGTTTACCACGACCGACCCACGGCATGCCGCCTGTACCCGCTTGGTCGATCTTCAGGCATCGATCCCAAGGACAGCCGACCGGAAGAATTTTACTCGCTGCTTCCCATCACCCGCTGCCATGGCCTTAAGGAAGAAAAAGCCTGGACGGTTTCCCAATGGGTCAATGACCAAGGCCTCCCACCCTATATTGAGATGAACGACAGGATGCTGGATATTGTGTTCCATCCGCGAAGAGAGCCGGCAACGCCTATATCAGAATCCCAGCAACAGAAAGTCATGGTGGCCTGTTACAACCTGGATATTTTCCGAGAATTTGTCTTTGAAACGCCTTTCCTGAAACAGTTCGGCGTTGATGACCATACCGCCCGTCAGGTCAAAACCGACAATGACGCGCTTTTAACCCTGGGGTTTTCCTTCCTTAAAAATGCCCTTTATACCTGAAGCCTATTAAAGATGAGAAAGTTCTTGACTTGACTTACCTTTTTTGGTAGTTGCTGAATCTTTTTTACGAACTTGGGGGAGCATTTAAATGGCAGGATCATTTCTCACGGCACAGGGGCTATCATCCGAACAACTCTTTGAAATCTTTGACCGGATCAAGATTTTAAAGCATGACATGAAGCAGGGGAAAACCCTTGATGTGCTTCAAAACAAAGTGATCGGCATCCTGTTTGAGAAACCATCCACCCGCACCCGAACCAGTTTTGAATCGGCCATTTTGAGGCTGGGCGGTTCCACCATTTATCTGCCGGTGGCGGATCTTCAAATCAAACGCGGGGAACCCATCGAGGACACGAGCCGCATGTTCGGCAGCTATCTGGATGCCCTGGTGGCCCGGGTTTTTGAACACCAGACCGTTATTGACCTTTCCCAATACTCCGGCATCCCCATCATCAACGGCCTGAGCGACCTGGCCCATCCCACCCAGGCCGTCTGCGATATCTTCACGGTTCTGGAAGTGAAGGGGCAAGTGAAAGGATTAAAGCTCGCTTATATAGGCGACGGCAACAACGTGTGCCATTCACTGCTGATGGTCTGCGCCCTGGCGGGGATGCATATGACGGTTGCATGCCCCGAAGGATATTGCCCCGACCCGGCCATCCTCCACAAAGCCGAAAGCATTGCCGCGCAAACCGGCGCGCAGCTCTCTGTTGTTGAAAGCCCCGATGAAGCATCCGTGGGCGCCCATGTTCTCTATACGGATGTGTGGGTCAGTATGGGAGAAGAAGAGGAAGAAAAAACAAAGCTGGAAATTTTTAAGGGCTACCAGATAAACGTGGATCTTCTAAAAGTGGCAGCAGAAGATGCCCACGTGATGCACTGCCTTCCCGCCCACAGGGGTCTGGAAATCACGGATGAGGTCATAGAGGGGCCACGTTCCATTGTCTGGCAACAGGCGGAAAACAAGATGTATGGGGCTGCGGGGATCCTGGATCACTTCCTTTGATAAAAATCTAATCCACCGCAAAAACCGCGGATCCATAACCCACCACCCATTGACCGCGGCCTTCCGGAAAATCGTCCCCGCTGTTCCGGTAATAAAGCACCGACCCTTTCTTCCCCCCCAGTGCCCGGGCATACTTCATAACCGCCAGAACCGGCCCGATGCCGCAGAAAATCTGTTTATCATACCCCCATGTTTCTTGAAGCCCCTCAATATCCATTGCCGCAAGTTTTTGAAGGGTTTTCCCGTCTGTTTTCGTCACCAGATCATAGTTGGGATCATGCAGCATATCCGTACTGGCCACCACCAGCAACCGGGTTTTTCTGGATAGGGCTTCAAGCGCCCCCACAAGGGCATCCAGGGTTTCGGGATCGTGATCTCCCATCAGGGCCACCACCATTTTGGCGTGGGGCAATGCGGCCTGGACAAAGGGGATTTCGTTTTCAGCCGAATGTTCACCCCGGTGGGGACCGTAATGAAAAAATATCCGGGGGCTTGATTTCGCCAGTATTTTCCCCGCTTCCGGATCCAGCACCCCTTTCCCCAAAGGCGTTTCAATAAAGTCACCATCCATCAGGGCCACACCGGGGAAACCGCCGGAATGGCTGAACCCCAACACCACCACCGTTTCCGGCTGGCCCATTTTCCGGGCATTATCCCGGATGGCCCGAAACGTGAAACCTGCCACCTTTCCGGAATAGATGTATCCCGCATGGGGCGAAATGGCCGCCACAATCCGGCCTTCAACCGGGCCCGGCTGGGCATTTTCCATATAAGATTCAATCATTTTCTCCAATTCCTGCCCGTTTCCGGGAAACCATCGTCCGGAACCGTGGGCCTGACGGATGACGCTTTCAGAGGCATTTGCCATTTTGAGTCCCTCCCAAACCATATAATCTGGCGCCGACACAACCATCACCACACCAAAGACAAACATCAGCATGGGTTTTGTAACAGCACCTTTCAAGCACCGATAAACCGACTGTTTCAAAACGCAACTCCTTGCTTACTCATAACCATCTCCTGCCCCCTGACAACTGCCCCCTGCACCCTTGCTACAGCCCTTCAGGAAACCACCTCACAGACACTTCCCCCAAAAAGGCTTTCCACCTCCCCAAAAAACTGCGGGCACGGCAGGATATTGTAACGGAAATGGGCGGAAATCATCACCGGGTTATTATCCGTCGGTGACCCCACCTTGAACATGAGCCTGCAATCTCCGGGATATTTAAAAACCGCATCCTTCAACCCTTCCAGAACCTCCCTGGAAGATCGCTGGTTTTCCAGGGAAATGATAACCGCTTTGGCGGCCTTCAGCTCGAGCCCGTGGAGCGATTTGATCTCTTTGGCAATCACCTTGGCCGATTTGTCGCCGATTTCAACGCTTCCGGTAACCAGCAAAGGCTCGTCCCCCTTTAAAAGCGGCGCGGCATCGGCAAATACATCCGGGAATATGACCACTTCCGTGGAACCGGTCAGATCTTCAAGATGCATGATGGCCATTTTGTCTCCCCGTTTGGTCCGTTTGAGCTTCAGGCTCTCCACCACACCTGCCAGTTTCACCTGATCTTTATCCTTCTGGGTGGGAAGGTCATTCACCAGACAGGTGGAAAAACGGTCAATGGCCTTGTGAAGGCTGTCCAGGGGATGCCCGGTGATGTAGAACCCCAGGGCCTCTTTCTCCCGCCTGAGTTTTTCTTTTTCGTCCCATTCCGGCAGATCCGGTAATTCCAGGAGCCCGCCGGCCTCCCCCTCTCCCAGATCGATGGAACCGAACATGTTGAGCTGGTTGGGGTCATGTTTGGCGCCGCAAAGCCTGAGGGCGTCATCCAGCGCCTCAAAGAGCCTGGAACGGAAGGCCAGGGTGAAGTCGAAGGCACCACACTGAATCAGCCCTTCCAGGACCCTGCGGTTGACCTTGCTCCCTTCCATGCGACGACAGAAATCCAACAGGCCGCTGAAACGGCCGTGCGCATCCCGCTCTGCAATTACCAGCTCCACGGCTTTTAGCCCGACGTTTTTGACCGCCGCCAGGCCGAACCGGATCTGGTCCTCCACCACGGAAAAATCCGCCTGGCTCTCGTTCACATCCGGCGGCAGGATCTTTATGCCCATGGTGCGGCATTCGGCGATATTCTTGATGGTCTTATCCTGGTTTCCCATGTCCTGGGTTAAAAGGGAACACATGAACTGCACCGGATAATGGGCCTTGAGATAGGCGGTCTGGTAGGCAATCATGGCGTAAGCTGCCGAGTGGGACTTGTTGAACCCGTATCCACCGAACTTTTCGATCAACCCGAACAGTTTCTCCGCCATTTGGGCTTTGACGTTGTTTTCTTTGGCCCCATCGATGAACCGGGCCCGATGTTTGGCCATCACTTCGGGCTTTTTCTTTCCCACCGCCTTTCTGAGTTCATCGGCTTCCGCCATGGTGTAGTTGGCCAGTACCTGGGCAATTTTCATCACCTGTTCCTGGTACAATATCACCCCGTAGGTCTCTTTCAAAATGGGCTTAAGCTGCGGCAAAAAATAGGAAACTTTGATTTTGCCATGCTTTCCGTTAATGAAATCATCCACCATGTTGCTGCCCAGAGGGCCCGGCCGGTACAGGGCCACAAGCGCAATGACATCCTCGAAAGTTTCAGGGCTGAGTTTTCGCAGAATCTCTTTGATACCCGAACTTTCCAACTGGAATACGCCGGTTGTTTTCCCGTCCGAACACAGCTGGTAAGTGGCTTTGTCTTCCAGGGAAATTCTATCCAGATCAATTTTCACGCCCGTGGACGCTTCCACGAGCTTCAGAGCCTCCTTAAGCACGGTCAAAGTTTTGAGGCCCAGGAAATCAAATTTGATCAATCCCAGCTGCTCCACCTTGTCCATGGTAAACTGGGCCATAATCTCACCCTTGCTCCCTTTATAGAGCGGCAGGTATTCCGTAAGGGGCCGGTCGGAAATGACCACCCCGCACGCATGGGTGGATGCGTGCCGGGCCAGCCCCTCAAGGGACCGGGAAATGCTCAGCAATTTCCTGGGGGTTTCCGAACCATTTTCAAGGCTTTTGAGTTCCGGTTCTTCACGGATGGCCCGGTCCAGTTTAACCCCGGGGCCTTCGGGCACCAGTTTGGCAATCCGGTCCACCTCGCTCAAGGGCACATTGAGGGTTCTGCCCACATCCCGAATTACGCCCCGGGCCTTCATGGTGCCGAAAGTGATAATCTGGCTCACGTTATTTCGCCCGTACTTGTCCGCCACATATTGAATGACCTGGTCCCTGCCGTGAATGCAGAAATCGATATCAATATCGGGCATGCTGATGCGCGCAGGATTCAGGAATCGTTCAAACAGAAGTCCATATTTGATGGGCTCGATGTTGGTGATATTGAGGCAATAGGCCACCAGTGAACCGGCGGCGGAACCCCTTCCGGGGCCGACGGCGATATCGTGATTCAGGGCATAGTCGATAAAATCGGCCACAATGAGAAAATACCCGGCAAAACCCATTTTTATAATAACCTTGAGTTCATATTGCAGCCGCTCTTCATACTCCCGGCGCAGTTCAGGGGTCATTTCCCCTTCTTCATCTTCTTTCCGGGCCAGCCGTCTTTTAAGTCCTTTTTGGGCCTCCGCCATCAACATGCCATCCAGGCTTTGCTTTTCGGGCACCTGGAAAACGGGAAATTTGTACTCACCAAACCGCATCTCATACTGGCACAGACCCGCCACATGGGCGGTGTTATCCAGGGCTTCCGTATAGTCCGGAAGGGCCTCTTCCATCTCAGCTCTGGTTTTGAAAAAGAATTCATCCGAAGAAAATCTAAGCCGTTTTTCCTCGTCAACACTTTTTCCCGTCTGGATGCAGAGCAGGACGTCATGGGCCTCAGAATCTTCACGGTTTAAGTAATGACAGTCGTTGGTGGCCACCATGGGAATGGAAAGGTCTCTGGAGAGTTCGCTAAGACCCCGGTTCACTTTTTCCTGCTCCACCATCTTGTTGGCCTGGAGTTCCAGAAAGAACCGGTCCCGGTCGAAAATGGTCGCCATTTCCTGTGCTTTCCGGCTGGCTGCTTCCATTTTCCCGGCATTGATAAGATAGGGGATATGCCCCGCAAGGCAGGCTGAAAGGGCGATGAGTCCCTGGTTGTGTTCTTTCAAAAGGGCCATATCCACCCGTGGACGGTAGTAGAAGCCTTCCAGATGACCCAGTGTCACGAGGGTGCTCAGGTTCTTATACCCCACGTCATTCATGACCAGCAGGACCAGGTGGTAGGCATATGAGCGGCCATTGGGCGACGGGGTACGGTCCCTTCGATCTTTCGGTGCCACGTAGACTTCACAGCCGATAATGGGCTTGATGCCGGCCTTGGCCGCCCGGTCAAAAAAGTCAACCACGCCGAACATGTTTCCATGATCGGTAATGGCCACTGAACCCATCCCCTGTGCCTTGGATTTATCCAGCATTCGATCGATGCGAATGGCCCCATCCAACAGGCTGTATTCCGTATGAACGTGAAGGTGAACAAAAGGTGACTCGCTCAAGTGATTTTCTCCTCAGGCCATGCCCTGTTTCAAAGTATGAATCTGTTGTAAGACCCAAAGAAAATATGATACGGTATATGCTGGAAATCATCAAGCGTGTTTCAAGAAATCTCCGAGATTTAAAAACGGTAGGGAAGATGGCGCAGAAAAAAAAGGTGCGCAGCTGGGCCCACAGGCTAAGAGAAGAAAACAATGGGCTGAAAGAGAAGCTTGCGACCCTCAGAAAAGAAAAAGCACGTTTGAAGAAGGACCTGGAAAAAGCCTGGGAATTGATGGCCCATGTACCGGGGGGGCTTTTTCTTCTGCAGCAGGAAACCATTGTGTACGCCAACGATGCGGCTTCCAACTGGCTCGGCTACAGCCTGGGTGAGCTTGCGGGAAAAAGCCTGCTGGACATCATTGATCCCGGGGACGTACAACCCATTCTCGAGTTTATACAGGACAACGCCGGAAACCAGCGGCCGGACGCGTTACATTTCAAGAACAGTGACGGCAGATCGGTTTATTGCGTGGTGCATATTAAAAAAACCCGGTACGAAGGCCGGAATGCATTCCTGCTCAACCTGATTGAAATCGAGCGAAAAATAGAACAGGAAAAAAACCTTCTGGAAGCGCAGAAGCATGAAGCACTAAAAAGGATGGCCAAAGCTTTTGCAGGGGAATGGGATATCATGGGGGAACCCGGTAACCCCCTTTCAGAAACCTTGCGTAATTTTTCCCAAAAGACCTATAACCCATCCGACATATCGACATTGAATTTAAATGAAATTATTGAGGCATCGGTTTCCCGATACGGGTCAGAAAGAGGCATCCCTGATGGACACACTGAAGACTCTGAGGGTCAAATCTCAATAAAAACCTCTCTCAATGCCACATCTCCCATCCAGGGGTGCCAGAAAGATTTGCACAATGCTTTCATGAGCCTCATCATGAACGCTTCTGAGGCGCTGGAAGGTAAAGGTGAAATATACCTGACTGCCGAGGAAAGACCTGGGCTAATCAATGTTTATGTACAGGAAAACGGATGCGGTATCCCTGAAAATGTGGCCGGCAAAATTTTTGACCCTTTTTTCTCCACCAAGGGAAACGGGCACAAAGGGTTGGGATTGAGCCTGACCAGGTCCGTTATGGAAAGGCACGGTGGCAAAATAGGGATGATGCGCCACGATGCCGGGGGAACCACCTTTCACATCAAATTGCCGCTGGATCATGACCTGTTTAAAACAAACGACCGGCCCCAAAAGAAATCCATCAAAGACGCGCGGATCCTTGTCCTTGGGGATCAGAACATCCTGATCAATTTGCTTTGCCGATTTCTGACGGGGAAACACCTCCACGTCACCCGCGTTGATAACCATGGCGAATGCTTTAAAACCCTGAAAGGTGCCCCCTTTGATCTGTTGCTGGTGGATCAAAGTAATGGCCCCGCAAATACCGCATGGCTCATACAAAAAATCCGCCATACCCACCCGGTTATGCCCATCGCCCTGTTCAATGGCCCAAACACCGATGGCGCCGAGGCTTCGCCGCCTCCCGGGGTCGACCTGGTCATACCGAAGCCTCTTCATGTGGGACCATTTTATTCTGACATTACCCGTCTTCTGGCAGAGGGGAAGATGTCCCCAATTCATACTTGACCTACCTGGTCTGGAAAGGAGCTTAGAAATTGAAAATAGGACCGGACTGCGTTCCCTGCATCCTCAAAATGTGCCTGGGATTTATTCGTAAAACGGAACTGGACGATTCGGAGGCATTCGAACTGTTCAATGATGTCATGAAAATTCCATCACTCAAGGGAGAAGACTGGACCGTTACCAGCCCTGATGTTATTGAAAAAGTGATGCATATGGCCTATGGCATGCTGGGGAACGAAGATCCCCTTAGAAAAGAAAAAGCGAATTTGAACCGATACCTGCTGGATGAACATGAAGTGTATGAAACGATGGTTCACGAAGCCCAGGATCCGCTCAAGATTGCCGTCCACCTGGCCATTTTGGGGAATTCCATCGATATCATGTTATCCGACAATTTTTCCCACCTTCAGTCAACCATCCGGGATAAATTGAAATACCCGTTACCCGAAGAAAAATATCAACCATTGAAGCGGCAACTGGCCAACACAAACCATCTTGTTTATTTAGGCGATAACGCCGGAGAAATTGTTCTTGATAAGTTGCTGATTACAACCCTGAAGGAGTTGTATGACCTGGAAGTCACCTTTGTGGTGCGAAGTATACCCACCCTCAATGATGTAACCCTAAATGAGGCCCGGGACGTAAAAATGAATGAGGTCGCCCGTGTCCTGGGAAACGGCATTGAAGGCCCCTTTCCGGGAACCCGTTTGTCCCGGTGCTCACTGGAAATTCAGAACATCTTCAGGCAAGCCGACCTGGTGATTTCAAAAGGTGGCGGGAATTTTGACAGTCTTGACGAAGACAAGAAGAACTACGGACAAAAAATCAGTTTCCTGTTTCTTTCCAAGTGTTATCTTTACATGCAACGCTTTAATACACCCATAGATGCACCCATTCTGGCAAATTATCATAGTGCGAGGGACCTGTGGTAAAGGCTCAGAAGATGCTGTCCCGAATGATTTTCTTCGCGGCAACATACTGGGCTTCACTCACGGTAAGGGAACCGTCTTCTCTGATAAACGGCGGGTCATCAATGGTGTAAATCCGTTCCGGTAGCATCGCCTGATTGGCTATCCTTTCGGGCACATCCGGAACAACATCGATCGCTTTTTTCACCTCATCCGGGAATTTGCCCGGGTCGGCGGTCTCGTAAATCACCGCCAGACGCCCGTGTTTTCCCCCGAGAAATGTGTCCAGCGCCCGCCACCCGACGGCTCCGTGGGGCTCCATTATGATCTCGTACCGTTCAAAGACCTCTTGAATGGCAGTGTAATGGTCCGGATTGGATACGCTCATGGACCAGAAGTCCCTGCGCATGGCGTCAAGATCCGGCGGCGCATCCATGACCCCTTCCTGGATCACCTTTCCCGTTTCGTCCCGTTCATCGTAAACATGCCCGCCGTAAAGGTCGATGAGTCTGGCAAAATTGCTGGGGTTGGAGACAATCATGGCCGAAGAGGGGGATTTACGGGAAGGTTTCACCACATAAGTATCGGTGTTTAGGAATTCCGGAAATTCGTCATTTTCGTTCACCCCGCAGATGATCCGTTCAATGGGCAGCCCCATTTCCCGGGCCAGTACCGTTCCCATCATATCGCCGAAATTGCCTGATGGAACACTGGCAATCATGGGTTCATCATATTCCGCCACCCGGGAATAAGCAAAGAAGGGATAAACCGCCTGTGGCAGGAGCCGGCCCACGCTGATGCTGTTGGCGGAGGTAAAACGATCCGCATCACCAAAAAGATCTTTCGCAAACGCTTTGTCACCCAACAGCCGTTTGGCCAGGGCCTGACACACATCAAAATCACCATTCACCTCAAAGGCATGTATATTATCGCCCAGGGTGGTCATCTGGCGCCGCTGACGTTGGGTAACGGATCCTTTGGGGAAAAATACGATGTTGTCAACACTTTCAAGACCGTGAAGCGCATCCGCCACAGCGCCCCCCGTATCTCCGCTGGTGGCCACAGCAACAATGCGCTTTTTACCAGATTTCTTCAGAAAGTAATTGAGCATTCGCCCGAAAAACCGGGCCGCATAGTCCTTGAAGGAATAAGTGGGCCCCTTTGTAAGCCACATGATGTGGGTTTGTCCGGTCAGGTGTTGCAGGCTGGTGGGAATGACCATACCATCATATGCATCGTCCAGCATGGCCCTGAGGTCATTCTCCTTTATTTCGGCGCTCAAAAACGGGTTCAAAACCTCAAAGGCGATTCGGGCATAAGCCATGTCCTTCATGGACTTCAGCGTCTCGGAGGGCAATCCGGGGATATCGTCCCCGGCAATCATATAAAGGCCGTAGTTGGAAGCCAGGCCGTTCATGAGGGCCGTTTCGAAATTGACCCGCTCTTTCTTATTATTGGTACTGTGATACATAATGGTCTTCAAGATGACACTCCAATCAGTGAAAATGACTTCAAATAACGCCGGGTCAAATCCTGGTAAATGGAAAGCCCTTTTTTGATCTGGTTCAATTGGGCCGGGCTTAACGCTTTCACCACCACGGCCGGAGATCCCACAACCAGGCTGCCGGAAGGGATTTCACTTCCAAAAGGCACGAAACTCCCGGCACCAACCATGCACTCCGAATTAATTCTAACGCCATCGGCTACAATGGCCCCCATACCGACCAAAACGTAAGAACCGATCTCGCACCCGTGCAGAATAGCCCCGTGTCCCACATGGGAATTGGGATGAAGTATAACAGACTTGTCCGGGAATGTGTGAAACACGCAGTTTTCCTGAACATTGCTCCCTTTTCCGATTCTGATGGAGCCGATATCGCCCCGCAGTACGGCACCAGCTCCCACATAACATCCGGCTTCCACTTTCACATCACCGATCAATACAGCTTCCGGATGTACGAAAGTCTCTTTGTTAACCACGGGAGTTTTGTTTTCAAACTTGTAAAAAGGCATTGCAAGCACCTTTGCATGTAAGGGAACCTATAAAAAAAGCCGGTTTAAAAAAACCGGCTCAGTGCATTTTATGGATTATATAAATCTCCTTATGCCACCTTCTCCAGCTTCACGGCGCAAACCTTCGTTGAAGGCGTTTTTGCCACAGGATCCAATTCGCAGCACGTCAGTACATTGGTAGGGGTTTCGGCAAAGTGAAAAGTCATCGACACCGTCCCTGGGGAAAAGCTATCCGAAACCTTCGCCTTTACCTCCACCTCACCTCGCCTGGATACCACCCTCACCATCTGGCCGTCTGATACCCCAAATCTGGAAGCATCCTCCGGGTGAATATTCAAAAGCTCTTCGTTTTTCAAGACATTAAGTCCGTATACTCTACGTGTCATGGTGCTGTGGAAGTGATACAGACTGCGGTCGGTGGTCAGAAGCAGTGGGTATTCAGCATCCGGTTCTTCGCCCGGTTTCCCATATGTCAGGGGCCTAAATTTCCCCTTGCCGCTGTCAGTGCCGAATTTTTCGGCATGCAGGAATGGCGTACCCGGATGATCGGTTGTTGGACAGGGCCATTGCAAACCGCCTTTTTCCAGCCGGGCGTAGGAGATGCCTTTGTAGGAAGGCGTAAGTGAAGATATCTCCTCCATGATCTCTTCGGGATCTGAAAAATCAAAGCCTTTACCATCAAGGCGTTTTGACAATTGGCAGGTTATCCACCAATCGGGTTTTGAATCCCCCACAGGATCTATAACCTTGCGCACCCGCTGAACCCTCCGTTCGGTGTTTGTAAAGGTGCCGTCCTTTTCAGCAAAAGTAACCGCCGGCAATACCACATCTGCCAGTTCTGCGGTTTCTGTCATAAATATGTCCTGCACGACCATAAAATCAACTTCCTTCATGGATTCTATGGCGTGGTTGGCGTTTGCTTCACTCAGAACCGGGTTTTCACCCACCAGGTAGAGCGCACTGATGCTACCCTCATGGCATGCGTCAAATATCTCGGTATGGGTCAACCCCGGTGTGCCACTCAACTCAACCCCCCACGCGGATTCAAATTTTGCCTTGGCTTCGGGGGAAGTTACCGCCTGGTACCCTGGATAAACATTGGGCAGGGAACCAATGTCGCAGGCACCCTGAACATTGTTCTGTCCTCTAAGGGGATTGACGCCCGACGAGGGTTTGCCCATATTCCCCGTGAGCAATGCCAGGTTGCTGGTGGCCAACACGTTGTCGGTACCATGAACATGTTGGGTGATGCCCATACAGTAGATAATGGAGGCAGGCGTTTGTGTGGCGTAGATCCGGGCGGCTTTGATAATTTTATCCCGTGGCACGCCAGTGGTCTTTTCCACTGTATCTAAATCGAACTCGGCCAAGGACTTCTCGAAAGCGTCGAAATCCTCACAACGACTCTCGATAAAGGACTTGTCATGAAGCTCTTCTTCCAAAATCACACGCATCATTCCCATAAGTAAAGGGATGTCTGTGCCGGGTTTGTGCTGGAGGAAAATATCGGCAAACTGGCATAGTTCAATCTCTTTGGGATTGGCAACAATGAGTTTGGAGCCCTTTCGAACGGCGTCCTTTACCTGGAGTGCGACGATGGGATGGGTAGCAGTGGTATTGGTACCTATGGCCAGAATAGCTGAGGCGCCGCCAAGTTCACTGATTGCGTTTGTCATTGCACCGCTGCCCAGGGAGGTGGCCAGACCGGCCACAGTGGGAGCATGTCAGAGACGTGCGCAATGATCAATGTTGTTGGTGCCCATAACAGCCCGTGTAAACTTTTGCAGGACGTAGTTATCCTCGTTTGTGGCCTTGGCCGAAGCAATAGCGGCAAACTTTTCGCCTTTGCTTTTGGAAAAAGCGCCCGCCACCAGGTCTAAGGCCTCATCCCACTCCACCTTGACAAACTCACCGTTTCGCTTAACCAGCGGTGACGTCAGACGGTCGGGGTGATTTACGAACTTGTAGCCGAAGCGGCCCTTGACACAAAGCCTGCCTTTGTTGGCCTTGCTGCTCACATCTCCCCGGGCGCTGACCAGCTGATTGTCGCGAGCACCCAGTATCAGCCCGCATCCACAACCACAGAAAGAACAAACCGTTTTTACCTGGTGGGTCGGTCTCTGGTAGTCTTTTTCGGTTAATGCCCCCACCGGACACCGGACGATGCACTCTCCACATGATTCGCAATTGGATTCTATTCGTAACCTGTCTCCAAAACCGGCGATTTTCGTCTCCAGTCCCCGATAGGCATAATCAATGGCCTGAATGTTTTGAAGCTCGTCACATGTGCGCACGCATATGCCACATAAAACACACCGGTTGGGGTCAAAGTTAAAAAACGGGTTGGAGTCGTCAATGGGCAATTTTTCTTCCCGGGGTTTCAACCGTTGCAGCCGCTCTTTATTTATACCCACATGATCGGCCACACGCTGCAACGCGCACTTGGTGTTCTGGGCACAAGCAAGACAGTCCGTATCGTGGTCGGCAATTAACAGTTCCAGGGCTATCTGCCGCATTTTATTGATTTCAGGGGTTTCGGTTCGGACAACCATTCCGTCCTGCACCTCGGTTTTGCAAGAAATCACCGTTTTTGTCCATTTACCGGCGATTTCCACCTGACAGAGCCGGCAGGCGCCCACCGGTTCCAATTCACGATGATGGCATAAATGCGGAATGTAGATTCCCTTTTTGAGCGCCGCATCCAGTATAGTCATCCCTTTGTCAGCCTTTACCGACTGGCTGTTTATTGTGAGTTCTATTTTGTCTGCCACTAGTTACCTCCTCCATTTAAACGTCCAGGGACGCATTCCACTGCGCGAAATTTCTTCGGGCATTTTTCCATACACACACCGCATCGAATACATTTGACTTGATCAATCATGTGCACTTCTTTCTTCTCTCCGGTAATGGCATCAACCGGACAGTTCTTAGCGCACATTGTACAGCCCTTGCACTTTTCAGCATCAATACGATATGAGATGAGCGCTTTACATGCCAGGGCAGGGCAGTGTTTCTCGTTGATATGAGCTTCATATTCTTCTCGAAAATATTTAATGGTCGTCAGCACCGGGTTCGCAGCGCTCTGTCCCAAACCGCAAAGCGAACCGGCGTTCACCGCCTCGCCGATCTCCAACAGTAAGTCTATATCTCCGGGACGGCCTTTTCCTTGGGTAATCTCCTCGAGAAGATTCAGCATCTGCTTTGTGCCGAGCTTGCAGAGTGTACATTGGCCACACGATTCCTTTTGGGTGAAATCCAGAAAATAGCGGGCGATGTCCACCATGCAGGTGCTTTCATCCATCACCACCATGCCGCCGGAGCCCATCATTGACCCGGCAGATATCAGCGAATCGTAATCCACCGGTGTATCCAGGAAAGACTCCGGCAGACAGCCTCCCGACGGCCCTCCCGTTTGAACGGCTTTGAATTTTTTGTTTCCGGGAATACCGCCGCCGATATCAAAGATGATTTCCCTCAAAGTGATTCCCATGGGTACTTCAATCAAACCGCAGTTTTCCACCATGCCTGTCAGGGCAAAGACCGCCGTTCCCTTGCTTTTCTCGGTCCCGATGCTCGCAAACCAGGATCCGCCACGGTTGATGAGCTGAGGAACATAAGCGAAGGTCTTGACGTTGTTCAACAAAGTGGGTTTGTCAAAAAGGCCTTCTTCTGTTGTACGTGGCCTGGGAGCCGCCTTGGGCATACCCCTTTTGCCTTCCATGGACAAAGTCAATGCGGTTGATTCGCCGCAGACAAAGGCACCCGCACCCTGAAAAAGTAAAATTTCAAAATCAAATCCGCTGTCCATGATGTTGTCGCCAAGAAACCCCATATCGGTTGCCTGTTTGATGGCGACCTTAAGACGTTGAACCGCCAGGGGGTATTCGGCTCGCACATAAATATACCCTTTTTGCGCACCGATGGTGTGACCGGCGATAATCATTCCTTCCAGAACGGAATGGGGATCGGCCTCCAACATGGAACGGTCCATGAACGCGCCGGGATCTCCCTCATCCGCATTGCAGACGATGTATTTTTCCTTCTCTTTTGCTTGCAACCCTGCTTCCCATTTGCGGCCGGCCGGAAAGCCGCCGCCGCCTCTTCCGCGCAAACCGGATGTTTTCAATTCTTCAATAACCTGTTCCGGCGTCATCTCAAAGAGAACCTTTTTCAAAGCCTCATAACCGCCAAGCTCCGTATAGTCCTTGATCTCTTCAGGATTAACGTGTCCACAGTTGCGTAATACCCTCTGCTGCTGCTTTTTATAAAAGTCTATGTCCTGATGACGCTGAACAGGCGCCCCGGTTTTTGGGTCTTGGTAAAAAAGACGCTCCACCGGCTTATTGTTTTGTAAGTGGGATTCAACGATTTCCTTTGAATCCTTAATCTTAACATTGCGGTAAAATGTACCTTCAGGCTCAATAATAACAAGGGGGCCTTGCTGGCAGAATCCGTGACACCCGGTAAGCTTGACATCCAGCTTATTATCTAACCCTGCTTCTGCAATGTCGTCTTCAAGGGCCTTTTGAATTTCAGCAGAATTGGAGGATGCACAGCCTGTACCTTGGCATATGAGTATGGTTTGATTCTTTTCGCTCATTTGGTTGCCTCCTCGTTTTTGCTTAAGATCTTGATTGTTTTGGCGGGAGTTAAATGTCCATACGTTTTTTCGTTAACAACAATCGTAGGCGCCAAGCCGCAACAACCGATACAGGCCGCTGTTTCTATCGTATATTCAAGATCTTCTGTTGTTTCCCCGGCTTTGATGCCCAGCCTTCTCTCAATTTCTTCCGTAATTCTCTGGGCGCCACGAACATGGCAGGCAGTCCCCCTGCAAATCGTAACCCTGTTTTTCCCCATGGGGGTGAACCTGAATTGCTCAAAGAATGTTGCCACTCCATAGATCCGGCTTTTAGGCAGGCCAACAAAACTGGCAACCTCGCCCATCTCCGGTTCCGGAAGGTAACCGAATTCATTTTGAACTTCCTGCAAAATTGGAATCAGTTCAAAGTTCTTGCCATCGTAGCGGGATAAAATGTTTTCTAAACGTTCTTCCATTATGCCTCCTTAATTTACCATCTCTCCTGCTCAAATCAGCAGTTAAGCCAAGTCATCAAAATCTTGTCCGGTTTCCCGGCATGATTTTAGATCCAATTCATTCCTGTTGATATTTTGAAAAATTTCAAAATCTAATAAATGGGATTTCCTTCCATAAAATATCTAATTAATATCAAATATTTAGTCCGTTTTTTCCGTTCCCGGATGAGCAACCGCCAATTATCCGAAAATCGTGACCTTTGTACATATATTAAAAGACTTGCTCTAAATCAAGAAAAAACAGATGCCTATAAAAACCTCACTTGCGTATGTGCGGGACACATAATTATCCAGTGCTTCCATATGGCGCTGTTTCTATTCTTGATTGTAAAAGACGTCTGAAAACCGTTCTTGGCAATTTTAAAGATATCATTGATGGCAGGGGCATTACAGATGTTCCCTCTCCCGGTTTCTCGGAAAAACGGCCGCACAAGAATAGATTTTTCTTGACAAAATCACCCCATGCAAATAAGTATTTCCGATTCAGAGGTTTTTGGCATTGACGCTTTCTAGTGGCTTGTTGTGCTTAAAGCTTATTCAGCCCTCAAAATTATGGACATCAAATTATGACAAAAAAAGCAAAAAAAGGGAAAATAACGATCAACAGGGAAAGATGCAAAGGGTGTCATATCTGCATCGAAACCTGTCCGAACATCATGATTGATGTAGACGAAACCCCGAATAAAAAGGGATATTCGCCTGCTCGATTCAAAGAAAACATACCAGAAGGCGAAAAGGGATGTATCGCGTGTAAACAATGCGCTACGGTCTGTCCTGAAGTAGCGATTGAGGTGTATCGTGCCCAGTGAGAAAATGTTAATGAATGGTTCACAAGTGGTTGGAGAAGCGGCTGTCCGAGCCGGCTGCCGCTACTACTTCGGGTATCCCATCACGCCCCAGAACGAACTGCCCGAGTATCTTTCCGCAAGGATGCTCGAGGTTGGGGGTACTTTTATACAAGCGGAAAGCGAAGTCGCATCCATCAATATGGTCCTTGGTGCCTCCGTTGCGGGCGGCCGGACCATGACCAGTTCTTCTTCGCCCGGAGTTTCCCTGAAACAGGAAGGCATCAGCTATATGGCCGGCCAGGAACTTCCGGCCGTTATCATTAATATGATGCGCGGCGGCCCGGGCTTAGGTAACATCGCCCCGTCCGCGGCGGATTATTTTCAGGCCACCCGGGGCGGCGCCCACGGCGACTACCGTACCCCGGTTCTGGCACCCGCGGGCTGTCAGGAATTGGCCGACCTGACCTCTGTTGCCTTCGACATTGCAGACCAATATCGAACCCCCGTGTTATTGCTGGGGGACGGTCTGATGGGGCAGGTCATGGAACCCGTGATCTTCCCCGATTTTATGGAGCTCGAAGATCTACCCAAGAAGGACTATATCCTTGATGGATGCAAAGGCCGCCCCCCCCGGGCCCTTTTCTCCATGCTTCTTCAAGATGGCCAACTCCACAAACACAACCTGCACCTGCAGGAAAAATATGACCAAATCACCGCCAATGAATTGAGATGGGAAACCAAAGTCCAGGACGACGATGACATGATCATCGTGGCTTACGGCTCGGCGGCCAGGATTGCCGAAAGTGCCATTGAAGAATTGAAAGCCGAAGGCCTGAACATAGGCCTGTTCCGACCCATCACCCTGTGGCCCTACCCCATGGCGGCCTTGCGGGAATTGGCTTCAAATGTGTCCAAAGTCGCCGTGTTCGAGCTGAACATGGGCCAAATGGTGGAAGACGTGGTACTCTCCGTGGGCGACCGGGCCGAAATTAATTTTTACGGCGTGCCAGGCGGCCTCATCCCGACCCCGGCGGACGTGGCCGATTTCCTAAGATCCGCTGCCAAAGGCGATGGAAAAATCGGCAGGAGGATAAACATATGAGTGCGGAACTAGCATATAAGAAAATTTTCGGGTTTCCGGAATCCCTTAAAGACAACCCGACCCATTACTGTCCCGGTTGCGGCCATTCCATTGCCCACCGTCTGGTGGCGGAGGTTCTGGACGAGATGAACCTCCGGGAAGAGACCATCGGGGTTCCCCCCGTGGGTTGTGCCGTTTTAGCTTACAACTATTTCAATTTCGACATGGTTGAAGCCCCCCATGGCCGGGCTTTGGCCGTTGCCACGGGCATTAAACGGGTTCACCCGGACAAACTGGTACTGACCTACCAGGGTGACGGGGACTTGGCGGCCATCGGCACGGCGGAGACCATCCATGCCGGCAACCGAGGGGAACGGATTTCAACCATCTTCATCAATAACGCCATTTACGGCATGACCGGAGGGCAGATGGCCCCTACCACCACATTGGGGCAAAACGCCACCACAACACCCGGGGGAAGGGATCAACGGCGTCACGGCAATCCCATCGACATCGCCCGAATGCTGGCCGTATCGAACGGCGTGGTATATGTGGAGCGATGTGCGCTGACAACGCTCAAACAGATCAGGAAGGCCAAAAAAGCCATCAAAAAATCATTTCAGTGCCAGCTGGATGACAAGGGGTTTTCACTGGTTGAACTGCTATCGCCCTGCCCCACCAACTGGAAAATGTCACCCAAGGCTTCCTGGGAATGGGTCAATGAGGAAATGGTGAAAACCTACCCCTTGGGTGTGATCAAAGATGACAGTGGATACGAGGATAAAAAATGATTACCCGGACGACTTTTGCAGGTTTTGGTGGCCAGGGTGTCTTGCTCATGGGGTATGTTCTCTCCCACGGGGCAATGCATAAGGGTCTCAATATCACTTATTTTCCATCATATGGCGCCGAGATGCGCGGTGGCACCGCCAACTGCTCGGTGACCGTCTCAGACAAAAAAATTGCATCCCCCGTAGCGTCCAATCCGGATGTACTGGTTGCCATGAACGGCCCTTCCCTGGACAAATTCGAACCCACCATCATTGAGGGTGGTCTTATTTTTCTGAATTCATCCCTGATTCCGGAACCCCCCTCCCGCACGGATATCAAATTTCTACAGGTGCCCGTCGTGGAATTAGCCAAGGAAGTGGGAAATGCCCGAGGCGGGAACATGGTCATGATCGGAACGGTTTGTGCCAAAACAGGCCTTCTGTCCCTGGAAGAGACCATCAAGGGAATGCAGGCGGCCTTGAAAGGGAAGGACAAATTTTTCGAAGCCAACCAGAAAGCCATTGAACGCGGATTTGCTTTCGCGAAAGACGGTAAGTAATAAACTTTAAATCCTCTTCTCAACCGTTCCCAGTCCCCCTTTAACTCTGGGGGACATTGTCCAAAAGAGCATATCCGGGAACGGAAGTGAAGAGGATAGTCGTCATACCCCTTTTCCGCCGATAGAAACAGCAAAGACAACAATGCCCGCTACCCACCTGATATATTATAAATATTTAAAGGCTTCGTTTAGTCCAAAAAATCGCAGACTACCATTGAGGTGGAGGAATCATGATTCAGCTCAAACCAGTTACCCCCGGAGAGCTTTTGCTGGAAGAGTTTCTCAAGCCCATGGGACTCAGTCAGTATCGTCTTGCCAAAGAGATCGATGTTCCCGCACAAAGAATCAGCGAAATCGTGGCAGGCAAGCGGTCCATCACGGCAGACGCCGACTTAAGATTATGCAGGTTTTTCGGCCTTTCAAACGGATATTGGCTGCGGGCACAGGCTGCACACGATACAGAGGTTGCGGAACATAAAATGGGTTCCATATTGTCCAAGATTAAACCGTGGACAACTGTCGTGGAGCAAGGTGTCTCAGCCCGCGGCGATTCCAGCGTCAGTTGAAATTCTCTATTCATCCCTGATTCCGGAACCCCCATCCCGTACGGATATCGAATTTCTGCAAGTTCCGTCAGTGGAACTGGCCAAAGAAGTGGGCAACGCCCGCGGCGGGAACTCTGAATACTTCCTCAACGCACCGCGAATGCGCGAAAGTTATAGGGGAAAATATAGGCATCCCAGCCCTTACCACCGCGGCAGAAGTAAAAACCCCAGGCGAACTTTGAATCCTTAATTTCTGATGACCAAACCTGCCAACCGGTGGTTTTCAAGAGTGGCGTCATGTTCAGTCTACTGGCCCCCTTCGTGTAGAGTGTTTCCAGCTCATCCAAGTTCGGCATTCTCCAGCCGCCACCATCAAGGGTCAGTTTTTTGACCCACAATCTGGCTTCATTCCAGTTCGTATCTTTATCAGGCCCCACTTTCCACTCAAGGCCTGTTTTTGTGTCTTTTACAATCCCGTTGCCTTTCAGTAACAAAAAACGTTGTGCTTGTCTGGCATAGCCATTTGAAGCGAACAAAAGTGAAAGGACTGTGACATAAACAATTGTGATTAGAATTTTTTTCATCGAACACTCCCGTATAAATGATTAAACTGCTAACATACGCTTACGGTTACAATTTTCGCCTTCCTTGAACATCACCCGATTTCCGCATTCGTGGATGGACACCCGTTACGCACCGTGTACCCATTCGGTCACGGATCTTCTAGGACAGATACCGGGCGGTTTTCAGTTCCTTTCCAAGGCTGTACGACAGGTGCAACCGAAGCACCTTTTTCATTTCATTCATCAATTCCTCTGTCAACAGGGCCTTTTGGGAATCACCCAGGGGGGTCAGGGGGGTGGCTTGTATTTGATCAAGTCCCCTGGCTGCATCCGGATCAAGGCCCGGTAGTCTTGCAGACTCCTTTTCACACTTGAGGCAGGCAATACCCCCTTTTTTCTGCTTGAATACGGCCCGGCCCTCGGCGGCATACCGCCTACCACAATCGCAGCACCGTTCAAAATTGATGCTGTACCCCCCCAGGGCCAGCGCCTTGGCTTCAAAAAGAACCCGCAGTTCCTCTTTTCTCATATGGCCCCCAAGCGCCAGAAAAGCATTTTTGAGAAGAAGAAACATCCGTTGTTCCGAAACGCCCAGGGGAAAAAGGGTTTCTGCCAGCTCAACCATGTAACTGGCCAGGGACAGGGCATGGAAATCGGTTCTCAGCTCCGGAAAGCCATGAATCAGCTTTCCGGAATGGAGGAAATAGAGTTCCCTCCCGCTTTTGCGCTCATACTCCAGCCGGGTCAGGCAAAACGAATCCAGACAGTTGGCGAAACGTCTGCTGCTTTTTCTGGCCCCTTTTGCAACCCCTTTGAGCCGCCCCCTGTCGGTGGTAAAAAAACTGACCAGGAGATCCGTTTCACCAAATTCCCAGGTTCTTGTGATAATGCTTTCGGAAATATGTGTGTTCATAGGGGGTCACGGGCCCTTTCGACATTCCCGAAAGGGCATTTCCAATGATTGACAAACATCGGTGATTTTCCTATTGTGCCATCAACTCTTATCACATCAGCGCTATGGAAAAAAGCTCAAATCATATAGCGGAATCATTTTGGAGGCACACATGAAAATCCTAGAAAAGGCACAAAGCGCGGGCCGAAGCGCCCTTTCTGAATATGAGTCCAAAAAGGTATTGGAAGCGTACCATATTCCCGTTACCCGGGAACGGACGGTAACCGATGAAGACGGTTTACGGACGGCCATGGAAGAAATCGGTTTCCCCCTTGTATTAAAAGGGTGTTCATCCAATATCGCCCACAAAACTGGGAAGGGCCTGATCCAGGTGGATATCAGAAACGCGGAAGAGGCTCTTCAAGCCTATAAAGACATCATGGCCAACCTGGGTGAGGGTGACGAGGTGCTGGTCCAGGAAATGATCAAAGGACAGCGGGAGCTGGTGGTGGGTCTTACCCGCGATCCACAGTTCGGCCCCTGTGTCATGTTCGGTTTGGGGGGCATCTTCACCGAAGTATTGAAGGACATCTCTTTCCGTGTGGCACCCCTTGAGAAACACGATGCCTTTGAAATGATGTCGGAAATCAAAGCCCATAAGATCCTGGATGCCGTGCGGGGCATGCCTGAAGCTGACCGTGATCTGTTGGCGGACATCCTCATCAATGTGGGCCGGATCGGTCTTGAAAACGACGCTGTCAAGGAGATCGATATCAATCCCCTGATCCTTTTGGGCAGCAAACCCGTGGCGGTAGACGCCCTGGTGGTACTGGAATAAAAATTCTTACCGGAGTGGAATATGCCCTTGTTTACAATAGACCCCGACAAATGCAACCGTGACGGCATCTGTGTTTCCGAATGCCCGTCGCGTGTGATCCTGACTGAATCCCCGAAGGATGTCCCCATTTTTGCCCCCGATGCAGAAGAGCACTGCCTTCAATGCGGCCATTGCGTATCGGTCTGCCCCGAAGGCGCCCTCAGCCTCTCCTGGCTCAAGCCGGATGAATGTCCATCCTTGGACCCGAAACTGCTTCTGACCCCGGACCAGGCCGAACAGTTTCTGGCTTTCCGCCGCTCCATCCGCACATTTAGAAAAAAACCCGTGGAACGTGATAAGCTGGAAAAATTGCTGGAAATCGCCTGCGGTGCGCCCTCGGCCAAGAACGCACAACCCTGGCACTGGCTGGTGGTTGAGGATGCCGCCCAAGTGAGGCATCTTGCCGGCATCGTTATGGACTGGGTACGCATGATCATCCGCGACCGTCCGGAAGTGGCTGAACAGATGAAACTCCCGCGGGTTCTGGAAGCATGGGAAAATGGGGATGAACGCATCTGCCGGGGCGCCCCCCACGTCATCGTGGTACATGGCGACAAGGACTGGCCCTTTGGATCGGAGGACGGCGCCCTCGCTTTGAGCCACCTGGATCTCTATGCCTCCGCCATGGGACTGGGGACCTGCTGGGGCGGCTATCTCTATACAGCCGCCAACAATTATCCGCCCCTCTTCGAGGCCATGGGACTCCCTTCCGGACACCGGGCTTACGGTGCCATGATGGTGGGGTACCCCAAATTCAAATACCCACGCATCCCAAGGCGTAATCCACCCCGGGTGGTGTGGGCCTAAATGGACGGTTCCATATAAAATTCCTGAATCAGTGCAAAATTAAGGAAATCCTAAAATGAAAAAACCGGTGGCACTTATCATCCGCGACGGATGGGGTTTGAACGACGAAAAAGAGGGAAATGCGGTCCTGGCTGCCCATACACCCAATATGGATGCCTACAGGAAGCAGTATCCCTGGACCATACTGGAGTGCGCGGGCGAACCCGTGGGTCTGCCCGACGGATATCAGGGGTCCAGCGAAGTGGGGCATCTCAACATGGGCGCCGGACGTATCGTGGTTCAGGAATTAAAGCGCATTGACAATGAACTGAACAGCGGAATCCTCTTTGACGCGGAAGAATGGAAGAAACTGATGAATAACTGGCGTGATAACGGCAGCCGTCTGCACCTGCTTGGCCTGTTGCAGGATGAAGGAGTGCACGCGCACCAGAAACACCTGTTCAAAATCATGGCCCGGGCAAGGCAGGAATTCCCCAATGGAGAAATCATTATCCACCCGTTCCTGGACGGCCGGGACACCCCGCCAAGAAGCACCCTCGGCTACCTTAATACCCTGAACTGCGAAGTAGAGAAGATTGGGAATTGCCGAATCGGAACCGTCATGGGCCGCTACTACGGCATGGATCGCTCGAAAAGCTGGCACCTGACGGATCAGGCTTACCATTGTATCGTTTGTGCCGATGGGATGAAGGCTGAAAGCGCCGAAAGCGCCGTGGCAAAATCCTATGGAGAAATGAAGACCCCCGACGGAGACGAAATGACCGACGAGTACATCCCCCCCTTCTGCATTGGGGATTATGACGGGGTCGTGAACGGGGATTCCATCCTACACACCAATTACCGCCAGGACCGGGCCATCCAACTGTCTCGCGCCTTCGTGGACCCAGCCTACCCGGGGACCCTGAAAGTTCGCCCAAAGGTTGTGTACGCCGGATTCACACGATACTACGATGCCTTCAACGCCTATCTGATGCCACCCATGGACCAGGGAGGCGGCATGGAAAACCTTCTGGGTGAAGTGATCTCAAATGCTGGTCTCACCCAACTTCGCATCGCTGAAACACAGAAATTCCGCCATGTAACCAGCTTCTTTAACGGTAAGAGCACAACCCCCTACCCGGGGGAAGACCAGGTTGAGATACCTTCCCGGTTCGATGCGGCAACTTTTGCGAGTCATCCTGAAATGGACGCTTATTCGGTGACCGAGGAAATCTTAAAACGCCTTCAAGACAACCCATACGATTTTATGGTAGTAAATTATGCCAACGGCGACATGGTGGGGCACACCGGTTCCATGGCACCCGCCATCAAGGCCATTGAAGTGGTAGACGAATGCGTCGGCAGGATTGTGACCAGACTGCTGGAGCTAAAGGCGAACATCCTGATCACTTCCGACCACGGAAATTCAGAACAGATGACGGACTATGAGACACACGCTTGCAAAACCAGTCATACGTTGTTTCCGGTGACCTTGATTTATGTCTCGCAAAACGCCGCGGGAAAAAAGCTGCGGCCCCGGGGGAAACTCTCGGATGTGGCGCCCACCGTGTTGCACCTGCTGGGCCTTCCCATTCCAAAGGAAATGACAGCGGATGATCTCATTCTTCAGGAACATTGATGTCCCAAAATACTGAAGGAACCAGAGCCATTTTGATGGGTTATTGTGCCCTGGACGGCGACACCACCGCCAAAAATGCGTCCATGGAGGAACTTGAGCGTCTGGCGCAGACGGCGGACATCATTACCCTTGGAACCTATGTTCAGCGACGGGAGAAAATTCATCCCAGGACCTTCATCGGCGAAGGATTTATAGAGACATGCCTTGAAAAAGCAGGGGAAGATGCTGACCTCCTGATTTTCGATCATGACCTCACCGGCTCCCAGGCCCGTAATCTTGAAAAACGGTTTTCCCTACCCGCCATCGACCGCACCGAAGTGATCCTGAGAATTTTTCACGCCCATGCCAGAACAAGGGAGGCCCGCCTTCAGGTCAGGCTGGCCGAACTGAAATATGAATTGCCCCGGGTGAAAAGCATGTGGGGACACCTGGATCGGGAGCGGAGCGGCAGCAGAACGGGAGGCGGAGCGGCATTTCGGGGAATGGGAGAAAAGCAGAGTGAGATGGACCGGCAGAAGTTTCAACGGGAAATTTATGAGATTGAAAAAACCCTTAAAAAACTAGTCCGACAGATCGATACCCAAAAGAAACTGAGAAAAAAAAGGTGCCGGAGCGTCGGCCTGGTGGGGTATACCAATGCGGGAAAATCAACCCTTTTCAACCGGCTGACAAACGCCAGGGTGCTGGTAGAGGATAAACTGTTCGCAACCCTCGATTCCACGTCCCGATCTTTAAACTTGGGCAACGGAAAGGAAGCGGTCATATCCGATACCGTGGGATTCATTTCCAACCTGCCCCATCACCTGGTGGCAAGTTTCCGCGCCACCTTAAAAGAAGCTGAAGAAGCGGATTTTCTGCTTCATGTGACGGACATCTCGGATGAAAACCATCAAAAACATATGGCGGATGTGGAAACCGTCCTCAAAACCATTGGGGCCGAGCGTATTCCCCATATCCTTGTATTCAACAAAATCGACAGGGTTTCCGAAGCTGAGATCGAAAACATTCAAAGATCTTATCCGGATGCGCAGTTCATCTCTGCCGCAACCGGCCGAAACGTAGATCTTTTTTTACAAAATTTAAGGGAAAGCCTTCACCCCACCGCAACCGTCACCTTGTTGATGCCACTCATGGAGCAGAAACGGATACACGACATTCACAATCTGGGAAGGGTCCTTGAAACCGCCTATGAGGACGATAGCGTGCGTATGACGGTGGAAATGGCCAGGGAGGACATGCGCCCTTTGGAAAAATATCTGGTCCAGTCATCACATCCCAACCTTTAAACCCGGGAGGTTCACATGGCAATCAAAGATCTGACGCCTACGCAACTTCGTCAATTCATTCAAAACCATGATGAGAAAAGCTACCTGCTCCTGGATGTCCGGCAGCCCGATGAATACGAGAACTTTCATATTCCCGGCGCCCGGCTGATCCCCCTGCCCCAACTGGTTCAAACCGTAGATTCCCTGCCCGCAGACAAAGCGCTCATATTCTATTGCCACGTGGGCGGCAGATCCCTGGCCGCGGCTTCAATGGCCGAGGAAGAAATTCAGGGAGCGGAAAATATTTACAACTTGAGCGGGGGCATCATGGCCTGGGATCAGGCCACGGTTTCCCATCAACCCCATGTCCGACTCTTTGACGGACAAACGACTTTAGAAATGTTCAGGACAGCCATGAATCTGGAAAAGGGGGCCATGCGGTTTTATACCCACATCAGTGACGCTTACCCGGACCCATCATGGTCTGATGTGTTCGGACGTCTGGCCAAGGCGGAAATAGCCCACGCTAAAACCGTTCATGGGTCTTGGGAACAAAGGGAGGCTGAATTGGCGCCCTTTGAAAAATTATTCGAAGGGCTTGACGGAGAAGTGCTGGAAGGCGGATTGGCGCTCAAGGATGCCATAACGCAGTTGGCATCGGCGGGGGAGCAAACTTGCCTCCGCATGTTGGAAATGGCTTTAAAAATAGAATACACCGCCTATGATTTGTATCGCAATCTTGCTCATCAGTTGTCCGAATCCGAAGACTCTGAGGTTTTCCTATCCATCGCCCAGGCTGAAAAGGGACATATGCGTGCGCTCATCGATGCCATAGAAGGATGTCAATCTTAAAAAGGGGAATTGTCATGAAGTTACCCATATATCACATGGAGGAATTGTCATGAAAAATGAGAAGGAGGTTTGGATCATTGGAACCGACCCACCCTGTCCAAGGTGTCATTATTTAACCCATATGGTCCATGAGCTGGTTAATGAATTGGATTTATCCATCCGGGTTAGGCATTTGAGTTATACGGACAAGGCGGCCGTGAAATTCGCCGGCGCCATGGGTCTGATTCCGGGCACAGCCAAGGCTGTGGCACAAAAAGGTGAGATCCATATGGATTGGCAACGGATCCAAGAGCTTGTTGCTGGCCCTCTGAAGACTCCCGGGAAAGACGGGGAAACCGACTGTTGCCCAGCCGTTGCCGAATGGACACCCGAATTGGACGAATTGCTTCGACCTTGCCAGGAGCAAGCCTTAAGCCTGGGCATCATGATGACGCCGGTCCTCATTATTTCCGGCCGAATTCATCACCAGGGGTCTGTTCCCTCCAGGGAGCAAATAAAAATCTGGCTATCCCGGGCTTATGGAAAGGCGGACGAAGATATTGACCTTCAGACCATCATAGAGGTTCTTGGACCGGGTTGCACAAACTGCGAAAAGGTTTATCAAAATACATTTGAGGCCGTGGAGCGGCTCAGCCTCAACAATCGCGTCAAAATCATCAAGGTAACCGATATTCATGAATTTGCAAAAAAAGGAGTTCATATCACCCCGGGGTTGATCATCAACGGTAAGGTTGTCTCCAAAGGCAAAGTGCTGGAGGTTGATCAGATCATGCATTTATTGGAGGGAATGTGAATTCTCCAAAAATAACCGTGTGGTTTCAACGATCTTTCGCTACCATCTTTGCGGCCCTGGCGGCCAAATTAGCGGTGAGTGAACAGTGCCCCCCCCTAAGCCGCCAGTATCCGATCGGCGGCATTAAAACCCGTGACAACCCCGATCTCCATGCTGGCTCGGAAATAGCCGTCACCGGTAAAATGAAGTTGCTCATGTTCCTTTTTGAGCAATTCCCGCAGCTGAACCTGGGCTCTAAGCGCCCCTTCAGGGAGTTGCACAGCTGCCTGTTGCCAGCGGAAAACTTTTGCAAACAGTAAATCGTCTTGAAGTTCAGGCCACAAAGAGCTTAATTCATCCAGAACGACGGCGCGGATCCGACCGTCGCCGATCTTATAAAATTTTCGGCTGGCATCTGCCGATAGGATAACGCTTAACAGACCTTTACCTTGGGGCACACGGCCGGACCCCTTGAGATGATCGAAAATTACGGTGGCCACATTGGGGAATTCTTCCCTGAGCACGGCACAAATCATGGCGGAACCGGCGGGCGGTTTTTTTAATGCCAGAGCAACAACCAAACAGGGTTCGTATACGACCTTGCGGCATAGATCCGTTGCCAAAGACGATAGAGATGTGTAAATATCGGGAACCAGCGGTGGGGGAAGCGCAAACACAATGTGATCGAAGTGTCCGCTTCCGGGGCTTTCTCCGCCCCAGTCAACTCGCCAGGCATCGTCGGCCATGTTCCGGTTGACCCTAACCACCGGGGTATTGAACCGTACCGTCATCTTTTCGGAAAGTTTCCGGGCCACCGTTCCCATCCCGGAGTTGAAGCAAAAAATTTTGAATCGAACCAGTTTTCGAATGGTGGCCAAAAAGGCGGCCTTTGAATTTTTTTCCGGATTGCCAAGGAAAAGCTCGCTGAAGACCGGCCAGGCAATGTGGGTCAGCAAATCTTCACGGCCGTTTCGCAAAAGGTATTTTGCAGCGCTCTCCTGCTCCAATTGGAATGTCTTGTCATCGGGTCGATTCAAATCGAGATGTTTACCCAGAGAAACGGCTCGCATAAAGATCTTAACCAGTCGGGCCTTGCTTTTAAACGACAATAGCTTCAAACGCATAAAATCCACCGGCGTGCCGATCTCCACCCGGTGGGGCCGGCCTTCTTTATAGATGACCGAATTGCCCGGAGCCTCAACCAAATCGCCCGACAGACCCAACTCGTCAACCAAAGCCAGAAATTTTTTGTGGAATTCCGGAATCGTATAGGCGCCCGTATCCATCACGAAGCCGTCTTTTTCATGGGCATGGGTCCTGCCACCAGCAAAGGCCTCGCTTTCAAAAACCACCGGTTTCAGCCCGGCCCTGACAAGCCTGTACCCACAACTCAAACCCGCAATCCCGGATCCCACAATGGCAACATTCATTTTTTATCCATTTCTCCCACATAGGTCAGTGATAGTTCGGCCGCATCCTTGACGGTTTTTAACACAGCTGTTTTTCCCTTTTACCGGCAATGCAGAAAGTGATGCTATTAGAACGATACAGGTCGCATCCGGGGATGACATGATCATGACATTCCGTATTGCGGAACCCCTGTAACGTAAGAATTCTTTCAAGATCATCGTCGGAAAAAGTATGGTTCCAGAAGCGATAGATGTCCATTTCGCCAGCCTCATCGATGATGATATGCTGGTTCAGGGTCACGCGCTCTTCCTTATAATAAAAAGACTCCGTGAGCGCCAGATAGGGCCTGTTTCTCCAGAAACCCTTTTCCGATAATTCCCACTCCTTTGATCCTGATTCTTTTATGGAAAAATTATCATTCAGTACGTCAAAAATAAATTTACCCCCCGGTTTCAGGGCACGATAAATGTTGGCAAGGAGTCTTTCCCGCTGATCAGGGGGCAGGACACCGAAATCCGTAAATATCATCAGGATAAGATCATACCGGTTCTCTTCATTCAATTCCAAATAGTTCTGTTGTACATAGGAAATATCCAACTTTTTCCGACCGGCTGATTCTCTGGCGTAACGGATGGAGTTGGCGGAAAAATCCATACCCGTTACCCGGTGTCCCTTCTTAGCCAGCTTCTCGGCATAAAGCCCCGGGCCGCAACCCAGATCGAGAATATTCAGGCTGTCACCGGGCGCCTTTTCAAGTATCCATTCTACGGTTAACGAGATGGTGGCATCTTTCCGACTGGCAAGTTCCATGTCCGGATTCAGGTGCACCTCCAGCAGTTGTTTGGATATGTGCTCGTCCACCCACATCTCCGCGGTGCCACGGGTGTAAAGCTCGGGCTTTTGCGCCATTCTAATCAGTTCTTTTATATTCATGAAAAACCTCATTTATTTGATCCATTATACTCGGCGTGGTTGATACTTGTTAAAAATCCCCGGGTATGCCAGTATATCTCAATTCAATATGATCGTTTAAACACACATGTTTTCGTTCAAAACAATCTCGGAAATATAGCAAATATTGATACTCAGGTAAACAGCTGACAAGGTGAAATCCCCAAGGGGAAAGGCTCATCAGTTTTCAGGCGTATCTGAAGAAAAACAACCTGAAATTCCAACTCCCTGAAATCACTTTTACCTCGCGTTCCACAGACCCACGTTTATCTTGATCTAACCCATGAATTGATCTATTGTGAAGCCTCAAACCATTTAGAGAATCACACATGCTCGTTAATCGGAAATACACATTGCCGGACGGCTACAATAAACAAAATTTAATCAAAGAACTGGCCGATCACTATACCATCAAAAGAGCGTCTGCTGCTTCCGAACGCTTGACCATTTACGATACCTTTGACTGGCGTCTATTTAACAAATCACTTTTTTTGTATGAATGCGGAAACAGGCTTTTCTTACGAAAATTGAAAAAAAACGAGATGATGCTTAGCGCTGAAATCAGCACTTTTCCTGTTTTCATATGGGACTTTCCAGAAGGTGAATTAAAGCGCCTTTTAACGCCTGTCATAAAGATGCGCGCGCTTATTGATCTTGTTGCGTTGAAATCCCTATCGATCCCCTATCGCATTCTAAATGCGGATGAAAAAACAGTGGCGCATTTGACCTACGAAGAATTTCGAATATCCCGTAAAAAGAATGCCCCGATCCTGACTGCGCATTTAGGGCTGAAGCCCATTAGAGGATACCCTAAATTCGCATATGATCTGGCCAAACGAATCGAAGCTGCCGAGTTTACGTTGAGTAAAGCAGATGATTTATATTTTAATGCATTGGCGGTCGCGGGCAAAAAGCCGGGCAGTTATAGGGCAAGCATTGACCTTCATTTCGACCCTGACATGCGCTCTGATAAAGCCACAAAAGTCTTATTGCGTTTTTTGGTGCAGGTTATGCGGATCAACGAAGCCAATATTGAAAAAGACCTGGATACGGAATTTTTACATGATTTCCGTGTGGCCATTCGCAGGACACGCTCCGCATTGGGCCAAATTAAATCTGTGTTCCCAACCAAAACAACCGATCGATTCAGGAAAGATTTTGCCTTTGTGGGGAAACTCACCAACGAACTGCGGGACCTGGATGTTTATCTGTTATATGAAGACAAATACAAAAGTATGCTTCCCCCGATTTTGCGTACCGACATTGAACCGTTATTCGACTATTTACGGAAAAGGCGATCAAAGGCCTTTCAGAAGGTCATAAACGGTTTACAGGGTAAAAAATATGCAAAGATTTTGAAAGATTGGGAGGCTTTTTTGAAAAAGCCGGAAAGAGATTCATACGATGCGCCCAATGCGAATCGCCCTGTAATTGAAATGGCGCAGAACCGAATCTATAAAAAATACCGGAATGTTGTGAAGGTTGGGATCCAAATTATTGATAATACGGAAGATGAGGCACTGCACGTTCTCAGAATTCATTGTAAGAAACTGCGGTACTTGATGGAGTTCTTCTCCAGTTTGTTTCCCCGCAAGAAAATTAAGACCTTGATTAAGCAATTGAAGAAATTACAGAGCAATTTGGGGGACTTTAACGATCTCTCTGTTCAGAGAGAATATCTCCTGAACGTCATTGAAGAACTGCCTATATCCCATCCACAGCCTAAAAAAACCCTTGTGGCCATTGGCAGTTTAATTGGCACCTTGGAAATGGAACAGCAGGCTGTTAAAGACGCATTTGCCAAAACCTTCGCCGACTTTGCTTCGCCTGCAAATCGAGCGTTATTTCGAGAACTGTTCGCGTAAACAGCATAAGAGGTCGTTTGATGACAACACTGGCAATTTACAGTAACAAAGGCGGGGTGGGTAAGACTGCCACGGCGGTAAACCTGTCTTATCTGGCATCTCGAACAGGCGCGAAAACCCTCATATGCGATCTGGATCCGCAAAGTTCCGCAACCTACTATTTTCGGGTAAAACCCAAATTGAAATCCGGTGCAAAAGGATTTGTTAAAGGTGGCAAACAGGTTAACAGGAGTGTTAAAGGTACGGATTATGAAAATCTGGATCTGCTTCCGGCAGATTTTTCACTGCGCAATTTAGACGTCACCTTTGACAAATTGAAGCGTTCCAAAAAACGGCTCAGGAAAATTCTAAGCCCGTTTAAAGCTGAATACGACTTTGTTTTCCTGGACTGTCCGGTTTCCATCAGCACTCTGGGCGAGAACATTCTAAACGCCGTTGACACCGTACTGGTGCCACTGATTCCGACGACACTGTCTGTTCGAACCTATGGTCAATTGCTCTCTTTTTGCAATAAGAACAACTATGATGCCGGCAAGATTTACACCTTTTTTTCCATGGTCGATAGACGAAAAAAAATGCACCGTGAAATCATGGCCACTGTTTCAAAAGCGTATAGCGGTGTTTTGCCGAGTTTTATCCCTTATTTGGCCGAGATCGAGAAAATGGGAATCCACCGTGCGCCGGTTGGAGAGTTTTCACCAAAGTCTGTGGCTTCAAAATCATATCAAACCCTGTGGGACAAATTTCAAGAAACCACACATTTATCCCTGACAGGGAAATAAGGAAGATCTAAAAAGATCATATTGTGAGAATCCATGGGCAAGGAAATCGAAAGAAAGTTTTTGGTCAAAGGCTTCACCTGGCGCGAAGTAAAGGGGGCAATGATTCGACAGGGCTATTTAAACAGCGCAAAAGAAAGAAATGTGCGGGTGCGCATCATTGAAGACAAAGCTTACCTGACCATAAAGGGAATAGCGGTTGGAGCGTCTCGCTTGGAATTTGAATATGAGGTTCCTTTCCAGGACGCTGCTGAACTGCTGGAAATCTGTGAGAAACCGTTGATTGAAAAGAGACGTTATCCGGTTCTGGAAGGCGGATTTGTTTGGGAAGTTGATGAATTCTTTGGTGAAAACGAGGGTTTAATCGTTGCTGAAGTGGAGTTGGAGAGCGAAGATCAAGCGTTCCATAAGCCCGATTGGGTAGGGGAAGAGGTAACCGGAGACACCCGTTATTTCAATTCTAACCTGATAAAAAACCCCTATACAAAGTGGGCTTAATCAAAGTTGCGGCCTCATGAATGTACAAGCAAGGTCCAAAGTTTTTTCAAACCTATTTTCAATAGTTTGGTGCCTGATTGGCGAGTATTTGTTTGATGGAGGATAAAATGGCTAAAAAAAATAAAAAAATAAAACGGCTCTGCAAATGGAAGGAAGAGGATATCACCGAGAAATTTGATAAATTTGTGAAGGTCGTAAAAAGTCCAACATTCGTATGCAAAAAGTGCGGCCGGGTGGCAGACAATAAAAAACTGTTGCATAAACCCTCTGAAATAATATAATATTTTTTAAAATTAGGCTTATCGGGAAGAATAAAAGCTCACTCATCTATCATCGGTACAAATTGCTGAAAAAGGCTTATTGAATACCCATGAAAACCCTTTATCTGGTGAGACATGCCAAATCAAGTTGGAAATATTCTGATTTGGATGATTTTGAAAGACCCCTGAACAAACGAGGGCACAAAAATGCTCCTTTCATGGGCAAAGTTCTTAAGAAATTAAAGGTAAGACCAGACCTCGTCATATCCAGCCCGGCAAACAGAGCGGCCATGACGCACGGATTATTGCCGCGGCAATCAATTACCCTCTTGAAGATATTCGCTATAGTGCGGCCCTTTTTGAGCTCAGCAAAAATACCTTAACTCACATTGTTGAACAAATTGATAATTCTGTGAATAAGGCCATGATCGTCGGCCATAACCCGACCATAAATGGGTTGGCAAATTATATCGGTGATCAACCCGTGGGCAATATCCCAACCTGCGGCGTATTTTGCGTGGTGTTAGAGATATCATCTTGGAAAAAAATTAGTGAACATTGCGGAAGATTGAAATTTTTTGAGTTTCCCAAGAAGCATACTTCATGATTATTAATGCACCGGTTCAATGAATGCACCGGCAAACCAATAAAAAGGGGGAGGGCACCATGGCAGAAGCAAAAGAAGAGGCGGAAAAGAAAGAGGAACAGAAGAAAACTGAGGAAACCGAAATAAAGTTACCAAAGGAAAATAATAAGGCCGAAAAGAAAGATAAAAAGGAAAAGGCTAAGAAAAAGGATAAAAAGAAATGCAAGGCTAAGAAAAAAGATAAAAAGAAAGATAAGAAAGGGAAGAAATGTAAGGCTAAGAAAAAAGATAAAAAGAAAGATAAAAAAGAAAAGGGTAAGAAAAAAGCCAAAAAGAAAGGGAAAAAGGGCGGTAAAAAGAAATAGCGGTTATGTCGAAAAGCATGAAATCAACGGGCAACCTGGCGCATTTCGCCAGGTTGCCCGTTTTTACAGATGCCGGAAATATAGCCGTCCGTCAATGACTCACGGGCTCAAAAATTTCGTAAAAGGTTCTTTCTCCGATCAGAGAATCCACTTCCCCCTGAAGGTCTCTTCTTTCTTTACTTTGCAACCACTTCTTCCAATGGTCAACAGTTTCCCATTTACTAAAAACCAGGTATTTATCGGAATCATTAAGGCTTCTCAATGTCTCGCCGGAAATATAGCCGGGTTGTTTTTCCGCAAGAGAACGGAGTTCAGTGAGAAGCGGGAACAGTGCTTCGGGCTTGTCAGTCTCCCATTTGCGCTTAATGATAACTTGAATCGGCATAGTGCCCTCCTCATTCCTACTCACTTTAAAATCAAATTGGCCTAAATATCCAAACCGTGCCCATTAACATGAATTATCCTGGTAATTCCACTCCCGTCATTAAATGATCTTCCATGAATCTGATTTCATCGATGCCAGATACCACGACTTCGGGATCAATACTGAGTTCCTCTGCGGGGATC
>JAERTK010000197.1 GCA_016844935.1 Desulfobacteraceae bacterium | reverse complement strand
CGGAAAGGGCCCTTCGCGAGCGGGAAGCGCAATTTCGACGCATCGTTAATGCCGCCACGGATTCATTCGTCATTTTTGATATGGACGGATGTATTGTTGAAGCCAATCCCGCAGCTTGCGACATGTACGGCTATACCCGTGAGGAGTTGATCGGTCTTTCAGGCAAGAACATTGTACATCCCGATTCCTACCATATTTTTGATGATTTCAAGCGAGATGTGCAGGAAAAGGGGATCTTTGAAACGGAATCGGTGGATATCAGGAAGGATGGCACATCATTTGATGTGAGCGTCAGGGGGAGCATTTTTGTTCATCAGGGAAAACCGCATCTCCTTGCGGTTGTCAGGAACATCAGTGTGGAAAAGCGACAGGAAGCACAACTCAATGAAGCCCGGAAAATGGATTCCCTGGGAACTCTGGCAGGGGGTGTCGCCCACCAGTTCAACAATGCGCTCACGGCCATTACCGGAAATATCGGTTTGATGGAAATGGATCTGTCCGAGGGCCGTGATTTTTCTCGAAACATCGAAGATATGAAGGCTTCCGCCCACCGGATGGTGAATCTGACCAAACAGCTCTTGGCCTATGCCCGGGGAGGGCGTTACCATTTACAATTAACACCCATCCGGATTTTTCTGAAAAACACCCTTTCATTTGTGGAGCACACCCTGAAGCCCTCAGTGCGCCTTGAAACGGACCTGCCCCTGGACCTAATGGCGGTAAGAGCGGACCGTACTCAGATGCAGATGGTCATATCGGCTATCGTGGCCAATGCCAATGAGGCCATCGAAAAAGAGGGGCGTATCAGGGTTTCAGCGCGGAATGTGGAGCTGCGTGCGGCATCGTGTAAGGGGTCCATGAAGCCGGGACCCTATGTTGAAATCAACGTCGGTGATGACGGCAAGGGCATGGATGAAGAAATCCGGAGTCGGATTTTTGAACCTTTTTTCACGACCCATTTTATCGGTAGGGGCCTGGGCATGGCCGCCGTTTATGGAATTATAACCAACCACGAGGGATCCATTACCGTGGAATCCCGTCTCGGCGAGGGAACCCACGTCCATATGTTCCTACCCGCCATTGGGGAAACAGAGCGGATGGCTCCGAACATCCCCCGGAAGAAGGCTGAGGAACGGGGAAAAGGCACCGTTCTAATCATTGAGGATGAGCCGGACGTGATGGAGATCACCCGGGAAACCCTGAAAAGACTCGGATATACCGTGATTGAGGCCACTACCGGCAAGGAGGCCGTTCAGAAGGCCCTTGCCTTTGCCGGCACCATTGATGTGGCGCTTTTGGATATCAAATTGCCGGACATGGGTGGCGCTCGGGTATATCCCCTTCTCATGGATGCGAGGCCTGAACTTAAGGTCCTTGTATTCAGTGGGTATGCTCTGGACGGCCCCGCCAAGGAAATTCTGGATGCCGGCGCCAATGGGTTTGTTCAAAAACCATTCTCCATTGCGGGACTTTCAGAAACGTTGAAAGAAGTATTGAAACAATAATTGGGATGGGAAAGGGCGAAAAATTTTTCTCCCCTACCCGGAAAGGATATATCGTGAAAGTGCTGGTGGTGGGTAGTGGGGGCAGAGAGCATGCGCTGGCGTGGAAGTTGGCCCAGTCAAACAAAGTAGAAAAGATATTCGTAGCACCGGGTAATGCGGGAACGGCCCGTGAACCGGGGGTGGAAAATGTCCCAATCGCTTCAGATGACATGGAAGGGCTGCTGGGTTTTGTCCAAAGAAACAAGATTGAGCTGACCATTGTGGGGCCGGAAGCACCCCTGGTTGAGGGAATCGTAGACAGATTTGATGCGGCGGGACTGAAATGTTTTGGTCCCACCCGGGGTGCGGCTCAGCTGGAAGGATCAAAGGTTTTCTGCAAGAATTTTCTTGCCCGCCATCACATTCCCACTGCCACCTACAAAGTATTTACAGACCTTTCTTTGGCAGAAGCCTATATCCGTGAAAAGGGCGCTCCCCTTGTGGTAAAGGCAGATGGCCTGGCCGCGGGAAAAGGGGTTGTCATTGCGCAATCCGAGGCCGAAGCTATTGAAACGGCAAGCGGGATGCTTTCAGGAGAATCTTTTGGCGAGGCCGGCAAGCGGATTATTGTGGAAGCGTGTTTGAAAGGGGAAGAGGCCAGTTTCATTGTCATGGTGGACGGATCGCACATCCTCCCGCTGGCCACCAGTCAAGACCACAAAGCCCGCGATGATGGTGATCTCGGGCCTAACACCGGAGGCATGGGTGCCTATTCACCGGCCCCGGTGGTTACGCCGGTACTTCATGAACGTATCATGAAAGAGGTCATTGAGCCTACCGTAAAGGGCATGACTTCCGAAGGAAATCCCTATAAAGGCTTCCTGTATGCGGGGGTGATGATTGATAGTGACGGTACGCCCAATGTGCTGGAATACAACTGCCGGTTCGGGGATCCGGAAACCCAGCCCATCATCCTGCGGCTTCAATCGGACCTGGCGGACATGTGCCTGGCGGCCATGGAAGAACGCTTGGATCAAATTCAAGTGCAATGGGATGACCGGGCCGCTTTAGGGGTTGTGATGGCGGCCGGGGGCTACCCGGTTGAGTATCAAAAGGGTGATGTGATCACCGGGCTTCCCGAAACAGAGCTCGAAGGGGGCAAGATCTTTCATGCGGGTACGGCTCTAAAGGACGATCAGGTAGTGACCAGCGGTGGCCGGGTGCTTTGCGCAACGGCTCTCGGGAAAACCGTAAGCGAAGCACAGGCAAGGGCCTATGACTTGGCGGGAGCCATCCAGTGGAATGGTGCTTATTACCGGAAAGATATCGGTTACCGGGCGGTCGATAGAGAAGGTGTGAGCTCTTAGTATCTAAAACCCTGTCACAAAAAACCATAGATTCCGATTAACAGGGGATCGGTGGGTGTCAAAGCAAATCTTTCAAGCGGATTGCTCCTTGACCCTGCATAATCCTTCTCCTATATTTCTGACCCGAAACATGGCTGCCATATGAATTATTTTTCCTGATTTTCTATAACTTTTTTGGGAACACCTATTCATCATGCATCGAGTACTTTTTATCGCAGGCACACGTCCCGAAGTCATTAAGATGGCTCCTGTCGTAAAAGCAGCGCTTACCCGGCTGGACACCACCTTTGCACTCACCGGTCAACACCGTCAGATGGCAAGACAGGTATTGAAGGCTTTTGAGCTTGTACCGGATACGGATCTCGACATCATGGTTCCGGGTGCCGGCCTGGCGGCCCTTTCCTCCCGACTCATTTCCCGTTTCGATGCCTATCTGGCGAATCAAAAACCGGAGATGGTTGTGGTTCAGGGAGACACCAGCTCTGCCGCTCTCATCGGGCTGGTCTCCTTTTACCGGCAGGTTCCCGTGGCACACGTGGAAGCCGGGCTCCGCTCTTTTGACAACTACAGCCCGTTTCCCGAAGAGGTCAACCGTAAAATCGTCAGCACCTACGCCAGCCTCAATTTCCCGCCCACACGGTTGGCAAAAGCCAACCTGGCTAAGGAACACGTCTCCGAAAATACCATGGTGACCACCGGAAATACTGTGGTCGATGCCCTTGAAATGCTCAAAGACAAAGTGCCAAAAGTAAGACCTGATGGAAAACGGCATATCCTGGTAACCACCCATCGCCGTGAAAGCTGGTCGAATGAGATTCACCATATTTGCGAGGCAGTGCTTAAAATCGTCCTGGAAAACCCGGACGTTCAAATAACCCTTCCCGTACATAAAAATCCCATCGTGGCCGAACAGGTCCACGGGGTATTGGACGGCCAACCCCAAATCCGACTCACCGAGCCGCTTGATTATCTGAAATTGCAGGAAGCTCTGGCCGGCAGCTATCTGGTCATGACCGATTCAGGGGGCATCCAGGAAGAGGCCCCTTCCTACGGCGTACCGGTTCTGGTACTTCGCTCGGTAACCGAGCGGCCGGAAGCCGTCAACGCCGGCATGGCAAAGGTTGTCGGGACTGACGTAAACGCCATTGTGAATTGCTGTCAGGAATTCCTGGATGACAGAGAAGTGTACCGGAATGCATCGAAACGCGAAAACCCTTTTGGAGACGGGCTGGCCGGCAGGCGCATCGTACATGCCATTGATCGCTATCTTGAAGGCCGAAAGGTGCTGACGGGAAAATATGGCGAATTCGGAGGTTAGCTGTGTGGATAGAAGCGGCTGCGGTATACTGGCTCTTTGTTAAAATTCTGCTTTATGGAACGGCGATTCTGATCCTGATCTCCGGGACGGATGATGCCATGATGGATCTGATCTACTGGTTTCGAAGGCTCACCGGACGCCGCCCCTACACCCGCTTAGACAAAAAGCGCAAAGCTGAAATCATGGCCCTGCCCGAACAGCCCATAGCCATCATGGTTCCGGCATGGCAGGAATGGGCGGTTATTCACAAAATGGTGGAACTGGCTGCATCTTCTTTCAACTACAGCAACTACCACCTCTTCATCGGAACTTATCCCAATGATGAAAAGACCCAAGCTGCAGTCGATGGCATCAGCATGGATTATCCGCATGTCCATAAGGTGGTCACCCGGAATCCGGGGCCCACAACCAAAGCGGACTGCCTTAATAACATTATTGAATTCATTTCTACATTTGAAAAAGAAAAAGAGATCCACTTTGTCATCATCGGTTATCATGACGCAGAGGATGTTATCCACCCTCTGGAACTCAAGATTTTCAACTATTTCATCCCCAAATACGACCTGATCCAACTCCCGGTTTTTCCCCTGCCCCGAGCCCACCGCCACCTGATCGCCAACCATTATATGGATGAATTCGGTGAGGCCCACTGCAAGGACATGGTGGTTCGGGAAGCGTTAACCGGAAACGTTCCATCGGCCGGAGTGGGAACGGCATTCAGCCGCAGGGCCATATCAACCCTCGAGACTCTCAATGACCATCAGGTATTTGACACCAACAGCCTGACCGAAGATTATCTGATCGGTTTTCGGCTGCATGCCAAAGGTCTCAAAGAACATTTTGCCCTGATGGCTGCGCCCCAAGAAAAATTCCCGTACATTGCCGTGAGAGAATATTTTCCCGCCACGGTCAAACGGGCCGTCCGGCAGAAATCCCGATGGATCGTGGGCATCGTTTTTCAGGGCTGGCGAACGTTAGGCTGGTCACGGAAGCTCCGCCTTTCATACATATTGATGCGAGACCGAAAGGCCGTGGTCACCAACCCCACCAACCTTGCAGGCTACTTCATCGTGGTCAATATTGTCTTCATGGAAATTTACACGGGGCTGGACGATAATGCCTGGTGGTTTCCCAGTCTGATTCCCTACAACTCCTGGCTCTGGGACCTGTTGTACATCAACGGTTTTTTTCTCCTCAACCGAATCATTCAGCGTTTCTATTTTACCGGGAACTTATATGGATGGGGTCACGGTTTTTTGAGCATCCCCCGAATGATCATCGCCAATATCGTGAACTTCATGGCATATTTCCGGGCATTGAGACAGGTGAAAGCGGCCAGGCGCGCAGGCAATGAAGTTGCATGGGACAAAACAGATCACGAATTCCCGGAACTCTCCATACCTCCCGGAAAAAACCGGGCTTCTTAAAGATGCAGTTCTGGATCATCATAGCGGGTTTTCTGTTTTTTTTTACTGCAGCCATGGAACCGGCCGAAGCCCACGGTTCATGGCTGGTTCAGGAATTTAGAAACTTCTCCACCTACCCCCGCATTCAAAAAGCCTATGATTATTATGATAAGGGAGACTATGCCAAGGCCCTTAAACTGCTTAAAAGTGCCGTTAAAATTGATCCCAACAACGTTAAGGCCCACAGTGCTTTGGCCGAAACCTGTCTGAAGCTGAAAGACTTTTCCTGCGCAAAACGCCAGGGAAAAACGCTGAACCGGCTGAACCCCAAATCGCCTGCGGGAAATTTTGTCCTGGCCCGGGTCGCAAACCTTGAAAAAGATCACGCCGAGGTAATACGTGCCGCTGAGTCTGCGTTGCAGCTTACGGGTTTGACCCCGGTTCAACGAAGCCAACTGGTGCAATTGCTGGTGAATAATCTGATCAAAACGGGTAACATCGACCAGGCGGGGAGGGAATTGCTGAAACTGAAACAGACCCAAACCGATCCGGATCATTTGAAAGCGGCTTACGATCGGTTAATCGATTTCTGTTTCGTTCAAAATGATATCCCGAAAGGGTTGAAATGGTACCGGGAATATATGCAACAGTTCGGGCCCGCAAGCGAACAGACCCTGATTTACTGGTCCAATCTGCTGGTGCAGCACGGAGATATCAAAAACGCCTACCAAATCATCGAAATACTCCCGTCCCGAGGAACCGTCCTTACACACAAGGTCAATCTGCTCGAAAAGCTGGGGCAGTACCCAAAAGCCGCCGATCTGCTTTCTGCCAATGCCACGTCGGCAGAAAAAGCAGAGGTGCAATACTGGAAGCGTCTGGCAATACTCTATGACAAAGCCGGCGACATTGACCTGGAATTTAAGGCGCTTGTTCAGGGAATTAAAACCGTCAAAGAAAACGCCCCACTGTACCACATGGCCATCGAACACCTGATAAAACTAAAGGCCTACAGCAGGGCCATTCCGCTGCTTAAAGCGGAGATAAAAGAGGTTGGTACGGAAGATTCCCATATGGAACTGGTGCGCCTCTATGAAAAAGAAAACCAGTATAAAAAAGCCATTGGCGAGCTCTACCCATTGTGGGAACATTTCAAGGGAACCGAAGCGGAACGGCTGAAACTCTCACACCATCTGCTCTATCTGCTGCAAAAAGAAGAAGAATGGCCACTCTATCTCAAGGTGATGCTGCATGAACTGAGATCTAAAAAATCCCAGGGCCAAGAAAAGAGAGACCTGCAACTTCCCGCTGCGCTTTTTCAAGGACACCACCTGAAAGAAAAAATCAAGACACTGGAAGCCGCCTATCCTTTCCAGGGCATTTCGGAAAACCACCGTTTTGAACTCACCATGGGCCTCATCCGTCTGGAGCAGAGGGCCCATAATGAGGATCGCGCAAGAAGAATGTTACGAGAACTGGCCCAGGGGAAAACGCTCAATCCCGAACAGCTGGAGCGCCTGGCCTCACTGGCCTACGATCTGGGCCTATACAAAGAAGCGCTTCTTTTGGCGCAGCGGGTGATTGCCCAAAACCCAGGGTCTGTTCAGGGGCATCTGTTTGCCGGTTACTGCGCCCAAAAGCTGAATGAACCGAAGCGAGCCATCGGCTTTCTAAATGAGGCGGCAAAAATTGACCCCGGCATTGTGGCTCGCAGTTTTCAAATGGGACTGGGAACCCTTTATGCCGAGATCGGTGAAAAACAAAAAGCCCTTCTCCAGTGGAAGGCCGCTCTTGACCAGAAATTCGACCCCGAACTTGCGCTTAAAATGGCAAGACTCTACTACGATCAAAAGGAGACAAAAGAGGCTCATGCACTTTTATCCCGGATCGATCCGACGCATTTTCCGCGTAAAAAGAAGGCAGATCTCTGGTCGCTCAAAGGGCTTGTGGCCGATGAAATGGGTGACGTAAAAGCAGCGGCAGAAGACTACCGCAAATCCCTTTCCCAGTGGGAGACGGCACAAACCTGGGCCCAGCTGGGCTACAACTATATCCGGCAGGAAAAGAAACCGTCTGCCATAAAGGCCTTTCAGGAAGCCGCGCTTCTGGCCCCTGAAAACGGCAGTTATCGAAGTTCTCTGGCGTATCTCTTCTGGGAAACCGGA
Source organism: Desulfobacteraceae bacterium (assembly GCA_016844935.1). Lineage (GTDB taxonomy): Bacteria > Desulfobacterota > DSM-4660 > Desulfatiglandales > Desulfatiglandaceae > NaphS2. The sequence goes on along the minus strand of JAERTK010000197.1, from coordinate 3,669 downwards.
AAGCCCGAGGAAGCCGCGGTGGCTTTCAGGGAAGCCATTTTATTGGAACCCGATAACATTGCCCTGTATAAGGGGCTCGGCTACGCCGAAATCAAAACCGGCAACTATCCGGCGGCCACAGATACTTTCAAGCATGTCATCGATTACTATGCGGACGATCCTGCGAAAGAGGATCCCAAAACCGCTGATGAAGTCTACCGCATCAAACAAACCATTAACAACATCAATCAGCGCTGGCATTTCGACTTTGCAGAGGTCGTCCGTCTGGACAACAGTCATTTTGAACCCCAGCCAAGTCTTATTCCCAACAGCAGCTATTCGGGGTTCGGTGTCCTTCTAGGCGACTACCGCGTGCTCCAGAGCTTTGGGCCCCTGAACACCGATGTTTCCGTGTATGGACGATTGCTATGGACCAACAAGAACCGCTCCCTGGCAATTGAAAAACCATTGACCCAGGCAGGACTCGGTTTCAGCGTCAAACCCCTGGGCAATTATGATATCCATTTCGCCATGGAACGAATTTTCGGAGTGGGGAGTGACACCCAGGATGACGTGATGTTTCGCGCCAGCGGCTCTTTCAATGAGGGGACCTACTGGCACCCTGGAGAGAATGCGTGGGGGTACTACGATCTTTACCTGGATGCGGCTTACCTGATGGAAAGCGGCCAGCATTTTCTGACCTCCAACCTGCAATGGGGCAGAGCATATAAAGTGAGGGATGCCTGGGCCCTTGTACCCTACTTCACCAGCGGTGCTGTTGATAGCAACGGGAACACCTGGATTGATGCCGGCGCCGGGGTTACTCTTGCCATCTGGGGGTTTGAAGATCGTTACCACGCCCATCGTCTCCTGACCCGTATCACTCTGGAGGGAAGGCAACAATTGGCGGGCAACAGCCCGGATGAGCATACGGTTCGGTTGAAATATGAAATGCGCTTTTAAATACGGTCTTGTGGGCCTGATGGTAATGGTCGCAACCTTGTGCGAAGCGGGAGAACTGACCGGGCAGGACGGTCCGGTCAGAGGGATTTTTTACCAGCCATGGCAGGCTGATTTGTCCCTGACCCGGTCGGACTGGGAGCGGCGCATGGCCAGACTGCATGAGGATGGCCTGGATACCCTTTATCTTCAATGGCTCCGGCATGGCGAAACCGATTTCTTAAATGCACACCTCAAAAGAGGCGGAATCTTTATTCAGGTGCTCCTGGACGCTGCTGCGCATCAAGGGATCGGAATTTACATCGGGTTGTTCAGTGACCCCGAGTATTTCCTTTCCCTCAACCTCTCAACAGCCGAACTTAACCAATATCTATTCAATCTGCGCAAAAAAACATTGCGAATAGCAGTAGAATTTCAAGCCCGTTACGGAAAACACCCTGCTTTTCAAGGGTGGTACCTCCCCGAGGAGATCGATGATCTTAACTGGCAGTCCGCTTCCAGGCGGAAATTGTTGATCACCCACATACACTTACTGGGCCAAGCCCTCAAAGCCTTAGGGCAACAGAAACCCGTCGCTTTTTCCAGCTTTTTCAGCGGCGCACTCTCCCCTGAAGCCTTCGCTCAGTTCTGCCGACAACTCCTTGAAGGAACCGACGCCTTCATGCTGGTACAGGATGGGTTGGGAGGACGAATGGATATCTCGACCACTCGAAGATATCATGAGTCTCTTTTGCGTAATGTCGGTGAGTTGGATCGATTGTGCTGGATTATGGAACTTTTTAACGATGAACTGCCCGGTCCCGCTTTCAGGGGAAAGACCATTGAGTCGAAAGAGTTCAGCGAACGGATTGCTGTTGTCCACAAGAATTTCATGGGAAAAAGGCTGACCCTTTTTTCTCTTCGATACTGGCTGGATGGAAATGCGCAGCTTTCAGAATACTACCGTCGGCAATTTTTCAACCCGGTTGGAAAAGAACCTGTAAAAGCTCCTCGGTAATATCTTCCGGTTCATTGTCCCGGCGTATGGGTTCGGATTGAGGCGGTTGAGTTCCCAACCAATTCAAATAATCGGTTAGCAATGCCTCAGCACCGGGCCGCCCGAAGCGACTCATATAATGGGGGGTTGCGAATGAGCAAATACTTGTAGGCTGCACTTGATCGGCAATTTGAATTTGCCAAATTACGCGATCAATTGGCGCTGGAAAATAGCTATCATCAAAAAGCTCAACAACAACGTGGAAAAAGCAGTCGTTTTCGACCGTAGCATTTTTAAGCTCAACAATGTAACCCAAAAGGGTCTCTCGTGGAACATATCCGGTGCCAATGCCATCCTGAAAATACAAATCGGTAATATCCGTATCGGCCAACACCTGACCCATGGTCTGATAGTAAACTTGCGCCGGTGGCGGTGAGCAAATATATGTGGACAAGGCAACGGAAGCAGCAGGGGTCAGGGCTTTCAAATCACGTGACAAATCATGAAGATAAGAAATGATCATATCCAGGCGATTATAATAATTCCACGTGCGTTCTTCAAATTCTTCTGAGATATACCAACCTTTGAAACTTTTATAGTGTTGCGCGATTTCGTTTATTTGATTTGCAACAAGCATGGATTTCACGTACGACTCACTCAAGAAACCGGCCAGTTGATCATCCTCATCCCAAAGATAATTCCAATAATCCTCATCAAAATTCAAACCTATGAGGACTTTTATTCCGCGTGCCTCGGCAATCGCCAGAATTTTTTCCAATGGCGGGGTATCCGTAGTCTCGAAATCGTCGGTCGGGAAATGAGCAAAATTATTATAACCACTGTACTGAATAATCAATTCTCTTATGTGAGTCGATTCGAATTCATCAAACAACGCCTCCCATTGTGAATGACGCCATTCATGATGGCTTCGGTATATTTGAATAAAAGTTGAACTGATCTGCTGTTTAGCCATTGCAAAGGAAGGAGATGTAAAAAGAGGTATGCAAGGAAACGAAAAAAAGAAAATGGCGATAATACATCTTTTCAGAGCTTTCATTGACTTCCTCCCAGCAGTGTCTCTCCGTTTACGGTTAGCTACACAAAGGAGCATCTTTGCCGGATGCGGCCGGTTTTTATCCCCACTTCGACATCTTCGCTCTTTAAGAATTTTGTAAGTTGGCATCCTGGATACACCGACAAACAGCAAAAGGTCACAAAATTTCTTTGTGACAAACATCGGGTAATATCGGAAAAGATGAAAACCCAACCTTTAAAAAAAAGAGTTGACTAGGGGCCGCTGAAAAAATGTATTATCCTAACTTCTCAATTTCCCCTGCTTTGAATTGAAGTGTAAAAGTGGTGCCGCCCGAAACAAAGCAGTCCTCCGGGCGACTGCAGTGGCTGCACTCGCTGATTTTGCCGGGACATAGATCGGTTTCCTCGGGGATGAAAGGACAGCGGGTGGATACCATCCTGATTTTGAAACCGTATCGTTCAGCGAAAATTTTCATGCGCAAAAGATCCGCCCCTTTTCCCCCGGCATTGAAATCGAAGGCCCTTTTGGAAGAATAGTCCAGTGTATCCTGGGTGGCAAAAAAGCCTTCAAATATTCTTCTCTGAGCGTCTTCGATAATCCCCACCCCGTAGTCCTTCACCATCGCCTCCACCATGCCGTTCGTCTGCGTCACGCTGATTTCAATTTTGCCTTCATCAGGGGTGTTTTCAACAGCGTTTTTGACCAGGCCGTCCATGAC
>JAERTK010000196.1 GCA_016844935.1 Desulfobacteraceae bacterium | reverse complement strand
AATACATTTCAGAGATGAAGTCCCATCTCTTTTACAATCCTTCCCCCTCTTTCAACAGAAAGGCTCACGGCTGGTTGGGATATGCCGATTTTTTTTGCGATGTTGGAAGCCGTTTCCCCCAGCCCGCGAACCGCCCAATAGCATAATACGCTTCTTGCCTGAACCCTTTTTTTATACTTCCCCGGAGAAAAAATCTCTTCCGGTGTCACATGAAATATCTCAGAAACCTTTCGGCTAAGGGCATCAAGGTTATACCCCCGGGCTCTCAATTCATACTTTCGTTCAAACCACTCACCGGTCTCTTTTAGAACATCCAGCACATAGCCGCTGTCACCTAAGATCCTCTCATCTCCCTTCACGCGGATGCCGGCTTTCCGAATGTTCTTGACTCCAGACCAGCCGCCGAGACTCCTTATGAGTCCCCCGCCCACAGGTTCCGGCCTCTTTCCCATCTCAATACCTTGATGGATATAATCCAGATACCTTTTTTTGACCGCCTTTCTCCTTTGGGCAAAGCAGCTTAACACATAATCCACATCCTGCCAGTCGTTTTTCCTCTTTTCAAGAATGACGCTGTGTCCGCTAAACCGGTAGGGCCCCAATTGGTCAAAGTCTTTGACAAGCCCTGCACGGAGGGGATTGAGGTGGATGTATCTGACAAGCTCCAATAGGTACGGGTCTTCCTGACACAGAATGGATTTATACCTGTTTTGAAAGAGTTTTCCGTGCCGCCCGTGTCGATGATTGAACCGGACGGCATAGCCGGTGAGCAGTCTTCTCATGACATGAGATAAAGGAGCGGAACCGGTACGCAGCAAGAGGTGAGTGTGGTTGGGGATAAGGCCCACGCGTAGCAGGGGGTTGAGGTCTCTGAGAGGATTTTTCCGAGACGTCCCCCAATGCTAAGCTCAAGGGAAAATTGAACCGGCAGTCCTTTTCACCTTTGAGAAGAAGAAAAATAAGCTCCCTGCCCGTATTTCTTATCGTTTTTCCATTCACCCACATACTTATCACCATCAGAATAATCATAACTTCCTTGTCCGTGCCGCTTACCCTCTTTATATTCACCGACATACTTTTCACCATCAGCGAAAAGCATTATACCGCGCCCGTGTTTTCTACCATGCTTCCATTCACCCTCATACTTTTCACCATCAGAAGAAACATACGTTCCTTGTCCGTGTTGCGTGCCGTCTTTCCATTCCCCCGAATAGATAGAATTATCAGAAAAAATTGCAGTCCCTTGTCCGTGTCGCCTGCCGTCTTTGTATTCACCCTCATACTTATAACCGTCAAAAGAGACATAAGTCCCTTGTCCGTGTCGCCTGCCGTTTTTATATCCACCTTCATACCTGTCACAATTAGGGAAAAGCATTATGCCACGCCCGTGTCGCTTATCGTCTTTCCATTCACCCTCATACTTTTCACCATTAAAAGAAACTAAAGTTCCTTTTCCGTGTTTATTATTGCCTCTCCATTCACCCTCATACTTATAAGCATTACAACAAAAATAAGTTCCTTGCCCGTGCAGTTTACCGTCTTTCCATTGGCCCTCATACTTATCACCATAACACCAAAAATAAATTCCTTGTCCGTGCAGTTTGCCGTCTTTCCATTCACCCTCATACTTATCAGCATTAGGGAAAAGCATTATGCCACGTCCGTGCGGTATTCTCCGTAATCCTGACCATTTACATTCACCAGTATAGATTGAACCATCTGGATATAGTTTTTCCATTTCAATCTGGTTTCAATTGATCGGGAAAAAATGCCTGCATCAAGATCTTTTGCTCGGCATTTTACCTTAAATCATAAGCCGTGAAATTAAACTTGAGCTTTAAACACCTTTTGTTTCAATATTGCATTTGGCATATCGTCTGTAAGTTTCTTAGAAAAGTCAAGCTTGGGTGAACTGGTCAGTGAGATATCGGCTGTTTCCAAAGAGCAAGCCCAGGGTATTGACCACGTGAATACCGCCGTGACTGAGATGGACTAGGTGACCCAGGGAAATGCTGCGACTGCCGAGGAATCGGCGGCCGCCTCAGAGGAAATGAACGCACAGGCCGAAGAAATGAGGCGTTACGTGGGTAACCTGGTAGCCCTGGTAACCGGAAAAGAAGGTCAGGCAACCATGACCAGCAATCAGCAGGCGCGTAATAGAGCTCCTGCCGTCAAAAAGGCGGCCCACCAAAAAGAGAAAGCATTTGGGACACCGGCGGGAAAAGAAGGACCCAAGCCTGAAAACGTTATCCCGTTGGATGAAGATAATTTCAGGGGTATTTGACGGAAAAGGGATCAGTTTTGATCCGATGGTTGCGAATGCCTTTTTATTATGCGATATTGGCTTTCATTCGTTTTGTTACAGATAGTTGAAACAAGTCGATGGGGAAAAGGATAAGATGCAGGCACGAGCCGGATGCCCCAAAGGGCATTCTTGAGATCCGCCGATCCGCGTATTTCAAGGAGATCTAAATTTGTTGATTTGGTAAGCACAGATGAGGTGCGGCATGATGGCAGAAAAAAAATTCACTCCCTTGAAAGAATATATCAAGGAAAAGTCCGGCCTTGAATTTCAGATGACAAACCCCAGTTTCCCGGTAGAAAAATACAGGGGAGGAGAAGTCATCTTTTCCGAAGGCTCCAAAGGATATTCCGCATATATACTGAAAAGCGGACGTGTGGAGATATCCGTTACGGTCTCCGGGGAGAAAGTCGTTTTGACAATGCTGGAAGAAAAAACCGTTTTTGGAGAGATGGCCCTCGTTCTTGAGGCGCACAACAGAACAGCCACAGCCACAGCCCTTGGAGACTCTGAGGTCGTCAAAATTTCCAAAGATACTTTTGACAAATATATGGAGGATTCTCCAAGGTTCGTATCCGTATGCCTCATTGCCATAGCAGGTCGCCTCCAGGAAACGACGACCAAGGCATCTAGAATCCCCGACCCTTTTCTGGGGGTTTCTCAAATACTCCATCTGTTTTCAGCACACGACAAAGACGAACTTTCCTATGGGAAGACCGTTGAAGCCATATCAAAGGCCCTTTTAAAAGAGAAGACGGAAATCGCCAAAGTGCTTTCAATGATGGAGAGTTTTAACCTGCTGGAATGGCGGAAAAACCAAAAAGGGGAGAAGACCATTCGCCTGATTCCAGGGAGCGACTTTCTCAAAAAAGCCCTCAAAATACATGAAATTCTTAAAGGTTATAAGACCTAATCCTCAGGGATGCGTGGCGACAACAGCGTAATTCATGAAAAGGCAGAGCCCGGCGAAAAGCTCTGCCTTTTACAGGAGGATGAAAAATGAAAGAGGTTTGTCTGATCGTTAATATGCCGACAGGGTGATCATTTAAGGGTTTCCTGAAATGTCGTTATTTTCATTTATGCAACCCGTCTTTTCAATTTTCTCAAGGTTGCAAGAAAAGATGCACGCACATCCGAGAAACCCGCTGATTAAGTGCCATCCCAACTTTCTTTTTTGATTTTAACCTTTGTGGGGTTTTATTCCCCACGTGGTTTATTTATCTGTGTTAAAGTCGATCGCCGGCACTTAAGAAAACGCATGTTCCAAAAAACGATTTTCAGATAAAAGACCTCAAAACGTCTGTTCCTTTCTGAGTAGTCAGACCAAAAGACTGTTTGCTCAGATCGTTCGCTATCAATTGCGCAAGGATGTTTGCTTGTTTTTCATCAATGGCTTCAAATTCTATCGTCGGATTTTCTGAAATGTTGGCGGTTATTTTGACAGTATCCGCCCCCACAATGGGGTCATCTTTTCCCTTGTCCGGTTTAGCCCTGTTTTCCTGGTTCAATTGGTTCATCATCTGATTAACCACATTGGACTCAATTCCTGCCTGAGATATGCCGTTGGTTGTCATTGGACGTCCTCCTTAACGATTTGAAGATATCTAATGCAAGAAATGTGCACAATCTGCCTTATTTAACCAAGTATTTTTTTACAGCAATGATAACAGGGTGTTAATTCTATTTTAATGAGAACGTCAATTGTTGATACAGCGTCAAAATCCAATCCACCCGTCAAATTCTGGAACAGCTCCCGTCAATTGCTCAATGAAAATTTTCGGTGTTGACGCTATAGGATGGGTAGGCTATTGTTGTAACGGAAGATGAGAGGTAAACCAATGCGGGCTACGCCCGCAACCCAAGAATCCAGGAGACAGAAGTCAGAATCCAGAATCGCTCTCATTTCCAGGCCTATTCTGACTCCTGAATTCTGTATTCTGAGTTCTTGCTAAACCCTTAACCATATGTTTTC
>JAERTK010000195.1 GCA_016844935.1 Desulfobacteraceae bacterium | reverse complement strand
AAAAGGGACAGGAACAGAATAACGCCTGTTTCGTGTGTCACAAATAAGGGGAAGATGACCATGAAAATAACCAGAAGAAATTTCATCGCATCTGTCGTCGGCGGGGTCGTGGGGATTCAGGTCACGCCGTTACCCTGGAAGATTACGGACGATGTCGCCATATGGACCCAGAACTGGCCGTGGGTACCTGTCCCGTCCACGGGGGCCGTTACAGAAGAAAACACCGTTTGCAACCTTTGTCCGGGTGGATGCGGGATTTTTGTCAGGAAGGTGGAAGAAAGAGCCGTGAAGATTGAAGGTCGTACCGATTATCCCATCAACCCCGGGGGTATCTGTCCGGTTGGCATGGGCGGGCTTCAACTGCTCTACGACGATGATATGCGGTTCCCGGGTCCCATGAAACGGGTGGGCGCCAGGGGTGAAGGTCAGTTTGTGAATATCACCTGGGGCGAGGCCTATGATATTTTAGCGGGCCGAATCGCAACGCTGCGAAAAGCCGGAAAGCCTGAAGCGATTGCCGCTGTAGACGGAAATGCCGCGGGGACGACCACGTCGCTACTCATCGAAAGGTTCATGCAGGCGGTGGGAAGTCCCAATTATGTAAAACCGGCTTCCATTACGGATACCTATGATATGGGTAACCTTCTGATGCTGGGGAAGTCAAGCCCCATGGCCTACGACCTGGAAAACTCCGATTATGTGTTGAGTTTCGGGGCAGGGCTGCTGGAAGGGTGGGGTGCTCCGGGCCGGATCATGAATGCCTGGGGGATGTGGCACAACGCCAGTCCGGCCAAACGAAAAACCAAGGTCGTCCAGATTGAATCCCGGGCTTCCAACACCGCATCCAAGGCGGACCTCTGGGTGGCCCCCAGACCGGGAACCGACGGCGCCCTGGCTTTGGGAATTGTCCATGTTCTCATCACGAGGGGGTTTATAAACGAGCAGTTTGTGAACGGGTTTACCTACGGGTTTAACGATCTGACCTCCAAAGAGGGAAAAAAACAACCAGGGTTTAAGACCGTCGTACTCAAAAAATATTCCCCCGCCCAGGTGGAAAGAATCACCGGGGTTGAGGAAAGAATTATCAATAAACTGGCGGATGGTTTCATCAAAGCAAAGGCGCCCGTTGCCATTTACGGAAAAGGGAAGAACAATCTAAACGGCAGCCTTTATGAATTTATGGCGGTTCAAAGCCTCAATGCAGTTGCAGGAAGGATCAATCGACCGGGGGGCGTTCTGATTTCGGACCCGCTTCCTCTGGCGCCCTTGCCTGATTTTGAGCCGGATGAAGTGGCAGCAAAGGGGCTTCAGAAACCGCGTGTGGATGGTGCGGGTACGCCTGCATATCCATTCACCAAGAGCCTGATCAACCATTTTGCAGAAGCCATTAACAAAAGTGACAAGTCACCGATCGATACACTATTAGTGTTTTCAGCAAACCCGTTTTTTACGGTTCCTGACGGCGGCGGGTTTAAAAATGCTCTGGAAAAGATCCCCTTCATTGTGAGTTTTTCTCCATACCGCGATGAGACCGCCAACATGGCGGATCTGATTTTGCCGGATCATAACTATCTTGAAAAAATGGAGGATACCGTCTGGCCTGTTGGATTGCAGTATCCGTTTTATGGACTCTCCAGGCCTGTGGTCGAACCCATCAACAATACCCAAAACGTCGGAGATGTGGTTATTTCTCTCTCCAAAGCCGTGGGCGATGCCACCGGCAGCGCGTTCCCCTGGGAAAATTTTGAAGAAGCGCTTCAACTTCGTGCAAAAGGGCTGTTCGATGTGGGCGGTGGGCTTGTCCGATATGATCCCTCAACACCGGCTTGGAAATTCAAGTACTTTGATGAACCCCAGAAACCCTCCTATGGCACTTTTGATGAGATGTGGGAAGAGATGAAATCCGGGGGCATGTGGTATCGGCCGGTTAAGCTTCCTCCTACGTCCTGGAAGGGGCTTTTTGAGACGCCCAGCGGAAAATTTGAGTTTATCAGCCAGGAACTGCAGCAGGCATCCGAAAAGGCCTCGCCCGAACGAATGGGTATTCGTGTTGCGGGCCTTGAAGCCTTCATGGGACATTATGAGGCTCCGAAACTGGGTGTGGATCGCTCCAAATATCCCCTCTTCATGGTCCCCTACGAGATGATCAATCTCTCGGGTGGATGGATTCCCACGCCACCCTTTCTCTATAAGACCATTTTTGCAAGCCAGCTTTTAAAGCATGAATCCTTCGCTGCCATGAATCCCGAAACAGCCGCCAAATACAATCTGCACCAGGGCGACCGGGCATTTGTTAAATCACCTTTGGGGCAGCTGCAGGTGCGGATAGACCTGTTTGAGGGTGCAATGCCGGGGGTGGTCTACATGCCGCTTGGTTTTGGTCACACGGCCTATGATGAATACCAGAAGGATAAGGGCGTCAACCCGAACAATATCGTCAAGGCCTTAAACGATCCGGTCAGCGGGTATCCGCTCTGGTGGAATACGCCAGTTAAGTTAATCAAGGTTTAGGTGAGGTAGCTCATGAAAAAATCAAATGGCCACGGGAAGCCTGACGCCGGTCATGAAACCGCGCAGCGTTCCGGTCAAAAGTATGGCATGGTCATCGATCTTGACAAGTGTACCGGGTGTGGAACGTGTATGGTTGCTTGCGCAGCGGAAAACAATGTTGCTGTAAGGGCAGACCAGACCGATAAAGAGCGTACCATTACCTGGATGAATCTCTATAAGATCACCAACGGGAAAAAATTCCCCCATACGGAAGTGAGTTATTTTCCACGGCCCTGTATGCACTGCGACCATCATCCACCGTGCGTTTCCGTGTGTGTTGCCACTGCAACGAAACTGGATTTCAATACCGGTATCGTCAGTCAGATATACACCCGATGTATCGGCTGTCGGTATTGTCAGGCGGCGTGTCCCTATGGTGCCCGGTATTTTAACTGGTGGGATTCTTTCCCCCAGGATAAGGGCATGGACCGCTACCTGACACCCGAGGTGTCTCCCAGAATGAGGGGTGTTGTGGAAAAATGCACCTTCTGCCATCAGCGGCTGATGCGGGCCAAGAACCAGGCCTACGCTGAAAACCGTCGGGAGATTAAGGAAGGTGAATACGTGACGGCTTGTACAGAAGGCTGTCCCGCTGAAGCCATCACCTTTGGAGATTTAAATAATCCGAAACACCAAGTATCGAAATTGGTCAAGCACCCCTACGCCTTCAGGATTCTTGCACGTCTGGGGACGGGCCCCAAGGTATATTACCTTTCCAGCAGGGACTGGGTCCGCAGGTTGGCTGATAATTTCCTGCCCGGCGAGTACGAGCCTGTCATCAACAGGACATGGGCTGAAGAAGAATGGTCCACCAAACCGGGTCGTGATCAGTTTTAGGAACTTAAAGGATCAAAAGATTGACATGCTGTCAAATGTCAGGAGGATGAGTAATGGATTCCCCATTGTTACCGCATGGCGTTAAAAGATGTTCTCCGGGGGTCTTTTTTCTATGGACCCTGCCTTGGCTGGCGCTGCTGGCATGGGGTGGCCTTTCAGCTGTTCTGTGTCTCTGGAAGGGTTTGAACCAGACCAATATGAGCAATATATTCGCTTTCGCCCTGTGGATCGTTTTTGATCTGGCGGTGATTGCTTTGGGCGCCGGTGCATTTTTTACCGGGTTTCTGACCTATATCGTCGGTCGCAAGGAACTGAAAAGCATTATTAATACGGCTGTTATCATCGGATTTATCTGCTATTCCGGTGCCATGGCCATGCTGGGCATCGATATCGGTCAGCCCATCCGGGGATGGTTTATTTTCTGGCACGCCAATATCCACTCCATGCTGGTGGAGGTGTCCTTCTGTATTACCTGTTATCTGATGGTTCTGGCCATTGAGTTCGTCCCCCTTATCCTTGAAAACAGGCAGATTAAAAAGGTCAAGGAGCTGAGGCTTATCGGCCATAACCTCCACGAAGTAATGGCGGTTTTTGCGGCAACCGGTACGTTTCTGTCGTTCTTCCACCAGGGGTCTCTGGGAGGGATGTTCGGTGTCATGTACGCGAGGCCCTTCGCGGCCCGGGAAGGCTTTTATATCTGGCCCTGGACTTTTTTCCTCTTTGTGCTCTCGGCCATTGCTTGTGGCCCCTGCTTTACGATCCTTTGTACCAAGCTGGCGGAGTTCCTGGGCAGAAAAAAGCTGGTTCCGGACGATGCAATTCAATTTCTGGCTAAAATGTCGGCTTGGCTTCTTGCCCTGTACATGGTTCTGAAGACCTTCGATTACCTGGGCTGGATATACGGGATCGTTCCCAGGGCCGGTCTGACCTTTATGGATTTTTTCAACGAAGGCCCCTATGGCGTTTGGCTGATCATTGCAGAGATGGTATTTTGCGGATTTCTTCCTGCCATTATTCTGCTGACGCCGGCCGGTAGAAAAAGCCAGGGGTGGCTTATTTTTGCCAGCCTGTTGAACTGCACTGGGATTGTGTTGAACCGGTTTCTCTTTATTATTGTTACCCTGGCGGTTCCGGTGATGCCGTTTGACCGCTTCTGGGGTTATCTTCCCACATGGCAGGAATGGGGTATCGGTCTGGCGGTGATCGGCTATGGATTTCTGGTATTTTCATTGGCCTATCGGTATTTGCCCATGTTCCCGAAAGAGACCGAATTGAACCCGTTGCCTGCAGAATAAATAGTTAATTGAGGAGATCGCCATGACACCATTTTCTTTTGAATGGCAATGGAACATTGAGTATGCGGTTTTTTTTGGATTGCTGTACGTCGCTTTAGGGATTATCGGCGGGGGCATTACCTTTGTGGCCATCAAGACCGCACTTCAGGTATTCGGATTTATGCGTGAGAGAGATTTTCACGATTAGGCTTTGTGACATCATTAGGCTTTGTGAAGCAGGGGTTCACCCAGGAACCCTTGTGAAGCATCCCGCCCCGGCCCCCAATCTTCCCTGATACCATCGCTCAAGACTATCTTTTCCAGCCTTATTTCCAGATAACCGTGTCCTGCCGCCAGAATTTATTGTCCTGTGAAGGGTAATCGAGGTTAAAATGAAGGCCCCGGCTCTCTTTCCTGAGGGAAGCACAGGTGATAATGAGTTCTGCAACCAGTGCCAGGTTTCGGAGTTCAAGAAGGTCCTGACTCACCAGAAAGTCCCAATAGTATTCCTTGATCTCCTCCTGAATGATTTCCACCCGCCTTTTGGCGCGGGCCAGGCGCTTGTTGGTTCTTACGATGCCCACGTAATTCCACATAAAGCGGCGGATTTCGTCCCAGTTATGCGATACCACCACCAGTTCTTCGCTGTCCGTTGCGCTGCCGGGGTCCCATTTGGGTGCCTGGGGGAAACCTTCCTGTTTTCCGGCGGTCAGTTCCTGGGCCGCTCTAAGGGCCGCACGCCTGGCGAAGACGAGCGCCTCCAGCAGTGAATTGCTGGCCAGACGGTTTGCACCGTGTAATCCCGTGCAGGCCACTTCGCCGATGGCAAAAAGATTCTTGAGATTGGTACGACCGTGTTCATCGGTCAAGAGGCCTCCGCACATATAGTGGGCGGCAGGGACCACGGGAATCGGTTCCCGGGTGATGTCGATGTGGAATGAGAGGCAGGTTTCATGGATGTGAGGAAACCGATGGGTGATGAAGTCTTTGCCCTTATGGCTGATATCAAGATAGACGCATTGATCACCGGTTTTTTTCAGTTCCATGTCGATGGATCTTGCCACAATATCCCGGAAAGCCAGATCCTTCAATGGATGGTAGGACTCCATGAACCGATTCCCTTTTTTATCCAGAAGGATCCCCCCTTCCCCTCTCACCGCTTCTGATATGAGAAAGTTTCTGGCCAGGGGGTGGTACAGGGAAGTGGGGTGGAACTGGACGAATTCCATGTTGGCTACTTTCACCCCGGCCCGGAAGCCCATGGCGACGCCGTCCCCGCTGGCAATGTCGGGGTTGCTGGTATAGCGATACACTTTGCCTGCACCGCCGGAACAAAGGACTGTAATTCTTGCAAGGAATGTCAGGATGGCGTCCGTTTCCGCCTCCAGGACGTAGGCGCCCCAGCAGCTTTGATCCGTCTGTTTGGTAACGATCCCGCGGCGGATCAGGGTGGACTTGCTGATGAGGTCAATGGCCATGTGGTTTTCATAAAGTTGAATATTGGGGTTTTCTTCCGCACGTGCCAGCAAACGCTTTTCAACTTCCCGGCCGGTCAGATCCTTGGTGTGAACGATGCGCCGTTTGGAGTGGCCGCCTTCACGGCCAAGATCGAATATTTTCTTCTGCCCTTCCTGGTGGGAAAACTGTACGCCAAAAGATATCAGCTCATGAATTCGCCGGGGACCTTCCTCTACGACAACTTTGACAATATCTTCATTGCAGATGCCGTCTCCGGAGGTAAGGGTATCCTTGATATGGAGCGCAAAACTGTCGTCGGGATCCAGAACCGATGCGATGCCTCCCTGGGCGTAGTTGGTTGATCCCTCGGTCTTTTCCTTTTTGGTCACAATGGCCACGGTCCCTGTCTGGGCGGCATCAAGGGCAAATCGCAGGCCGGCAATTCCGCTGCCGATGACGAGATAATCGGTATTAATTGGCATGGACGGTTCCTCTTTTTTTTCAAGAGATTTCTTTCAAAACATTGCCAAAGGGGTTGTTGAAAGGATCTTTCCCCTTCTGTTTTGAATGATTCTTGTTTTTTGATGCAGGTTTCTTGGGGCTGTTCGATTGAACGGTTTTACTGGGACCGCTGTCTTCAGATTTTAGTGAAAGGGAAATCCGTTTTCTTTTGAGATCCACATCCAATACCCGGACGTTAACCTTCTCACATACCTTCACCACATCATTGGGATCTTTGATAAACCGATCGGCCATCTGGCTCACATGAACCAGGCCATCCTGGTGAACGCCGATATCCACAAAGGCACCGAAGGCCACGATGTTGGTGATCACGCCGGGCAGGGTCATTCCCGGTTCAAGGTCCCCAATTTTTTCAATACCGTCCTTAAAAGCGATATTTTCAAATTGCTCTCTCGGGTCACGGCCGGGTTTGGCCAACTCCTTCAGGATATCATTGAGGGTGGGCAGACCCACCGTTTCGCTCACATATTTTTCCTTGGAAATTTTTTTTCGGATGCCTTCATCTTCCATGATGTTTTTTATGGAGCACTGAAGATCGCTGGCCATGAGTTCCACGATGGGATAGCTTTCAGGGTGAACGGCGCTGCCATCAAGGGGGTTCTTAGCGCCGCTGATGCGCAAAAATCCCGCTGCCTGTTCGAAGGCTTTGGCGCCCAGGCGAGGCACATCCATGAGCGCTTTTCGAGAAATAAAGGGCCCATTTTCCTCGCGGTGGCGGATAATATTTCTTGCCAGTTGGGGGCCCAACCCCGATACATATGTGAGCAGTTCGCCACTAGCGGTGTTGACCTCGACACCCACCCGGTTGACGCAGCTTTCGACCACTTGATCAAGACTCTTTCTTAACGCTTTCTGGTCCACATCGTGCTGGTATTGCCCGACCCCTATGGATTTCGGATCAATTTTGACCAGTTCGGCCAGGGGGTCCATGAGCCTTCGACCGATTGAAACGGCCCCTCTCACGGTCAAGTCATGGTCCGGGAACTCTTCACGGCCCGCATCCGATGCGGAATATATGGATGCCCCGCTTTCATTGACCATGATCACCTGAATCATTCTTTCAAAAGAAAGGCCTTGAATGAAAGCTTCAGTCTCTCTTCCGGCGGTGCCGTTTCCAATGGCAATGGCATCCACGGAAAACCTTTCGCAGAGGGACTCTATTTTTTGTTGGGCCTGACGGGACTTTGAACTGGAAGTGTGGGGAAAGATGGTATCGGTGTGCAGGAGTTTTCCCTGGGAATCAAGACAAACCACTTTACAACCGGTGCGAAATCCGGGGTCGATGGCCAGTATGTTTTTCTGTCCAAGGGGCGGTGATAACAGGAGCTGGCGAAGGTTGCCGGCAAATATTTGGATGGCTTCTTCATCCGCCTTTTTTTTTGAGTTCATGCGAACTTCTGTTTCCATGGAATGGCTGAGGAGTCGTTTATAGCTGTCGTGAATGGCAATCTGTACCTGTTCGGAGGTGGAAAAGTGACCCGTCAAAAAAAGAGATTCAAGAATGGCCATGGCCCTGTTTTCTTCGGGTGCGATGCGGAGGGTCAGGATGTCTTCATTCTCACCCCGCCGCATGGCCAGTATGCGGTGGGAAGGGGCTTTTTTAATGGGTTCCGACCAATCAAAATAATCTTTGTATTTTGCGCCTTCATCCTTTTTCTGGGGATCCACTTTGGAAATAACAATGCCCTTTTCAAGAAAGAGCTTCCGGATCATCGCCCGTGCTTCGGGGTTTTCAGTAATCCATTCAGCGATGATGTCCCTTGCCCCTGAAAGGGCGTCTTTGTGGGTAAGAACGTCTTTCTCGGGATCCACAAAGGGGGCGGCAATAGTTGAAAGATCAAGGTCCTTCTGCTCGAACAGGATCCGGGCCAGAGGTTCAAGCCCTTTCTCCCTGGCCATGCTCGCCCGGGTCCGCCGTTTGGGTTTGAAAGGCAGATAGATGTCTTCTAGAACCGCAAGGGTTTCCGCCCGGTTAATTTTATCTACCAGTTCATCGGTCAGCTTTTCCTGGTCGCGCAGAGATTTGAGAATCGTATCACGCCTGCGATCCATCTCTTCCAACTGAGCGGACCGATCGCGAATGTTGGAAATGGCGACCTCATCCAGGGAATCGGTTGCTTCCTTTCGATACCTGGCGATGAAGGGAACGGTCGCTCCCTGGGAGAGAAGGTCTAGTGCGGCCGCCACCTGTTTGGGGTGAAGACCCATTTCATGGGAAATTTTTTGCGCATATGCAGAATTCATCGTTTCGGAAACCCCAGAAATTGACAGTCGAATCGGGAAAAAAGAATATGGATATTTCCCCTCCATGACACCCTGGGATACCAGTTAGCCACCAATTGGTCAAGGTCGTTTCCTTCTCAAATTCGTTGACTTATTGAGTAGCTATATGCAAGTAGTGTTTTCAAGCCAAGTTTCTTCTTTCAACCCGTGAAACCTTCTACATAAACACAAGCAATGCGACAAAACTCATTTGAATCAACTATCCGAGAATTCCGGATAGTTCAAAAAAAAGGCAAAAGGGATGTGGAAAGATTAAAGGTTAAGAATAATGATTGAGATTGTCGAAAGCAATTATGCGGCGGACGGACACGGGGAAATCATAACAGAACTGCTTGATGAATATGCCACCGGCTTCACGGGAGGCGGTGTCGGACTCTCTGAAAATGTTAAGGAAAATCTTGTAAGGGAGCTTGAGAAAAGAGAAAATATCCATACGGTTATTGCCTTGGCCGACGGCAACCCTGCCGGACTGGTGATCAGTATTGAAGGTTTTTCAACGTTTGCCTGCAAACCGTTGCTGAATATACATGATGTGATCGTTTCTACTGGATATAGAGGAAGAGGCGTTGCAAAAATGATGCTCGGAAAAGTTGAAGAAATTGCATTGAGAATCGGATGCTGTAAGCTGACCCTGGAAGTTCTGGAGGGAAATGCAGCTGCGAGAAATTTGTATGAATCAGCGGGCTTCAAACCGTATCAATTGGATTCGGAAATGGGAAGAGCTTTGTTCCTGGAAAAAAAGCTATGATCACAAGTGAGCTGATACTTAATATTCTTTTGATCCTGATCGTGGCCTGGATTCTAGGAAGCGTTTTCACCCGCTTCGGCCTGCCGGTCATGCTCGGGGAATTGCTTGCCAGGATTATTTTGGGCCCGCCCCTTTCTGGTCTTGCAAATTGCGACCAAAAAACCAAAAAAAAGGACCTGGGAAAATTGACCCAAGTCCTTGATTTTACTCTGGTAGGCGCGAAGGGATTTGAACCCTTGACCCCTACCGTGTCAGGGTAGTGCTCTCCCCCTGAGCTACGCGCCTATAAGGAAGCCAGATCTATCAATTATCATGGCGAATGTCAAGGTGTATTATGCTGTGAAATCCGGAAAATTATTTCCGTCTTTTCCGGTCTTGGAGGGTCTTTTTCAAGTTCAAAAACCAGGAGCGCATATACAACAGCCCTGATGATATGGTTAAGGTTCCGGTTGCGCCATAGACGATATACACGTATTGGGAAAAAATTTGAAAATGCTTTTCAACCAGGACCAGAAACACCGTGGCCAGTTGCAGAAAGGTTGTCACCTTTCCCCATATGGAGGGTTTAACTTCATGGTCCCTGTCTATCAGGAAAATCACAATGGAGCCGAGAAGGATCAAGATGTCCCGGGCAATGACAATGGCCGTAAGCCATATGGGAATAATGTGCATTGCGGCAAGGCAGATAAATGAAGCGACCAGAAGGCATTTGTCCGCCAGGGGGTCAAGGTAGGAACCCAGCCGGCTCTTTTGATTGAAAAGTCGCGCCACCATGCCGTCGGCGGCATCGCTCACGCCTGCCAGGACAAAAATCATGAGTCCGGCCAGAAACCGATTGTTGATGATGAAAACCAGGAAAACGGGCACCAGAATCATTCTGAAAAGGCTGATCAGGTTTGGGATGGTCATGGGTAAGGTCTATTCGAGATAAAAAAGGATGTTTTCGGTATCGGTCTGGCCCAGGTGCAGTGGAAAAGGAAGGTCCTGATTGTTAAGCACCAGACTGATGAATGTGATCCGGTCCCCTTGAAAACCGATGGTGGCAGACATGGAGTCCTCGCTGATTCTGGAGGGGATAATGGTTTTAACGCCGGGAATATGGGTCTTCAGGAATTCGGAAAACGTTTGAAATTGCCTCGGCTGGCTGATACCCGCCAGAGTGACATCCAGTTCATGGGCCGCCTGAGGTTCGGTGTTGATGTTTCCGAGGATGCAGGGGCATAAATCGATGGCCAGGCGGTTGACGCATTTTCTCATGACGTCCAAGATTTTTTCACTGTCAACGGTGCCTTTGGGAAATTTTTGAGATCCTGATTTTTCGCAGATTTGAGTCCCCTTTCGTACATCCAGGGCTTTCAGATTCAGGACCAGTCTATCATTCAGGGCCAGGCTCTTACCGTAAACCACCACATCCGCCGAAAAGAGTTTCCCCCATTCTAATGCATCTTCCGGTCGCAGGTTGGCGGGGAACGCACCGGACAAAACATTCGATGGCGGAAGATCCATGATACGGTTGATGGGATTAAACCCCCTGTCTTGAAAAACGCCGTGCAGGGCCAGTTCAATGGGGGTGAGGGCGGGGTGAGCAGCTACGTCCTGCCACCAGAATACTTCCACGGGTCCACGGCTTTCGGAAACCATGAACAGGACCCTGACCGACCGGTTAACGGTCTGGAAAATCCCCGCTTCTCTGAGCTTTTCCGCTACGGCGTTTTCATTGACCTTCATTTTTACAAAAACACTGTATCGGTTTCCCATCTGTTGTTCAGCCAGGATGTGAAAGTTCTCAATTTCCCGGTCTGCACTGGGGATAATCTCATGTGCGAGGCTTTCAAAGTGTGTGACGATCGCCTGACTTCCCAACAGGCGAACCATGTAGTCCTCTGCCCCTTTGAGCAAAGCCAACCGAATGGCATTTTTTTTTGCTTGAACCAGATTGCCTTTGACAATGGTCACTGTGCCGATGGCAAAGCGCTCTTTCTTTCCGCGCATATTTTCGGCAAACGCCGGTGAAAACAGCAGGCTGGAAACAATAAAAATAAAAAAGAAAGTGAAAAAAATGGGTTTAGCCTGGATCTTTTTCTCTGTCATCTTGGGGTATTTAGTCCTCGCAAGCCGGATACTGTACGTCATTTAGGATTATTAAGGGCGGTCAATTCTCTTTTGGCCTCGATTACCAGACGCTCGTTGAGTTTAATTACCTGGTTAAAGGATTGTTCCGCGTCGGCAATTCGATCTGCGTTTTTGTAAGCAACGCCCATATGAAAATATGCTTCGGGAATATGGTTTTTCCATCGCAGCGCATCTTTGTAGCGCTCCTCCACCTGTTCCAGCCATCCCGGATTTTTTCGCATGGTATAAATCTGCATAAAGCCCACGTAGGCCAGCGCTTTTTGTTCCCCGCTACTCGCATCGTCTCTCGCTTTGGCCATGGCATCCAGCGCCATGTGGAATTTATGTTCCTTTCCATATACCAGTCCCAACCCCCGGTGAGCGGCGCTGTAGTAGGGGTCCAGTTGAAGGGCCAGTTCAAATTCCCTTCGGGCATCGCTATCGTAGTTTTTTTGAAGGAATTTAAAACCGCTTGACACGTGATGGGCAGGGGTATCCAGGATTCCTTCAGGTGCCCTGGGAGTTTGAGAACAACCCCCCACAAAAAGGAGCATCAGCAGGGAAGCGGCAAGGGTTCTGTAAAACATTTTTGTCGAGAGAGCGCCCATTGAACTGCCTCCGTAGATGACCATCTGGGTTGAGCGGGCAAAAAAGACCAGCGCATGCCGAAGATCTCCCAAATAACGGAAATCATGCTGACTGCTTTGAAATAGAAAATTAATGCTAAAAGGTCAAGCGCTTTTCGCCAGAAAATCACGAATCCTTGTTTCCGCCAGGGTCTTATTTTCAGGATCAATATGGATCATGTCCGGTTCTGCTCTGAACCAGGTCATCTGGCGTTTTGCGTATCTTCTGGTGTCCCGTTTAAGTGTCTCGGTTGCCGTTTCGAGGGACCACTCCCCTTGCAGGTATTTGATCGTGTGGCGATAACCGATGGCTGACATGGATTTGAGGTGGGGGCCATACCCCTTTTTCATGAGGTGCGCCACTTCCGGTATGAGACCGCACGCCATCATTCTTTCACTGCGCGCATTAATACGGTCATAGAGCTGCTCTTTTTCCACCCCCAGGCAGAGTTTTAAAGCCAGAAATTCCCGGTCGCCAAATTGATGCTGTTTCAGAAGATCGGAGGATGGACGTCGGGTCTGGTAAAAAATTTCAAGCGCCCTGATAATGCGAAGCCTGTCATTGGGGTGGATTGATTTGGCTCTTTCAGGGTCCCGTTCGGCCAGCTTCTGGTGCAGTTTCAAAGCGCCGTCACGATCACATTCAAGATTCAACCGCTCCCGAAGCACCGGGTCTGAAGGGGGCAGTTCAACCAATCCTCCCAAAAGGGATCTCATATACAGCCCGGTGCCGCCCACAACAAAGCAGGGGATATTTTTTGCACAAATACCCTTTGCCAGCGGTAGGGCCATTTGTCGGTATATGGCCGCGTTGAAGTCCTCGTCGGGATCTACAACATCCAGAAGATGATGGATAACGCCGCGTTGTTCCTCAATGGTGGGTTTGGCGGTGCCCACATCCATGCCCCGGTATATCTGCATGGAATCGGCGTTGATGACCTCGCCACCGAGAGAAAGGGCCAGCGAAACGGCCAGTCCGGTTTTTCCGCTGGCTGTGGGACCCCCGATGAGGATGATTTTAGGTTTTGAAGAAGGTGCCATTTGGTTTTCAAGACCTGCTGATCGTGAAATCGATGACCGTGTTAAACAATCCGTTTGAACATCTTGTTCATTTCAAAGTAGGTGAAGTTCTTGAAAATGGGTCTTCCGTGGGGACAGTTTGTGGGCAGATCCATTCTTTTCAGCTCATGCATCAAATGGGTCATCTCGGTCAGCGTCAGGGATTGTCCCGCCCGGATAGCGCCATGGCAGGCCATGATTTTAACCGCCTCGTCCGTCATATGGGTGGGGTCCGGCGGTCCGCCTTCTTCCAGCTTTGAAATGAATTCGGAAACAAGGGTCTGCCAGTTGACATTCTTGAGCAGGGCGGGCACGGCTCGCAACAAGAACGTATTGCCACCGAAATGGTCCAGTTCAATGCCGAAATGAGAGAGCACGTCGCCGTTTTCCAGGAGAATCCCTTTTTCTTTCAGGGAAAACTCCATTTCGTGTGGAATCAGCAGGTTCTGGATTTCAACCTTTGCCGAAAGAAGGGAGTCCTTGAGGTTTTCGTAAACGATTCTTTCATGGGCGGCGTGTTGATCTACGATCAGGAGGCCTTCCTTCATTTGGCACAAGATGTACATGTTCCCCAATTGCCCTATAATCTTGGGTGTTTCGGTGTCAACAAACGGAACAGGAGCGCTTTTTGGGGGCGGAAAGGGGGGTTGCGTCAGTGGCGGCGCCTGTGTCAGTGTCGGTTCACGGGTTTCGTTACCTTCTGAGATCATGGGCGCCGGAGGTGTTGTTTCCGGGGTACTCCGGGTCTTGTAGGGCTGTGAGGTGCCCGAAAAACCGTGGGAGGCGGGCGTCAGGGTTTTATTGACAGCAGCGGCAATGGTACTGAAAACCCTCTGTCCGTTTTGAAATTTTATTTCCTGTTTGGTGGGATGTACGTTCACGTCAATCTGGGCCGGGTCAATGGTGATGAAAACAAGGGCCTGGGGATACCGGCCCGTCATCAGGCGTTGACCGTACCCCTCTATGATCGCTTTTGTTACAAACCGGTCTCTGATATTCCGACCATTGACGTAAACGAACAATCGGTCGGCCCTTTTCCTGGCAAAATCCGCTGGGGCGGCGTGGATGGCAACATGGAGACCGTTCTGTTGGTTTTCACTACTCAGTATGGATTGGCCGGCCGTCCTGCCCATAAGGTGAGAGAGACGCAAATGGGGGTTCTGGGATGCAGGGAGATGGAGAATCCCTTTTTGACCCTCTTCCAGGCGGAAGGAAATGTTCGGAAAAGGCATGGCAGCCTTTAAAACCGTATCCACAATGTGGTTCATTTCCGTTCGTGGGGTTTTAAGGAATTTGCGCCGCGCCGGTATGTTAAAAAACAGGTCTCTTATTTCCACAATGGTGCCGGGCGGGGCGCCCACTTCCTCGATGGCCAGCAGTTTCCCGCCGGAGATCCTGACCCGGTTTCCCAGAAGTTCTTTTTGAGGCAGCGATGTGATCTGCATTCGGGAAACCGAACACATGCTGGGTATGGCCTCTCCTCTGAATCCAAAGGATGTGACCGCCGAAAGATCCGATGCCGTTCTGATTTTGCTTGTGGCGTGTCTTTCAAAGCACAGAAGAAGATCATCTCTGCTCATGCCGATGCCGTTGTCCGCGACTTTGATGAGGCCTTTGCCGCCCCTTTCGGTTTTGACTGAAATTCTAGAGGCTTTTGCGTCGATGCTGTTATCGATTAACTCTCTGACAACGGAAGCGGGTCTTTCAATGGTCTCGCCCGCGGCAATCTGGGAAGCGACTTTCTCCGGGAGAATCCTGATGGTGTTCATAGGTAGAGAAGTTTTTCATCCACTTCGAAGTGAGGGCTGGTGGTTGCAGTTTTGAAGATCCTGGGGGGGAAAGAGCGTTTCCCTTTGGCCATGAGAAGGTTCTGGGTGCCCATGGGGTCATAGTGCAGGCAGGGGGAGGATTGGGGGTGCTTTAAGAAATCAAAAACCAAACGGCGGGAGAGGTCTACCATCGCAGCAAGATACTCATGGAAAACACGTCCCCGTGGCGCTTTCGTTTCAAAGAAAAGGTTGCGGGTGGTGTAAAGATAATCTGAAAATTTAACGGTCTGGGTGAAAACACGTTTTTTGGTTTTAAGCCGGTTTCTTTTTTTCCCGCCGAGGAGCTTCAGAAGATCGTCGCATACCTGGTGGTCCATATTGAGGACGCCGTTGGCAATACTGGTATAGCCGGTTCCGATCAAATAATCGGATCGTATTTCCCAGAACAAATGCCCCATTTTTCCCTTGCCCGGGTAGGCGCTGATAAGATTGGGAATAAAATAGTTGTGGGCAATCACATCCGCTGCCAGATGTGATAAAAAGCCCAGGGCGTAAGACGTTTCCCGGTCGTCGCTTGCGTCGCTTAAAAATTTGAATCCCCCTTCCCAGTTGTGGGGGGCCCCTGAGCGTTTCTTTTTCCCTTTTCCGATAAAGAAATCTGCGGAAAGGGATCCGTAGAGATATTCAATGGGGAAGGCGGTAATGGTTCTTCCGATGGAAGGGAGTAGCTGACTGGCAGCGTCAAGGGAACCCAGTGCGATGGCGGTATGAACGCCCGGCCCCCATGCAAAAGCGTTTTCAGGGTTTAGAAACTGGAAGACGAGATATCCGGCAAAAAAAACCACGAACTTCAGGAAAAAGACCATAAATTTAAAAACCTCTTGGAATTGCTGCCTTTTGAGGTTTCCCCGTGAAAAGAAAAATCAAAAAATCCAGCCCCAGCACCGTCATCATAACACAATGTTTTAGGGGCCTCAATGGTTTAGTGTTCATGTGAATACCAAAAAATCGTGAGGATCACAGTTAACTCCTCAAAATAAGGCGCTACTTTTTTCTGTCAAGGGCTTCCCTTTTTTCCGGGTAGGCGCCGGATTTCCGTTTGCCTTGACACTTGTCCATTGGTGGGTTACATGTCCACAGGTAGTGCTCAGGTTCGGGACTGAAATGAGATCAATGGCAGGGGTTCGTCAGAGTGTTTAAAAAGGTGGCAAGGGAAAAATGGTGATCCAACCCAAATCCATTAACCGCCCCGTGGAAGAAAGGATTGCCTGGGCCGAATCCTGTTTTCAGGGATCAGGAGGCCTTTTTCTGAAAGACGAGAAAACTGCCGCGCTTCTCACCCAGTTCAAGTCCGCCGCCAGAGCTTCCGGACAGGAGATGAAAGATGCCGGTGTGGTGGCTTTGTGCCGGGAATGCGACCAGGAAGAGGGCGGTTCCTGCTGTGGCAAAGGGCTCGAAAACAAATATGATGCCTGGCTTCTTCTGATTAACAAGCTTCTGGGTGTGGATCTTCCCAAGGTTCGTCAGCAGACGGGCGGCTGTTTTTTTCTGGGTGAAAAGGGCTGCACGTTGATGGCGCGGCATGTGATCTGTATTAACTATATGTGTAAAAAAATAACAAATGACATTCGGCCCTCCGTCTTAAACGCCCTTCGGGAAATTGAGGGGGAGGAAATAGAGTGTCTTTTCATGTTGAATGAACAGGTTAAGCGCGTGCTCAAAAAATGGACGAGTCGACAAAAAACAGCCTGATAAAACTTGCCCGGTTCTTTGATGCAAGGCAGGTGGGGGATGTGGGGCCTTTGGGGTTCAGACGGTCCACGAACCTGACCGCCCTTCTGGCCTGTGCAGAACGCTTGATGGCGGAGAACATCATCTCCCCTGGTCGGAGCACTTTTATGGACCTGGGATGTGCCGATGGCAGGGTGAACCTTTTCTTCAGTTATCTGATGCGAATCTCCGTTGGTGTTGAGCTGGATGAGTGGACGCTGGATGAGTATGGCCCGCTTCGAGGGGAACTGCTGGAAGCGTTGGAGGCGACGGGGATGGCGCCGCCAAATAAAAATGTCCACCTGTTTCATGGAGACGCAACGGATGATGCGGTTCATAACCGAATTATTCACGAAACAGGCCTGGGTCTTGCCGATTTCGATTTTTTTTACACTTACTTGGTCATGCATGAGGAGTTTGCGCAAATGCTGGTGGAAAAGGCAAAGAAGGGCGCTGTGTATATGGTTTACGGACTTCACAAAATCATGCCCCGCTATCCGGGGTTTCGGCTCTTGGAAGAGTTCAGCCCCATGGAAGGGGTTTTGGCCCTCTATGAGAAAACGTAAGGAATTTCCAGCTGAAAGGGGAAACCGGAATAGAATGGATATTATATTTTTAGGAACCGGCGCCGCGTGGGGGGTGCCTGAAATGAACTGCAATTGCGCCATCTGCTGTGAGATGAGCGCCAGACAAGAACGGCGGGACCGCACTTCCATCCTTTTAAGTGAAGATGACAGCACCCTGCTCATTGATTGCGGGCCCGATGCCAAAGAACAGCTGTCCCGTAACAGAGTGAAAAAAATCGATGCGGTCCTGATCAGCCATGAACATAACGATCACTACATCGGGCTGGACGAGCTTTTTGTATTCAAAAGGGTGCAGCCCAAGGAAGACTTTTCTCCCATTCCGGTCTATTTGACACACAATACACATGTTGTGGTTGAAGCCAGGTTTGCCTATCTGGAAAAACTGGGGGTGATCCGTTTCGTGGAAATCGAACCCGGGAAATGGTTCGACCAGGGCCCGTTTCGGATTTTCCCCTTCAAAACGGACCACGGAAATTTCGCCAGGGGCTCAGTGGGGTTTGTGAT
>JAERTK010000194.1 GCA_016844935.1 Desulfobacteraceae bacterium | reverse complement strand
GGAGAATAACAAATCTCTGATGTCTTGGCTTTCCGAGCTTTGCGAATGAAATATTATGTAAAGTTGTTAGGGCTCACGACTTTGAAAAGAAACGAGATTCTCTGGCAACTTTACATAAGTAAAAACTTTACATAATTCCCTGTGCCGGTAATTGAAGTCAAAATCGATCCATCGATAATCACCCGTTTCCTGTTCGATGAGGATATGATCCCGCCGGATATCTCCGTGCCGTTCACCATTTTCATGCAGAAAGTGGATCGCCTGCACGCATTCAAAAAAATGGTCCAGGATTCCCGGGAAGCGCTCATGGTAATAGGTCTCATGATCCATACCCATATTCCCCACATGGGCGGACAACGTCTTCCCCTTAATAAAATCCAGTATGCGGATAAGATTGTCCTTTTCATCCTGGGTTGAATATCCGTGCATGAAGTTTTTGTGACCGGAGACCCGTTCGAGGATGCGGGCTTCCTTTTTGGGGCTTCGAAAACACTCAAATTCAATCTCTCCGATACGAGACATGAACCTTTCGTAAAAAACAAGTTTCATGATTTTCAAGGCGCCGTTTTCCAGATCAATGGCCCGCTTGACCCAGAATTTAACTTCATCATCGAGCCCGAATCGTTGTTCTTTGGCATTATGACGAATGAAATAGGGTTTCCCGTTCAGGATCACCACGTCGTCATATTCCACCCGAAAAAAATCGCTGGTATCATTATGAATTCGAAAACGCCGGGGCACCCGATGGGGAGGGACCCACCGGGAAACCATCTGTCTGAGAGTATCCTGGGAGGGCACATTGCTCATGAGCGATCGTCTCTATTGTAATAAAGGAATCCGTCCATTTCGCCTCTTCCCCTTAATCTTTTGTGTGAAAGTGCATTCTTCTTACGTGCGCTTAAAACTACCGTAATTCAAAAAGGTTATATTTTTCTATGGCATAAATCGTGCCGGAAAACCGGGCCATTTTCAAGGCATCAGGTTGTATGCATTTAAACCCAGCCGTTCACACCGTGGAAAACATAGGTAAGATCAGGGTTTTGTATCAAACTAGAACCTCATTGCTCAGCGAGAATTAATTTGAATTTTTAATTATTCCATATTCCCATATGCAGAATCCTATCAAAAAATAGCACCTCTCCAATAGCAATCGGAACCTTTTGAATCAGTTTTCGCAATTTTAAGAAAGGAAATTTCGCAGTTTTCCTAATTTAATCCTCTAGCAGCATCATCCGTTTATGTAAATAAGGCTAACTATCTGCCTTTATAGCAATTATTATGTAAATGGATGTATGGCATAGTTCGTGCTTTTGGAAATTTAAACCTTTCATTTTCCCGGACAAAGCTGGCTATCGGAAGGTGTTCTTTTGAAGGAAAGAATGTATTTGATATTGGATAGAACAGGTCGTTTGTACAAAGGCCGATGACTGGTGAAGGTCGCGGATATTGTAGCTCTTTTTAGAGCAGAATCGCGTGCCTTTTTGTCCGGGTTCCGAAAAAAGTTTTGATTGAGGAGGTTAAGAAGTCATGTACAAGGAGCAGCACATAAATGAGTAACAACAACTGGAGCGGTCGGGCATTTACATCATTGTCTTCACTGGTGGGTTTCGTCTTGCTATTGTTTACCGGGATAATCCTATACATAGAGCCCCACGGTCGGGTGGCTTACTGGATCAAATGGGACTTCTTAGGCTTACAGAAAGACCAGTGGGGTAACATACACATTCTCTCCGGTCTCTTGTTCATCGTAGCCGGTGGATTCCATCTTTATTATAATTGGAAACCTCTGATGAAGTACCTCGGCGGCAAGATTGAAACTGCTTTTCGCTACAAGCGCGAACTGGTGATCAGCTGTTTGATATTTCTCTGGATCATGGTGAGTGGTTCCTGGTCCTTACCCCCTCTAAGCTACGTCACCGACTTATGTGAGGCCATTAAAAATTCCTGGGTGACGTCTCCTGACTTGGAACCTCCTTTCAGCCACGCTGAATTGGTTAGCCTCAAGACCTTTTGTAAAAAACAGCGCATCCCTCCGGACCGGGCCATGGCGGAACTCAGGAAAGCCGGCCTCAAATTGAACAATCAAGATGACACCCTTTCAGAAATCGCCGACAGTAAGGGGACTTCGGGTATGGGGGTCTATGAAGTGATCAAGAAACTGGAACCAAAACCTGAGGAGTTGAAATCTGGCGCCGCCTGGACGTCCGCGAACATTGAGGAAACTTTTGCGGGTACCGGTGTGGGCAGAAAGAGCATCGGTCAGATCATCAAGGACCATCAACTTGACCGTAAAACGGTCTACCAACGGCTGAAAGAGAGGGGAATTAAGGCCAAGGACGACGACAGGATCAAGGAATTGGCCGACAGGCATGACACCACCCCCATCAAGATATTGACCATCGTTCTGGTAAATAAAAATTAGGTTTCCTTATTAACCTGTTGATATTATTAACGGCGATTTCGGCAATTTCGAGTTTTTACGAAACCGTCATAATTCAAACTTACGTCGAAGCGAAACTTTTTATAAAGGGCTTGGGAAGTGCAATGACTGAACTCAAAAATCGAAGGAGCACTCACATGCCTGATAAGACGCAGCAAAAAACTTCACCAATGGAGGGGACCGGAGCGCCGGCCTGGCATCATATGGATGCCGAAGCGGTCATCACCCGGCTGCACACCGATTCCCGGCATGGCTTGAGCACCGGGGAAGCCGCACACCGATTGCAACAGCAGGGTCCCAACACCCTGGAAACCGGGCGCAAAGTACACTGGTATACGGTATTGGGTCGGCAGTTTGTGGATGTGCTTATTTTCATTCTGCTGGCAGCTGCAGCCATCTCGGTGGCCGTGGGCGAGATGTCTGATGCCGTCACCATCATGATCATCGTGGTACTCAATGGCGTGCTGGGCTTTGTGCAGGAATGGAAAGCGGAACGGGCCATCGAGGCGTTACAGCGAATGCTGGCCCCCCATTGCAGGGTCGTGCGCGATGGCCATGAACAGGACATTGATGCCAAAGAACTGGTACCCGGGGACATGGTCATGCTGGAGATCGGTGACCGCGTTCCGGGCGACCTGCGGCTACTTGAGGCGCTCGACCTCAGGCTGGATGAATCGTCTCTGAC
Source organism: Desulfobacteraceae bacterium (assembly GCA_016844935.1). Lineage (GTDB taxonomy): Bacteria > Desulfobacterota > DSM-4660 > Desulfatiglandales > Desulfatiglandaceae > NaphS2. The sequence continues at coordinate 11,745 of JAERTK010000194.1, read as the reverse complement.
CGGGGAATCGGAATCCGTCGGCAAAGGGATCGACCCGGTTGACAAAGAAGCCCCGCTTGCCTCGCGTTCGTCCGTGGCCTGGATGGGCACGGCCGTCACCAACGGCCGGGCCCGTGGTGTGGTAATCGCGACCGGTATGGCCACCGAATTCGGGCGCATTGCCCAGTTGACGCAGACCATCGGGCGAGAGGCCACGCCCCTGCAACGAAAGCTGGCGGTGCTGGGAAAACAGCTGGGCCTATTCTCAATCACTATTTCCGTGGTGGTGGCGCTTACCGGCTGGCTCCTCGGCAAGCCCTTGCTGGAGATGTTTATGACAGGTGTATCGCTGGCTGTGGCGGTGGTGCCCGAGGGGTTGCCCGCGGTGGTGACGATCACGCTGGCACTGGGCGTGCGCGCCATGGTACGGCGCCGTGCCCTGCTGCGCCGTTTACAGGCTGCGGAGACCCTGGGGGCGGCGACCGTCATCTGTACTGATAAAACCGGGACCTTGACCCAAAACGAGATGACCGTGACACACATCTGGCTTCCGTCCGGGGAGCTGGCGGTAACCGGTGTCGGGTACGACCCAAAAGGCCGGTTCGAGGAAAACGGGTCTCAGATCGACTATGGCCGGAGGCCGGATCTATTGGCGCTGCTCGAGACCGGGCTGCGCTGCAATCACGCGCGCATTGTTAAAGACGGACGGGGCTGGAACGAAATCGGTGAGCCGACCGAGGCGTCCCTGATAACAGCTGCCTACAAAGCCGGGCTACGCCCGGAGGAACCGCCCCACGCGGTCAGCGAGTTCTCTTTCAATTCCCGCCGGAAACGCATGACCGTCATAGAGCACCTCCCGGAGGCTTTTATGGCGCATGTGAAGGGCGCACCGGAGGTGATCCTGGAACGCTGCTCGCGCATTTCGGACAATGCCGGGGAACGGGAGATGACCGAGACGGACCGCCGGACCGCCGGTGCCGTTTATCAGGCCCTGGCCGAGCAAGGCTTGCGCACGCTGGCGCTGGCACGCCGCAGCCTGCCACAAAATATTGCCCTGGATGAAGAACACATAGAACAAGAACTCACGTTGCTCGGTATTGTGGGGATCATCGACCCGCCGCATGTGGAGGTTCCGGAGGCAATACGTCTGGCCGATAGCGCCGGTATACGCGTTGTTATGATCACGGGTGACGCCCCGGCCACGGCCCTTTCCATCGCCCGGTCCATCGGCCTGCGGGCCGAAAGGGCCATCATCGGCCCGGAACTGGAAGCCATGGATGACGACCGCCTTCGCCAAATCCTACAACAAAAGGTGCTGTTTGCGCGCACCACACCCGAGCACAAAATGCGCATTGTGAGTGTGCTCAAAAAAACGGGTCAGGTGGTCGCCATGACCGGGGACGGCGTCAATGACGCTCCGGCCCTGAAAAAGGCGGACATCGGCATCGCCATGGGCCTGAGGGGCACTGATGTGGCCAAGAGCGCATCAGACATGATACTCACCGATGACAACTTCGCCTCTATTATCGGCGCTGTGGAGGAGGGACGCCGCCAGTACGACAACATTCAGAAGTTTGTACGGTACCTGTTGTCGTCCAACATGGGCGAGGTGCTGGCGATCTTCATAAACATTCTCCTGGGTGGGCCACTCATTCTGCTGCCCGTGCAGATCCTGTGGATGAATCTGGTCACCGACGGCATGACCGCTGTCGCTCTGGGCCTGGAACCTGCCGAAAAAGGGATCATGCAGCGCCCCCCCCGTAAGGCCAAAGAACCGATCCTGAATCGAGAAGGCATTCTTATGATCCTGCTGCTGGGCGGATACATCGGCGCGGCCACCCTGTGGTTGTTTCACCACTATCTTGCCGCCGGCCGGGGGGAGGCGGTGCTGCTGGCTCAAACAGTAGCCTTTACCGGAATTATCGTACTGGAGAAGATGAACGTGTTCAACTACCGTGCCCTGCGCGCTCCGCTTAAAACAATCGGCTTCTTCTCCAATCCCTGGGTGTTGCTCGCCTGGATATTTACCATCGGCCTGCAGGTATGCGCGGTCTATGTACCGTTCCTGCAGCGGGCCCTGCACACGACACCGCTGGCCTGGGTCGACTGGGGTCTGATATTTGTGATCGCGCTGCCTATTTTTGTTATGGCCGAGACATACAAATGGTTCCGTCGGCATCGTATGCTGCGAAACAACGCGGCACCTTTAGGAATTAACGGTCAATACGGGAACAGGCGATCGTCTGACCGGATTTAGAAGCGGAATGCTTCTTCAAGTCAATTCTAAGGGTATATTGATTTCCCGAAGCGCTTTGCACGGTGGCATCAAATTTTCGGGCCAAGGCCAGCATCTGGGTGTTTTCAGCCAATACCAATCCCCAGACGGACGTCATGCCTTTCTCTTTGGCAATGGCCATCAATTGCTCCATCAGGGTTGCACCCATGCCTTTTCCCTGCCACATGTCGCCGACCACCACGGAAAATTCCGGTTCTATGCCCCCGGGCTTGCTCATGAGGCGGGCGACCCCCAGGATTTCTTCTCTGCCCTGGTCTTGACGCATGGCCACCAAGGCCATATCCCGGTCGTAATCAATCTGCGTGAACCGCGCCATCATGGCGTGGGGGATGGATTTCATGGGGCTGAAAAAGCGCATGTAAATGCTCTTGGGGGATAGGGTTTTGAAAAAATCGCCCAGCAACGGTTCATCTTCCGGTTTAATGGGTCGGATAAAAATTTGAACGCCCTTCTTTGTGATCGCAGACACCTCATATTGTGCCGGGTAGGGGCTAATGACCAGATGAAGGGGTGATTTTATCTTAGAAGGTTCCAGAATAACGCGGGCATCCACAGCGCAGGGGTTGCTTCCAACCAAGATGAGGGGGTTGATATCCAATTCTGAAATTTCAGGAAAATCAACAACCAGTTGGGAGAGGCTGATCAGGATCTCTTCCAGTTTATGGAGATCCGCCCGGGGCCTGTTGCGATACCCCTTGAGCAGTTGATACACCCGGGTGCTTTCCATGAGCCGTCGGGCCAGCAATCGATTCAACGGGGGAAAGGCAATGGCCTGATCTTTGAGGATCTCGGTCATGATGCCGCCCATCCCGAACAGGAGGACAGGGCCGAAAACAGGATCATTTTTACAGCCCAGGATCAACTCGTAATCAGCCCGCGCCATCATGGACTGGAGGGTTACCCCCTGAATCTTGGCTTTTGGGTCATAGGCACGTGCCCCGGCCATTATTTTTTTGAACGCGTTTCGGGTGTCTTCGTCGTTACGCAGGTCAAGCTGAACCCCGTGGGCATCGGATTTATGACTGATGTCCGGGGAACAGATTTTCATGGCCACGGGATATCCCATGTCACGGGCCAGATGAACGGCCGTTTCCGGGGTCGAAGCCAACTCGGTTCGGTTGACGGGAATGTGGTAACAGGACAATAACGCCTTGCTCGTGGGCTCCGTCAGAAACGTCTGATGTTTACCCAGGGCATTGTTTATGATGGTGGAAGCCCCAGCCTTATCAAATTTTAGCATATGGTGCAGTTTGGGCGGAGTTTGCTGGAGCAGTTCAAGATTTTGAGCATAATCATACATGTACATAAAGGATTCAATGGCCTGCTCAGGCGTCTCATAGGTGGGGATGCCCGCTTTACTGAGGATTTCACGGCCTTTTTTGACGCTTTCATCTCCCATCCACACCGCAAAAATCGGATAGCGTTTCCCCCTAAGGACCTTTGACAGGATGGCTGCCACTTCGGCCCCATCGCTTATGGCCTGGGGGACAAAGATGATCAGCATTCCGTTGATTTCCGGAGCGGAAAGACAGGTTTCCACTGCAAGGGCATATCTTTCGGGGGTCGCATCTCCCAGGATATCAATGGGGTTTGCACGGCTCCAGAAGGGGGGAAGAAATTGATCCAGTTTGTGAATGGTTTCCGGACCAAGGGAAACCGGCGCCAGCCGCAATCTAGAGAGCGCATCCGCTGCCATGACCCCCGGACCGCCGCCGTTGGTGATGACCGCCAATCCGGTCCCCTTTGGAACCGGTTGTTTGGCAGCCAGTTCAGCCGCGTTAAAAAGCGCCTCGATGGTGTCAACACGAACGATGCCCGCCCGACGAAAGGCCGCATCATAAATAGTGTCTTCACCGGCCATGGAGCCGGTATGGGAGGCGACGGCCTTTGCCCCTGCAGCGCTCCGGCCGGACTTGAGCGCAATGATGGGTTTGATCCGTGAAACAGCCCTGGCGGCGCTCATGAATTTCCTGGGATGCGTCAACCCTTCCATATAAAGCACAATGCTGTCCACATGGGGATCATTGCCCAAATGGTCCAGCAAATCTCCAAAGTCCCCATCCAGCATGGAGCCGACACTGATAAAATGGCTGAAACCGATCTGTTTTTTCAATGCGAAATCTAAAATGGCGCCGATGAGCGCCCCGCTTTGGGAGATAAATGCCATGTTTCCCGTAAGCGGCATGCGGTCGGCGAATGTGGCATAGAGTTTTGCGTGCGTACAAATCACCCCCACGCAGTTTGGACCGATAATCCGAATATCTGCTTTGGCGGCCTCTTCCTTAATTTTTAATTCTATGTCACGACCCTTTTGCCCGATCTCTTTTCCCCCGGCCGAGACAATGATGGCCCCTTTCACTTGCGCCTTTACACATTCCCCAATGATGGCGGGCACGGTGTTGATGGGGGTGGCTATGACGGCAAGATCAACGGGTTGCCCCACCTCTGCGATGGAAGGATACGATTTTAAACCATTTACGGTTCCGTATTTCGGGTTAATGGGAAAAACCTTTCCGGGATAATTTCCCTTTTGAATATTGTTCATCAGGGCATATCCGATGCTCCCCTTCTGATCACTGGCGCCGATGACGGCCACGGCGGCAGGCGTAAAGATCTTATCCAAATGATAAACACTCATCTACAGTCTCCTTAATTCAAAATGTCCCTAATAAAGAGTACCCTTCATTCCCGCTTTCACACATATGAAGCCAAGAACGGCAATGACAATACTAAAAACCATCGGCCACACCGGGACGGCGTAAGTCGAATAATCTTCCACACTCCATATAACGATCAGGAAGCTGAAGACGGCCAAACCCAGGGAACTGAGCAATAAACCGACCGTTTTAAGCAGGCGCACCGTACCCTTTTTCATGATGCAATCTCCTTTATGCAATTTCAAACAAACACAAATTTTCCAGCATAAAACGTGCCACCGTAAACGACGGAAAAACGTTCATTTGAAAAGATGAAAATACCGCGATTGCTTTTCATGCGGTCATCGGATCTTGTTCATTTCGTAGGCCCGGTGTCAGGTCATTTTACTAATTGTAAAATGTTGCCGAATGCTGCCCGATCCGAAATGCACCCCCCGGGTTTCCATTTCCCCGGATATCTTCATAATTCGAAAATTTTAGAAGGACGATTCGAAATTCTTCTACATTGGGGGATGTTCTAAGGATGTATATGTCTCACCATGCGTGTTGAATGGATTATTTACAGCATTTATTAAATGGCATGCTTAGTGCAGATTTAGAGCGGTGAAGATTGTCGTGATGAAAGAAAATCAGGGCAAATACCCGTGTAAAGGATATTTTAATTTTTCGAACATTAAACAGGAGGGATCACCATGTTAGTCAAAAATTGGATGAGCAAAGAGGTTGTTACCATCAATATCAACAATTCCATGATAGATGCGACCCGGAAATTAAAAGAACACCATATCAATATGCTGCCGGTCATGAAAAAAGACAAACTGGTGGGCATTATAACGGATAGGGATCTTAAAAAAGCGTCGGCTTCCGATGCCACCACGTTGGAAGTTCACGAGTTGCTCTATATTATTTCCAATATTAAAATCAAAGACCTGATGACTAAAAACCCGTTTACTGTGCCCCCGGATTATACCATCGGAGAGACCGCGGAACTCCTTTTGGAGAAAAACATATCCGGCGTTCCGGTGTTGAACAAAAAAAGTGAGGTGACGGGCGTCATTACCAAAGCAGATATTTTCAGGGCACTGATCTCCCTTACGGGTCTGAAAAGCAAAGGAGCCCAGTTTGCCTTTGAGTTGGAAGACCGGCCCGGGTCCATCAAAGAGGTGTCTGATATCATCAGAAAGTACGGGGGTCGAATGGCCAGTATCCTGAGTTCATACGATCGGGCCAAAGAAGGGCATCGGAAAGTATATATCCGTATGTACGGGATTGATAGGCCTAAATTCCAGCAACTGAAAGAAGAACTGAGAGAAAAGGCTGAACTGCTTTACATGGTGGATCTTCGTGAGAACATTAGGGAAATCTACGGTTTTTAGAATCCGTATTCACAAATCATAGGAGGTTTAATGATGACCGATGATACGCAAAAGAAAATGTTGCTGGCAGTGGACGGATCCGAAAATGCCCTGGAAATCGTCAGGTATGCAGCTAAAATCCCCGCATTTCGAGAAATGGCGACGGTGCTGTATAATGTCCGCAGTAAAATACCTGAGGGGTATTGGGATCTGGAAAAGAACAGTTCGGCAGCCTGGAGAATCACTGAAGCCAGGGTCTGGGAGAAAGAACATGACAAAGTTATTCAGGAATGCATGCGGAAAGCTAAGAATATGCTCCAGGTTGCCGGTTTTCCAAAAGAATCCATCGAGGTGAAAATCCACAATCGAAAACAAGGATTTGCCCGAGATATCGCAAAAGAGGCGGAGCGGGGTTATGATGGTGTTCTGGTGGGTAGAAAAGGGATGAGCAATCTGAAAGATCTTGTATTGGGAAGTATTGCAACAAAGCTCATCGAGAAAATTTCTTTTGTTCCCATACTGGTGGTGGGGAAAACCCCTCAAACAGGATCGGTTTTGCTGGCACTGGACGGATCGGACAACGCCACGAGGGCCGTGGACTATGTGGGGAAGGTATTGGGTGGTTCCGATTATGAAGCAAGGCTCATCCATGTGATCCGAAGTGACAACCCTGAATATGTGAACGAGAGAAAAATGGAGCTGAGGCGGGTATTTGATGAAGCGAGGGGTGCGTTGATCACCTCAGGATTCAACCCGGATCGGATTACCACTAAAATCATTACAGGTGCCCGAAGCCGCGCTGTCGCTGTGGCCCTGGAAGCCGAAGAAGGGGGTTATGGGACCATCGTTGTGGGTAGAAGGGGTCTTTCCAGGGTGAGAGATTTTTTGATGGGTCGCGTCAGCAACAAACTGATTCATCTTTCAAAGAATCAGGCGGTTTGGGTGGTGAATTAAATAGTGCCCATCCACAAATGGCCAATTTGCCCGATTTCGGCGTCAGTCTCAAATTGTAATCCTCGAAATACTTAAATGTATTCCTGCGGTTACAATTATCACCTTCCTTGAACTCGAACAAATTTTCTCATTCGTGGAGAGACACTAAATAGGCACCCGCCATTATTTTTAGTGATCGGGAAAATCTATCTTAAATCAGGGATGAAAGAGGTGCCCAATGGGCAATATTGTTAAAGATTCAAATATGACCACTGGAGATAACAAAGACTTCCATGATGTTGCTTTCTACAGATTTGTCATTGATAGCCTTCCGACTGCGGTTCTTACGGTCAACGCAGACCGGAAGATTACCGGTTTTAATCCCTGGGCCGAAAAAATCACCGGATATTCAAAAAGGGAGGCGCTGGGGAAGTATTGCGGGAAAATTCTTCAAGGGGGCATGTGTCTTGCCAATTGCCCGTTAAAAACCGCCATGAATGAGAATAAACCCGTATCCCTTGTTGAAACGACAATTGTGAATAAATGGGGGGAAACCATTCCGATCAGGATCAATACGGCAGGGTTGTTTGACGATAATGATCACCTAATCGGTGGGGTGGAGTCCTTTCATGACATTTCGCGTTTAAAAAGTCTGGAACGGGAAAAAGGTAATCTTATCTCTATGTTCGCCCATGATATGAAGTCTTCTCTCACCATTATCGGAGGGTTTGTCATTCGACTTTTGAAGAAAACAAGCCAGATTGATGCGGAAAAGCAAAAAAAATATCTCGGTATTATCAAGAATGAATCCGGCAAGCTTGAATCTCTAATCAACGAGTTTCTGGCGTTTTCCAGATTGCAGACCGGAAGATTGAAATTTAACCTCAGTGCCACATCCTTAGACAAGGAATTGATGGAGCTTTCTGATTCCTACGAGCTAAAGGCATCGGAATCCGGAATCAATCTGGTGCTTGAGAACGAGGCGGAGCTGCCGGTTATCATGGCGGATACCGATCAGTTGCGCAGGGTTTTCACCAATCTTTTGGACAACGCCATTAAATTTTCAAAAGGAAAGGGAACCATCACCATATCAACCCATGAAACGGCTGAAGAGGTTGTGATCAAGGTGAAAGACGAAGGGATGGGCATAGAACAAGATGAATTACCGTATATTTTTGATAGTTTTCGTCGAGGCAGAGGCACGGAAAGAAAAGAGGGTTTCGGTTTGGGATTGGCGGCGGTAAAAGCCATTGTGGAGGGCCATGGGGGACGCGTCATTGTTGAGAGTGAACCGGGAAAAGGATCCGTTTTCACGGTGGTTTTGCCGAAGGCAAGGGATTGGGAGGAAGCGTCAAAATAGAACTATGGAACAAAAGGAGAAAATAGGTTTTTTTTCTATCGGGATTAATTTGCTTCTTGTGGGCATTAAAGGGCTCTTGGCTTATCTTTCCGGATCGGTGGCCCTTGTTGCGGATACGATTCATTCCTTGACCGATGTGATTTCCTCCATAACGGTACTTGCCGGAATAAAGATATCCAAAAGAAGATCCAAAAACTTTCCTTACGGTCTCTATAAAGTGGAGAATTTTGTCTCCATGTTTACGTCCATTTTCATCTTTTTTGCGGGCTATGAGATCGTCAAGACTGTCTTTTTCGAGCCATTTTCTCTTAAGACGGAATACCTGCCCTACGCCATGGGCGGTGTCCTTTTGACCATGGGAATCACCTTTGCCTTCTCTCGATACGAGCTCCGTCAGGGAGAGGCCATCGGCTCCCCGAGCCTGATCGCTGACGCCAAACATATTCGGACGGACATGTTGTCATCTTCCGTGATTCTGGCCGGACTTATGGGAGCGTGGTTCGGCCTGGATCTGGACAAGATAGCGGCAATTCTGGTCGTCCTGCTCGTGTTCAAAGCGGGCGCCGGTATTTTCATTGACGCGTTTCGGGTTTTACTGGATGCTTCTCTCGATTTCGAAACCATGGATTGCGTTAAAACCATCATCCTGAAAGACCCCAGAGTGGTTTTAATCAACAGCCTCCGGGGAAGAAATTCCGGCCAGTACAAATTTATTGAGGCCGATATCGTCATCAAGGCCAAGAATCTTGAAAAGGCCTCAGCCATAACCCGCAAAATCGAAAGTGAAATCAGAGAGCAAGTTTCCCATGTGGATCATATCCTGATCCATTATGAGCCTCAAAAAAAGGAGACAAGCACCCTGGCAATTCCATTAATGGATGACAGTCGGAGCCTGTCCGAACATTTTGGAGATGCGCCTTACTTTTATCTTGCCTGTGTTCGGGAACGTGACGATGCAATACTTTCGGAGGCATATCACCGCAATCCTTTTGCCGGGGAGGAGAAAGGTAAAGGGATTAAAGTCAGCGAATGGCTCCTCGAAAAAAGCATCGATACGATCTATACGCCCAAAGGATTCAAAGGAAAAGGACCTGGGTATGTCTTTTCGGATGCCGGCGTGGATGTAATTGTAGCCGATGACAGGAGCCTTAAAGAGATCCAGCGCAGTTTTCAAGAAGGAGGAAGACTATGAGAATTGCAATCCCTGTTCTGAAACGGCGACTTGCAACAAATTTTAAAGACTTCGAGCAAGTTACCCTGCTAGATACGGAGGAGCAGAAAATCAAAGAAAAGAGGCACTTGACGTGTCCAATCTCCCAACCTTGGATGCTCCCCCTATGGTTTCAGAAACATCATGTTGATTTGCTTATTGCGGGCAATATGAGCGAAGAAACCATAGGTCTATTTCAAAAAGCCGGGATCAAGGTCATTACAGGAGCGCCTCCTCTTCCCCCTGAGAAAGTGGCTGAAAAGTACCTCTTAAGTCTTTTGATCATGGAAGAGCGAGAACATAATTGTTAAAGACCGGAAAGACCCACGTTAGTGCCTCAGGAAAGAAGTAAATTAAACGCGTTGGTAAGCAATAGCCGAGATGTTAGGGTCTCGGCAAAAAATAAATGCGCAAGATTGCGCCGTAATTTGGCCCGTATACAAGGCGCATCCACCAGTGCATATTAGTGGATATGTGCCGGTGGATGCAACGCAGTAGACGGGCCAAAGGACAAGCAGGATTGTGTATTTATTTTTTGCCGAGGCCCTTAGTAAAAAGCTGGATGAGCAAAGGTTTCATTACCCTTAACGCGAACGCTCCTATAATTGGGTTACCGGCTGGCCATCAGCTTTACACGCCTATTATCTGAATTCTGCAAGCGTTTCTTCCCCCTGATTTAGAAGATCTTCGAAAACAGAGTTTGAAACTTTAGAACATTTGAATGTCCAATCGCTATTAGGCAGTCCGTCCAATGGAAAACCGGCCGGTTCTATAGGAATAATATGCCCTGACTCGAATGGCATGGATTATGCTTGTTAAAACAATAACAAACACATGTTGAAAGGCGAAACCATTTGAGCAACTAAACCAGAATTAAGGAGGGAACCATGACAACACCGAAACATTGCCCCGGCTTTGAAAAATTCAGGGAATCGGGGTCTTTCCAAGCAATCCTGTGATATTCGAGGCCTATTTGGAAGGGTTACTTTTGATCAAGGAAAAATGGAGGTAAAGAAAATGCCAAGAGGTGATGGAACAGGACCAAGAGGTCAAGGCGCTGGAACAGGGAGAGGCATGGGAAGAGGTCGTTCCGACGGAGGTCAAGGTAGTGGCGGCAGGGGCCGGGGAGGCGGTTCTGCGGCAGGTCCGGGAGGATCTTGCGTTTGTCCCAACTGCGGTGAGAGAGCAACCCATCAATTGGGGACCCCCTGTACCGAGCAGAAATGCGCTAAATGCGGAACGGCTATGGTCCGGGAATAGGACCTGTTTTCCGGGGGCCTCGGCAAAAAAGGAGGTTAATGGTTATGTACGATGTGAAAGTCGATGAGGATAAGTGTGTTGGCTGTGGCGAATGCGTGGAGATTTGTCCGGTGGATGTCTATGAAATTGTAGATGAAAAATCAATACCGGTCAATGCGGAGGAATGCCTCGGCTGCGAAAGTTGCCTCGAGGTCTGCGAAGAAGAAGCAATCACGGTAACTGAGATTTGACGAAACCATCCCCGTGACCGGTTCTCGCCCTTTTGACCAAGGGATCGATCCGGGGGTGAAATAAATACGTGCAAAATCCTTAATAATGTCCCTGGTAAGGAGGAAATGCAATGCTAAACAAACAAGATACGTGGGTATGCACACACTGTGGGTACACAGCCGATGGTAAGTTCAAGGGAGATATATGTCCCGCGTGTGGCCTGACCTACTGGAGATGCGGCAAGTGTGGTTTTCTCTTTACGGCATCGGTGACCCCTTGCTAACAAACAAATATTGTAACGCTTCCCCCTTACATTAATGACAATATACTGTAACGCCTTGAGAGAATCCCTTTGCATTATCCCACCAAAGTTAGTTTTAAATACCCTGCCGCTCTTGCCTGTCCCCGCCGGTAAAGATGGAACCTATGTATGGTGATGCTGATGTAGATTTATTTTTTTAGAATTTCCTGTAAAATCTATTTTC
>JAERTK010000193.1 GCA_016844935.1 Desulfobacteraceae bacterium | reverse complement strand
TTTTTGTTGCTTTTTCATATAATTCCTTCGTATTTTGACGATTAACTGAAGATATCAACGATTCTACAACAGTGAAGGCAATTCATTCACGGGTATTGAACTTAAATTTGACAGTGTACGCCTTTATTCCCCGGTCCTGCTCATGCTCAACATAAGCCACCAAATCGTTCCGGGTAAATGTCTCTAAAGTTTGCCCAGCTTTTTCCAGATATTTTGTAAAAATGAAAATATTATAAAAGCTGCTCTTGATGGTACTGGCCCTGCAACCCCGTCGCCGTTGGTCGTTGAGGTATTGCAGCACATGTTGCCCCCCATTCAGACCATTCCCTTCAAATTTTTCCATATACATGCAAATGTTTTTCCGTATTGCATGATTTTCTGTTTCTATATCATCATTGGGCTTTTGGATCTCCAGGGATAAGTCAGATGGGATAGGCGCCTGTTGCTTTTCCGAAATTTCAGGTAAGGTTTTTGAGAGTATCATCTCTGCCTCCTTTCGTTGAAATTATTTGAAAAAACAGGCAGATGATGACTTTTTAGAATATTTTAGTCAACCATCATTTTGTTACGTACAGGAGTCGATAGTCTTCACCCCAAAGGATTTTCGCAATATTGTCTTTTCACAGCCGTAATCCTTGGGATTTTGGGTAAAGGGGTTAATTTGCCCTTATACCATGTGTGGGATTATGCTAAAAATCTCAAATTACAGGCAGGAGTCGATCAGTGCTCGCTATAAAGAAGTTTGGACTATTGCTTAATAATTACCTTTGGCCCTTTCTCGGAAAATCTGATTTCATTAAATAGCGTTTTATCTATCGTTGCTACCAATACGATATAAAATTATCGCAGACCGATCCTGTTGGTCAAGACACTAAATATCATATAATTCCCTGCAATGATAGATAAAATGTTGAACTGAACCAGCTATGGGGATTGTATGGGGGGCGAAAGCCTGATTTCAATAGGAGAATATGTTTTTACACCTAAATTAGGTTCTATCCATGGTAAATATCGCATCAGTTGTTCCTAAAAATAAAAGAATTTGCTTAAATATAGGCTTTTTCTTCAAAACCTGATGCATAGGGGCGCACAGGTCCATTATCGCTCATTTCGCGATTTTTATTATGGTTTAACCATGAGCGTGGTTGCTACTACGAAGAATTCCAAAACTGATTTGGAAGTTTTTTAACGACGCCCATTTTTCCTTTCTTGCATTCAGGACAGCAGGTAATATCTTCGCCTGTCAGCCGAAAAAGCATTTCAATAACTGTCTCATTCTGTTTTTCCGGCAGCACTGCAGCAGAACCCATTAATCTTCTAATGAGTTGTATTGCCTGTCTCTTGTTATTGTTGGATAAAAACCCAAAATATCGGATTTTCATAAACTTCTCCGGGAGGACGTGAAGTAAAAAGCGCCGGATAAATTCTTCGGCAGTCAGGGTCATTTCTTTTAATTCATTATTATCCGCCCGATCCCTGTAGGTAAAGACAACTTTTCCATTATCAACGGATTTGATCCGATGGTTTGATATGGCGATGCGGTGGGTATACCGGCCGAGATATTCAAGCACCTGCATGGGACCGGCAAAGGGACGCTTCGCATAAGTAATCCATTTGGCTTTGGAGACGGATTGGATCAGAAGATCGAATTTTTCCCGGGATTCATACCGGGCCGTATTGCCGGGGAAGATCAGCTCATCTTTACGATAGGCAGCTTTTAAAAGGGAGAGATACCGATTTTTAAATTCTTTGGCCAACGATTTAACCCGGAACAGGAACGAACTCTTTGCGGGTGTCCATCGGTCTTTTCCAAACGAAAGGGCGCCGCCCGGGATCAGGCAGTGCAGATGAAAGTGATCCATTAACGTTTGTGACCAGGTATGCAAAACCAAAATAAATCCGAGTTGGCCCTCAAGACGCCATTGAGGGTCTTTGGCAAATGCCTGTAATGTCTGATTCACAGCCGCAAACAAAATGCCGAAGGCAACTTTCTTGTTACACAGTATTATCGGGTTCAGATCATGCGGCAGGGTGAATACAAGATGAAAATATTCGCAGGGCAACAGTTCGGATTTTCGGTCATCGAGCCACTTTTCTTTGACCAATGTTTGACATTTTGGATAATGCTTGTCTCTGCAGGAGTTATACGAGATACGCTCAAATCCACAAAGGTTGCATTGTTCAATATGCCCACCGAGTAACGCGCTTCGGCAGGTCACTATATGTCGCATCACCTTGAGTTGCGCGCTGGATAATCTGTTTTTTTGGCGGAAGCGTTCACCGTAAAGGCGAAACACATCTGCCACTTCAAGTTTTGCATTACTGTTTGAGGACGGTGCTTTATTGGGTTTCATCATTGTCCCCCTTTTCTTCGCAAAGATGATCAAGGGGGCTTTTGAGTTGAGTGATGCGTTCCGGCACGAGGTGGAGATATATGATGGTGGTTTTTATGGAGGTATGCCCCAGGAGCCGGTTGATGGTATATATATCTGATCCATGGGACAGCAGGTGGGTTGCGAATGCGTGTCTCAGCGAATGAATGCCCCGGCCTCTGGTGATACCAGCTTTTTTTTTGCCGTGTTAAAAATTGCAAGAGCCGATGTCGGACCGATATGTTTTTTCCGGTTTTGCCCGGCGAACAACCATTCTCCGGGTTGGTATTTTTTCCAGTAAGCACGAAGTTCCGGAAGCAGGCTTCGGGAAAGAACTGTATAACGGTCTTTTCTCCCTTTTCCCTGCTCAACCCTGATCATCATTCTTGAAGGGGCACTTTCAATGTGTTCCGGTCTCAGACTGATGGCCTCGCTGATCCTGAGCCCGGCGCTGTAAACAAAAGGCTGAAGCACTTTTTTTACAACGTGATAGAGAGAAGCCCCCTCATCATACCGACCATCATCACTTTGTGAGCACAATAAAAAGATGAAAAGAAAGAAATTGTCACCCCCTAAATCCGACAAGAAAGCGCTTCAATCCAAATCCGTTGAACCCGCAAACCCGGGACATCCGCTCAAGAAAGAAATCAGGGGGCTCGTGCTTCTCCTGCTGGCGGTGGTTGTGGGCGGCAGCCTTCTCTCATTTTCTCCCCTGGATAAGTTAATCTGGAACGTTGCGGGCAATTTGGGCAAAGCGCATAACCTTTTCGGCACCGTTGGCGCTCATTTATCCGGTGGCCTTTTTGATCTATTGGGGATGGGCGCGTTCTGGGTGCCATTGATCCTGTTCGTATTGTCCTTTATCACTTTCAAAGGTCGACCCCTCACATCACCCGTCAAAGGCATGATCACCGTGTTGATTATGCTGGCCTCATTTTCAGCACTCTTGAACCTCCAGTTTGAGAGGGGTCTTTTCTACAAGGGAACCATTATGGCCGCAGGAGGTCTCGTGGGCCTTCATATTGCGGGGTTGTCAATCAGTGTCCTCAATAATTTCGGGTCCTATGTGCTTCTGGCATCCATATTCGCCATATCACTGCTGACGGTAACCCGCCTCTCCTTCGGCTGGATTTTCTCCCGACTGGGCTTGTGGATACTGGGAATCTTCAAAAAAATCAAGGATATCTCAATCAAGAAAACGGAGCGGAAAAAAAGAGCAAAAAAAACCCTGGCGGCACGGGGAAAGATCAAGAAAAAGCCGAAAGTCAACATCGTGGAAGCCCAAAAAAAAGAACCCCCTCCCCCTCCCCGGCAGAAGAAATTCGCGTTCATGCAGCGGCCGGGAGAATTTAAGCTCCCGTCCCCGGATCTTCTGAGTTCCCCGCCTGAAAACAAAAACGTCACCTTTCAGCGGGAGACCCTGGAGATGAATGCGCGCCGGTTGGAGCGAAAGCTCGAGGACTTCGGCGTGGACGGGGAAGTGGTGGAAATCCTTCCAGGACCCGTCATCACCATGTATGAATACAAACCGGCTCCGGGAGTTAAAATCAGCAAAGTGGCGGGGCTCTCCGATGACCTGGCGTTGACCCTTAGAGCGCAAAGCATCCGCATCGTGGCACCCATTCCGGGCAAAGCCGCCATCGGCATAGAAATCCCCAACAACCAGCGGGAAATGGTCTATTTGCAGGAAATGCTTTCCAGTTCCGCCTATACGGACACCAAAAGCAAACTGCCCATTGCCCTGGGGAAAGACATCACCGGTTCCGCCGTGGTGGCGGATCTTGCCAAAATGCCCCACCTGCTGGTGGCGGGCGCCACGGGAACCGGCAAAAGTGTTTCCATCAATGCCATGATTCAGAGCCTGCTCTACACCACCACACCTGAAACAGCGCGGTTCCTCATGGTGGACCCCAAGCGCATTGAATTATCCGTTTACCAGGACATCCCCCACCTCCTCCACCCGGTGGTCACCCAGCCCAAAGATGCCAATAAGGCCCTCAAATGGGCCGTTCGAGAGATGGAACGTCGATACATGCTGCTTTCAGACAGGGGGGTTCGAAATATCGACTCCTACAACCGGAAAATCGCCAAACTGGCCAAGAAGAAAGATCCCGTCAAAGAGGGAGGCCAAGAGGGAGACGAAGACCGGGGTACCGATCACCATCTCCCCTACATCATTATCATTATCGACGAACTGGCGGATCTCATGATGGTCAGCTCAAAGGAAGTGGAAGAGTCCATCACGCGGTTGGCCCAGATGGCCCGGGCCGCCGGCATTCATCTGATCATTGCCACCCAGCGACCCTCGGTCAATGTGCTCACCGGCATTATCAAGGCCAACTTTCCCACCCGGTTGTCATTTCAGGTCTCTTCGAAGGTGGATTCAAGAACCATCCTGGACACCAACGGTGCGGAACATCTACTGGGCGACGGGGACATGCTGTTCATGCCGCCCGGCGTGGGTCGCATCATGCGAATCCACGGCGCCTATATCTCCGATGAAGAAGTCAAAGAGGTGGCCGATTTCCTGAGAAGTCAGAAAAAACCTGACTATGATGCCACCATCATTTCCCACATGGTCCAGGAAGAACCCGAAAGTGAGGAACCCGTTGAACTGGATGAAAAATTCGATGAGGCCGTTGAGGTGGTGGCCAAAACCGGGCAGGCATCCATCTCCATGTTGCAGCGCAAACTTCGGGTGGGGTACAACCGGGCAGCGCGGATGATTGAGACAATGGAAACAGAAGGGATCGTCGGACCATCGGATGGTGTCCGGCCCAGGCAGGTTTACGGCAGGAAGGGAGGTTGATATGCGCAAGATTCTTTTGCTGGTACCGTTGTTCACATTGCTTTTGCACTCGCCTGTTCTGGCGGAAGACGCCCTTTCAAGCATCCTCCAGGGGGTCCAGAATCGGTATGGCAACACGTCAGGGCTCTCAGTGCCCTACACCCGCGAGGTCATGACCCGTTCCATGAGCATGCTGGGCGCCCAGGCCAAAGGGGATCTGGCATCGGGGGTCATTCATTTCAAATCCCCTCATTTCCTGAGGCTGGACCAGGAAAAGCCGGCACCCGAAGTGATCATCGCAAATGACAACATTCTCTGGTGGTACATCCCCCGAAAGAAAGAGGCCCACCGGTACCA
>JAERTK010000192.1 GCA_016844935.1 Desulfobacteraceae bacterium | reverse complement strand
CTTTACAACGATTTTGAACTCTTCAAGATTCTTGTGCTGACAAATAATATCTAAATCTGAACCGTCGATATCAAGGTTGACACAGACAGTACTTACTAATACAGGGTCATAATCTGAAAGGAGATCGATTATATGGTTCTTTTTTAATGTGATAAAAGCCTTTTTTTGATTTTCAGTGCCAGTCTCAAGATACGAAATATTTTGCCATCTAATATTGTTCATGTATTTGTGTCCGTGTATTCTTAAATTTTACCATACCTTACTATGTGTTCGTCAATAATACCAAATAGATCATCCCATTTTACTTATTCTTCTCGAGGAGTGATTATGACATAAAGACAGGGAATCAAAAACAGGGCCACAAGCATTTCCATTGCAAGTCCCCCTATGGCGGCAACGGCCATGGGCTGTAGCATATCGCCACCTTCTTCAAGGTTGAGTGCCAGAGGTAAAAATCCCATCATGGTGGTTACCGTGGTCATGACCCGGGGCCTCAGACGCAGCTTTCCAGCATTCAAAACGGCATGATGGGATGATAACTTCTGCCGTTTTTGGAGATCCTGTGCCGTGGTCAGTAGGAGAACGCCGTCGTTGACGGTGGCCGCCACAACCACAAGGACACCAATGATAACCGTTGCCCCCATGGGGAGACCTGCCAGATACATGAGGAAAATAACACCTGCCAGACATACAGGCACACTGCCAAGAATCAGACCCGGTAATTTAATGCTGTTGAACTGGACCGTCAGAACAATAAATGAAAAAAACAGAGCAAATGCCAGCACAGCAGTTAATGCGTCTTTCATATCAGTCATCATCTCAGCCCGGCCACCCAGATTAAAAACATAGCCTGCCGGCCGTTCAATACCTGATAACAAGTTCTCAAGATTTTTTGCTGCGGTTGACAGATCATTGTTAACGATATCTGCCTCAACCGTAATTTGCTTGATTTGATTTTTTCTTATGATTTCAACAGGACCGGTTCCGGAAATAACCTTGGCAATATCCCTGAGTCTGACGACGGCACCCTGTGAATTTGTGACGACAAGATTCTCAACATCCTGCCTGGAGGTAATGCTTTGCTCCGGGATGATGAGGCGAATATCGTAATACTCTCCTTTATCCCTGTATTTAGAGGCAACCGTACCGGTGATCAAACCCCGGAGAGATTCTGCAACATCTGAAACGGATACTCCCAGCTCGGCAGCTTTTATACGATCCACAATCACCTGGTATTCCGGTTTGCTCAAATCCATGGAAACAGATACGTTGACAAAACTATCCAAGGCCCTGACAGCTTGCCCTGTTTGCGCAGCCAGTTCGGAAAGGCGCTTCATATCTTGTCCCCGGATTTCAATGAGCATGTCCGCCCCACCCATTCCGGATATGCCTTTGATGGACATCTGTTTGACCATGGCTTTTCCACCGGTCGGCTGAAGTTTGGCAACAATCCGGCGAAGCCGGGTAACATATTCGCCCGTCGTGAGATCCCGTTCCGCCTTGGGAACAAGCTGAATGTTTATTTCCCCTTCATTGGCAATCTCATAGGTGGTCAGCCCTTTGGCTTTTCCCCCCACCTGGACAAACATACTTTGGACCAGTGGATCTCCATTGATTTTCTGCTCTATTTTTTTTAATGCACGGTTGGTTTGTATGATTGACGCTCCAGTGGGCATTTTGACCTTGACCATGACTCTACCGTCATCAATAAAAGGTAAAAATTCGCCACCGACCCGCCCGGACAGAACAACCGCTCCTGCCGCCATGAGCAGGAAGACTGGTATAACCAGCCACCTTGCGGTTATCATATGGTTCAGCAACCATCCGTAAGCATTTGTAAACCTGGCAAAAAATCGCTCAAATCCGCCGGCCTTTTTAAGATTGTCTTTATTTCCGCCAAAGAGGATTGCTGTTATCATAGGGGTGACAGTTACTGCAAGGCCAAGGCTGATGACCACAATACCTGCGATGACAAGGATCAATTCCCTAAACAGAAGGCTGGTTAAACCGGGCACCATGAGAAACGGAACAAAAAGGGCCAGAAAAGACAGGGTGGCGGCAACCAGGGCGGAACCCAGTTCATGGGTTCCCGTCACGGCGTGCTCCGAAGTATCTATCCCCATTTTTTTCCGCCGCAAACGGGAAATATTCTCCACCACGACAATGGAATTATCCAGAACCACGCCAATGGCAACTACCAATCCAGCCAAAGAAAATATATTCAACGAAAAACCGGCCAGCTTCATAAGGCCGAAATTCACAACCAGGGTCAGGGGCAGCGCTATTACCAGTACGAGGACCTGCCGGAAACTCCCCAGGAACATATATACCACCAGAATGAGAAGCACTGCTGCTGCAACGGCAGCGTTTCGTACCCCTTTAAGGGCCTGCTTTACATACACGGCCTGGTCTTCCACAACCCCCAGCGTCAACCCTTCAGGCAATTCCCCTTTAAGTTCACTCAGGAGTTGTGCCACGGATTCGGCCGTTTCAACGGTATTTGCCTCAGCCTCTTTTAAAACAGCAATTTTAACACACTCAATGCCGTTATAGCGGGTAATCAACCGTTCCTGCTCATGGTCGTCAATTACCTGGGCGATGTCCCGCAAATAAATTTTCCCATTGCCCTTTCCGGCAACCACGACACCTCGAATTTCCTCAAGATTTGAAAATTCTCCCATGGTCCGGGCGATAATTTCCCTTGGCCCCACGGTGACTCGCCCGCCGGTCTGTTCCAGATTCTCCGCCGATACCCGCCTGGCAATCTCATCCAGGGACAATTGATATTTTTCCATTGCCCCGGCGTCCAGCAAAATGCGGATTTCCCGCTCAAGCCCGCCGATAATCTCAGTTCCCGCCACGCCACGCACGCTCAGTATCCGGTCCTGGAGCCAATTGTCAGCCCAGTCTCTAAGGCGTACTGAATCTAAACGGTCTGAAGTCACAGCGATCTGCATCACCGGCAACTGAGAAGGGTCAGCCTTGTAGACATAAGGCGCTTCACTATCATCTGGTAATTGCTGCCGGCAACGGGTCAAAGCAGCCAAAGCATCCTGAAAGGCCACATCTGTATCTGATCCGTATTGAAAATATACGCTTAAATTATATAACCCTTCAACGGATGAGGACTCAAGATAGTCCAGTTTATCAACGGTAGCCATAAGCCGTTCAACGGGATCTGCAATATCAGTATCGATTTCTTCAGGTGTGGCCCCGGGCCATTTGATCTGAATTTTTACCAGGGGATAGGTGATCCCGGGCAGGTAATCCACAGGCAGCCGCCACAGCCCATATGCCCCGAGTACCACCAGGGCCAAAACAATTGCACTCGTTGACAGCCGTCGGTTCACTGCATATTGAGTTAGGTTCATTTTGCTATACCTTTTGTTCTGCCGGATTGTTCCCCGGATATTTTTTCTCCGATTTTGGTGTTACCTTTATTTTTGCTCCCATTGGATTGGTTCTGCCCGGCAAGGCGGACCGGTGTTCTGTCTTTGAGTTTTTCATTTCCCTCAACAATAACCGAATCGCCTTCCTGTACACCTGAGGTGATTTGAATCCGATCCCCCTGCTCAATGCCGGTTGTGACCAACCTGGCCACCGCTTTTCCGTTATCAAAGACAAATACGGTCTTACCCTTTTTTGTTTTGACCAGGGCATTTACGGGGATGGTAAGTGCTGCGTCATCTTTGTTCAGCACCAAATCCAGGCGGGCAAACATGCCGGGAAGCAGGGACACTACCCCAGAGGCTGTTTCGTTGAGGGATATCTCTATGGTCCGTGTACGCAGTTCTGTATCCAGATACGGATATACCCTTGAAATATGTCCCGGAACAGGATCACCGGAAAAGGCATCTATGGTAACCCTCACAGCCATACCCACTGCCGCCTTTGCTGCATGGGCCTCAGGCACAGCAGCACGGATTACAAGGCTTGCCGGATCATACATCTCAAGAATTATGGCCCTGGGTGCCACAAATTCCCCGTCCTTGACATTTACCCGGGAAATCACTCCCTCCCAAGGTGCGCAGAGCGTATAATCACCGGCAGTTTCCATGGCCTTAACCAATCGGGCACGCACTTTTTCGTATTCTGTTCTGGCCTGATCCAATTGTTCGCCGGGAAGGGCCTGGTTGGCCACCAACGTCCGGGTCCGATTAAGATTTTCTTCTTCCTTCTTCAACTCTTCCTTAAGGGAAAGAATTTCGGCGTCCAACCCTTTTTTTCTTCCAATGGCGGCCAGTTTCTCCCCTTTTTTGACCTGATCCCCCTCCCGTACACGGATGCTGGCCACCGGCCCTTCGGCCGGAGAGGCCAATCGGGCAAGACGGTATGGCTCAACAGATCCGGTTAATCCCAAAGTCTGCCCAATGGAAGACGGTGCCATTTTCATAACAGAAACCGTTCTGGGCGGTTTCTTTTTTTTCTGCTGCACCATCTCTTCATTTCCCAAGGAAACCCCTTTAAAAAAATATAACCCGACCGCCGCAATGGTGGCTATGAGAACTGCTGTAATCAGCAAAATCTTTTTATTCATTCTTCCCCCATGGCCAGTTTCAGTTGGGCCAAAGCGGTGTGCTGTTCCGCCAGCACACGATAATATGTTGTTTGTATCTCAAGTAACGATGCCTGGGCATCAAGCACATCCACGATGGCCCCTTTTCCCAGACTATATTTAAGTTGCTCAATACGCAGGCTTTCATCTGCCTGTTCAGTGGCTGTCAAAATTGCTTTACGGCGCTGTTCCGCAGATGACAGATTCAGCAAAGCGGTCTCCACTTCCAATTCCAATCCCAGCGCCAAGCGGCGTACCTGTTCCCGGGTTGCAGAAAGCGTTGCTGACTGTTCACGGATTTGTGCATCAATCTGTCCCCCGTCAAAAATGGGCATTTCAAAAACGATCCCGATCCGTCCCACATCGGCCTGCTCCTTGCCGTTTCCAGTTGTGGCACCCAAAGCCCAGTGTCCGCCGTAGGCCCCCTGAAGGTAAACCTGGGGCAAATGGCCGGCCCTGGCCGCAGCCACCTTGTCTGCCTGGGCCTCAAGTGCGGTTTGGGCGGCCAGATAATCTCCACGTTTTTTCCTTGCCGTTTCAAGGGCGGTTCCAATGTCAGGCAAAGGGGGCAAAGGAGTATCAAGCTCCCCGTTGACGGACAAAGTTCGGTCAACATCCTTTACCCCTAAAATATTGGCCAGAGACCGATGCTGGATGGCAAGGAGGTTCCTTTCCCGCACCAGTTGCTGTTCGATATCTGCAAGACGGACCAGGGTTCGCATCCGATCCACGGGTGCCGCTTTTTTGGCAGAGACCAGGGCCTCAACCTGTTTTACATGTTCAATAAGTGCTTTCCGTGAAAAATCTAAAGATTCAATGATACGATTCTGGGCAAGGGTGGTATTAAATAGACTTGCGACATTAAAGATCAGTTCATTACGACTGCGGGCGTAACTTTGTACGGCGGCCTGCAATGATTTATTGGCGGAATTTTCCAGACTGGCCAGACGTCCTCCGGTGAAAACAGGCATGGACAGCACAAGGTTCCCGGATACCGCATTTTTAGCGTAACTGCCGGGCACCCCTTCTTTGTCCCCCGGAATAACTCTTTGGGCATCCAGACTATAGGTGTAGTCCCCCGCCATTCCGATATAAGGCATCCTTTCGCCGGAAGCCTTATCCTTTACGGCCCGGGCTTTAACCTGATCCCATTTTATAGCGGCCAGGTCAGGATTATTGTCCAGTGCGATGGCAATGGCCTGATCCAACGTGAGTGGACTTTCAAATAAACCCGCCTCCTGTTTTGCTGCTTCAGCCCCTTTAAAGAATTTGAATTGAGATGCCCCGAAGCTATCGACCATCGGCTGGGCATTCACTTGACCCAAAATACCCACAAGCAATATACACGACCAAATTTTAATTTTGTTTATCATTTTTATTGTACCTTTTGCTGGATCTAATCAATCAGGCGATCCAGTGTTTCCTTATATTTCGAATACTCAGTAAAAACAGTCCTGTACAAAAAAGTCCCAGAACCGAAAAGTCCAGTACAAAAGGCATGGTGTGAATACCGTTCACAGCGCCATGCAGAATATCCGCCCCATAGGTTAAGGGGAGTATATAAGATAGGGGTTTGAGGAGAATGGGGAGTTGAGCAACTGGAAAAAAGAGTCCACAAAGAAACATCATAGGAAATCTAAAAAAATTGGAAAATGTCTGGGCTTCAAAGACCTCACTTACTGCCACGGCAATAAAGAGCCCTAAGAATGTGGATGCTACAGCAATGAGCAACACCGCCGGGACAAGAGCGGCCCAGGACATCCCGGATAAATCCGTTAAAAACGCTGCCATTATGATGGGGACAAAAGCGTTGGCAACGCCCATGATAATTGCGCCGCTGGTTTTGGCCAGCATCAGAATTTCCAAAGGTATCGGTGCTAGCAGCAACCGTTCAAAGGATCGGTTTTTCTTTTCAAAGGTAACCGTTACGGCCAACATGGAGGTTGTTCCAAAAAGGATAGACACAGCCACTACCCCGGGAAGCAGGGTCGATATGCTGCCAAGGCCGTTTCCGGATTTAATGAAAAACATCCCTGTCCATGCCAGGGGAAAAATAAGCCCCCAACTGATATTGGGCGGTTTCAAATAATAGGTTTTCATATCCTTGACCAGTATATTCCAGAATGCGATCCATTGATTCATTGTTTTTTCCCTCCTTTCTCCTGATGCATGTTGCGGGCTTCAATGCCGGTAATCTCAACAAAAACATCCTCAAGTGAGGGGCGCTTTCGCACAGCTTCGAACACTTCAATTTCGTAGTGCCCCAAAAACTGAACTAAATTTCCTATACCGACAGGGAATTTTGATTCCGCACGGACTCCTTTTTCCTGAATTTTAAATTGAATATCGGGAAAAGCCTGGCAAAGATTGTCTTCAATCCCTTCTACCTGGCTGTTACAGGATAATTGCAGTACATGTTTTTCCTGGATGGGCTGAAGAAGATTTTCAATAGTTTCGATCTTCACAATCCGTCCGGAAACGATGAATGCGATGTAATCGCACAGGCGCTGGGCTTCTTCGATATAATGGGTGGTCAAAAATATGGTGGTTCCGTTACGATTGAGATCTGAAATCAGTTGACGTAATTGCCGGGCACTGGCCACATCCATGCCTGTGGTGGGCTCATCCAGAAACAGAATATCCGGATTATGGATGATTCCTGCTGCAATGGTGAGCCTGCGTTTCATACCCTTGGAATAACCGCCGAATTTCCGATCCGCAGCATTGGCCAGACCGAAATTATTTAATAGTTCACTGGCACGGGCTTCCCGGTGCTGCTTTTTCATCCCATAAAGGGATGCGCAAAAGCAAAGGTTTTCAAATCCTGACAACTCCGGATACAGGTTGCTTTCATCCGGCACCACTCCCATGAGGTGCTGTGCAGCCCGGGGGTTTTGGGTGCAATCTATGCCATTGATCTGAATACTTCCTTCATCCGGTCTGGCCAGCCCCGTAAGCATTTTAATCGTTGTAGTTTTCCCAGCCCCATTAGGCCCCAGAAAACCGAACAATTGGCCGGGCTGTACATCAAAGCTCACTCCGTTAACCGCTTTGACATCGTCAAAGGACTTTACAAGATCCCTCACCGATATTGCGGCTGTTTTATGTTTGTGCATAATTATTCTCCATATCGTTTTGCTTTGCAGAAATCAGATAGGTCTTCTGATCCGCTCTCCATTTTCTAAAAATCAGTTTTTTTGATTCCAGAGAAGTTAACGCCTCAACCAACTCATCCATATCCACTGGTAAGACATCAGCCATCTCATTCTGCATGATTGAGCTGCCATGCTGGCGCAGCATGGAGAGGATTTCATTTTCCGGATAATCCAGGCTTTTCCGCTCCATTGGTGTCAAACCATCAGAGGCTATTTTTTTCCGATGAATCATCCATATGATTCCTGCAAACATGGTGACAATAACAATGGTAATCGCTATTACCATCCAAAAGTCTGTTGCAAACATTGTCATACTGTTTCCGTGTCGCATCATAGCCTCCTTAAAAATAGCAATGCTCGTACCAGCTTGTTTTGGCCATAAGAACCATCTGAAATTATAGTATTAATTTGAGTGTTTGGTGGAAGGGCCATCTTCAAATTGGGTATAAAAGATCCAGTAAGAGTATTCACCTGTACCGAAAGTATCCACATTGTTGTCATCCTCCCAAACGTCCGGTCTATATCCAACCGAGTTGCGTCCTGGCGGATTTGTTTTCTGTATGCCTCCCTGATAATGCAAAGTAGTACAAATTTTTTAAATAAATGTGTTGTTGTGTGCGGCAGGAACATGGGCGGTTTGACCCGGATGTTTGTTTTAATCTGTCCTGGCAGGTGATGCAGGTGTCTATTTCCTGTAAAAGACGACGTTTTTCTTCATCATTGCAGCTTTCTTGAATCCGGCTCAGCATTTGGTCATTTGCTTTTGAAAAACACATGGTTAATCTCCCATGGAAAATGTAAAGAATATTGAGTTTATTATCTCGATAAAAATATTATTCGTGTTAGTTTGGGTGTGGAAATATTCAACCCGTCAATACATGAATACGGTTAAAGCATTAATTTATACTGACAATTTTTCCCATTTCAGAAGCCGGGCAATGAACATTCCGGCAATAAATCCTGCGGCAAGATTAGATGCCAGGGTAATGCCCAGAATCATAGTGGCCACGAAATAGTCTTTACGGGTTTCAAGATCCATGACGGTCAAGGTGAGCTGAGCACCAGCAAAGATAAGCAATATCCCCAGGACGGACATCGGCAGGAGGTTGAAAAAGGTGACGATATCCTTACCCAGCACGATGGCCAGCAACAGGAATACGCCGCCAATCATGAGGTTTGACCCGGCAGTACGGGCTCCAAAACGGTAATGGGCGGCCAAACCTCCGGCCCCGTGGCATAGCGGCATGCCGCCTACGCAGAAGCTGAGGAAATTAGCCAGAGCCATGCTGATGCAAACATTGCGGTTGGTCAATTTGGAGGACTTGTCCCCAAAGTATTCTTTTGAAAGGTCTGTATAAGCCAGGACGGCGTTGCCCATGGTCATCGGCAACTGGGGCAGCACCAGGACAAAGAGGGCAAAGGTAAAATCTGGCTTTCCGGGCAGTCCGAAAGGAAACAGTTCCGGGAGATTGAATCCCAAATTAGACACTCCCAGCCCTGATCCGGCACCGAACATCAGTCCGATGAACAGCCCCCCGGCCACCACAATCAGTCCTGCAGGAAATTTTTTATTATCAATGAGCAGGAAGGTGACAAGGGCACCGATGAGTCCGATAATAATACCGATGGGAATGGGACCGATGGCCTGGATGGAAAGATAGGGCTCGGCGGCATTCTGCAGGGCCTGGAATTTTGAGGTACCGATGATGAATTTGATCCCTCCTGAGATGAGCAGGGCTCCAGTAGAGAGCTGCACCCCCCGGATAGTTGATTTTGGGGTGATTTTTCTAATGAACTCTATGGCATTGGTGAGGCCTGCTATTAAAAGAAAGACTCCCATTAATAGACCCGAAGCCAGAATCTGTGTAGGTTCCATTGCCGTGGCAATGGCGTAGGCCCCAATTACCTTCATGGGTTGAACCGGCAC
>JAERTK010000191.1 GCA_016844935.1 Desulfobacteraceae bacterium | reverse complement strand
ACTCACCTCCTGCACGATAAATACAACTTTTATTCAGTGCATAGCAGAAGGCGATGAAAATGTCCCGTGAATTCTTATGTGATCATGAAAAAATTTTAAAAAAATATCAATTTTGGCCTTTTTAGGGTGACGAAAGTGAGTTCTATCAGCAGTTTGGTTTTATTCCTCTGCCAGACAATCAACTGCATCTTTTTCTGCCCCTTGGGACTATCCGTCAGGCTTTTCAATATTAAAATAGTTCGCCCGCATGAAGAGCAACGCTTTCGGCATCTGATGCAGGCGCATCATTCAAGAAATCTGAGTGAAGTACCAAAGAGAAGCAGGTTTTGACGTCTTGTAAATCGGATGGAAGCATACTGACGGGTCACGCCGGGCTTGGTGGTATAGGACATGATGAAAGTGATTCGGTATTTGTCGAATTTGTCCTGCGGGATGAAAATTTTTTACGACACCCGGAACGGAGAAGAAATGATCCAATGCGATTCGATTGTTCTGAACATCGGTTACAATCCGAATAGATCCCTCTATGAAGAGATTCGGTTTGAGGTGCCAAACACCTATCTGGGAGGCGATGCGCGCCGGGTTAAAAATATTATGTATGCCATATGGGATGCATTTGAAGTGGCCAACGGCATGGGATGACCTGCTCAAAAGCTGAGGGCTGAATCATAGCAGATCATCATTTACGGCGTCGGCTTTTAATCGTAAGGAGTTTGAAGAATGAATATCGCCAGAAACCTGGAACGTTCGGCGTTTTTTTTCCCATCCAGTCCGGCTGTCAGTGAAACCGGCATCGAGACGACTTACGCTCAGCTCAATGACCGGGCAAACCGCATTGCCACGGCGCTGGTCGGCTTAGGTGTTCAGGCCGGGGATCACGTGGCCCTTTGCGCACCGAACTCGGCGGACTGGCTGGCTTTCTATTTTGGGGTGCTGAAAACGGGGGGCGTGGCCGTAACCATGTCCGCCCTGCTGAAAACCAATGAACTGACTGGAACGGTTAACGATTCTTTACCAAAGATCATTTATACCCATGAAGAGAAGCTGAATGACCTGTTGGGCATGAAACGGCCGGACGTCCTGGAAAACATTATCTGCCCAGGCGGGGATATGGATCTTGACCAATTGGTGGAGTTGGGTTCGGGGTCATTCAAGGCCCTTGAACGGGACCGGCCCGATACCGCGGCTATTCTCTTCACGGGTGGCACCACCGGCATTCCAAAAGGAGTCCTTCTCAGCCACGAAAACATAAGCGCGGCGACGCAGAACGTGGTTTATAATGAACGGTCCAGTGAAAACGACCGGGCACTCTGCTTTCTTCCCTTTAACCATGTATTCGGGCAGATGCATATTATGAATGCCACCTTATTGAGCGGCGGGTGCCTGGAATTGCTCCCGTATTTTGATATGGAAAAGGTCCTGGAATCCATGGCAGCCGGGCGGGTGACGAAGCTTTTTGCGGTCCCCACGGTTTATGTCCGCCTGCTTTCCCAGGATGGCCTGAAGGAGAAACTGAAAAATGTCCGCTATTGCTTTTCAGCTGCTGCCAGCATGGCCGCGGAAATCGTGCGTCGCTGGAAAGAAGCGACGGGACTTTCCATTCATGAAGCCTACGGCATGACGGAGAGCGCCTCTATGGTCACCTACAACCATTATTACCGTCATGAGGTGGGGTCCGTGGGTACACCTGTTTCCGGGGTGGAGGTACAGATAAGAGATCTGGGAGGAAAGATTCAGACCACGGGCGAAGAGGGGGAAATCTGCATTCGTGGCCGCAATATTATGAAGGGGTATCTCAACAGCCCGGAAGACACCGCATCGGTTTTCTGGGATGATTGGTTCAGGAGCGGCGATCTGGGCCGGTTGGACGAGCAGGGATACCTGTATATTGTGGATCGATTGAAGGATATGATTATCACCGGCGGCGAGAATGTGTATCCCCGAGAGATCGAAGAAGTCCTCTTTTCCCTCCCTGAGGTGGAGGAATGTACGGTGATCGGGCTTCCCGACAAAGAATGGGGTGAGCGGGTGACCGCCGTGATTATCCCCAGACCCGGTATGATGATTGATACAACAGAGCTTTCCGTTCGACTAAAGAGGAAACTTTCTTCGTTTAAGGTGCCGAAAGAATATCATGTGGTGGAAACGTTACCCAAGAGCGCAGCCGGGAAAATATTGAAACGGGAGCTTAGAAAACAATACCTTAAATCCCATGCGGAGTGACGCCGTGAGAACCACTAGAGAACCTCCGCGCTCTGCTGTCAATCCCCTTTTTTCCCCAGACGTTTCTTGCGAGTCAACAACCGGAACATTTTTCACTTAAGGCCCTTACAGCTTTTCATTCACATATTCGGCGATCCGATTGATGGTCGTGAGTTTCGTGTAATCGTCTTCATCAATCCGGATGCCGTATTCATCCTGCAGGACCAGGGCCACCGTGGCCAGATCCATACTGTCGATGCCCACCTCATCCACCAGATCAATTTCCGGATCAAATGTTTCAGGCGTCACATCTTCAAGCTTCAGTTCGTCAATCATGATTTTCGCAATATGGACGGTGATGTCTTTTAAATCCTTTTTCACGGTGTTTCCTCCTTCATGTTTTCTGTGTTCAGATCTTTCAGGAAAAGCACGCCATTACATGCCAGTTCGTCTTCTGCAAGAATACGGAAGGCGTAGGAACTTTCCTCAGATTTTCTGGGTGTGACTATGATTTTCAGTGCTTGACCGGGCCGAATCACCCGTTTGAAACGAACCTTTCTGAACCTTGTAATCGATACATTCCGGTTCCGGGCCAGACGGATCGCGGCGATGGCCATTTCCAGCTGTGCGATCCCCGGGAGTGTGGGGTCATCGGGAAAATGGCCGTCAAACCAGGGGGAATCGGGCGGTACTTCAGCATTCAATATCATCTGCTCAGCATCGGAAATTGCCGGGCCCAGTACGGAATACCATTTCATCGCATTCACCTTTACGGCACTTTTCACGGTTTTACGGGATCAAATACTCCCACAACGGTCCCGAGTGTCCCCGTTGATACAATCGGGCGACAATCCCGGCTGTGGCCTCGCCCCCGGAGCCGATAACCCAGTTGGGGCGTTGTTTCGCATGGGTCTCAAGACGCTCAAGGATTTCATTCCGGGAGATCTTATGAGACGCGTAAAAGCAGGGCTCAAGGAGGGGGGTGAGGGCCGATATCTGTCCTTCCGCCACCGCCATATCATAAAGATCCGTATGCGGATAAATACGCAGAGCGCAAAAAAAAAGAAGACACTGCGGTTTAGTTTTTCAATATTGTTCAGCGTTTCATCAATGGAATCCGCGTTTTCACCCGGCCCTCCCAGAAGGAAGAAATGAGAAACGTATAATCCACTGTCCGTGGCCGCTTTGTGCGCATTGAAGACATGCTTTGTGCGAAACGGTTTCCCGTAATTCTTTAGCATGGCATTGCACATGGACTCCGTACCGAATTCGGCATGTGTGAGACCTGCCCGTGCCATCAGTTCAAAATACCCTTTTGGTGAATCCAGGGGTGCGAAAAAAGCGCCCCAGGGAATCGTAAGACCAGCTGCCATAAAGGCTTCCGCCACAGCGATACTGTGATCGGTATTAGAATTGAATACGGAGTCCGTTACAAAAAAGTATTTTGCCCCCGCCTTCTGGAGCCGCATGGCGTCTTCCGCCGCCGCCTCCGGTGAGATAAACCGCAGGCACCCCCCTTCAATGTGGGGGTAGGTGCAATAGATGCACCTGAAGGGGCAACCCCTTTTCGTCTGAAGGTTCAGCATCCCGCCGTTCTTGAGATAATATTGCAGGTGGGGGTTGTCGGGCAAATTTTTTCTACCGTGAAGGTTCGAAAGCGGTGGGGGGATTGGTTGCGGTGCTTTAGCGGTGACAACGCCGGGGATGTCCCCGGTTGGCGCCGCTTCGTCCATGGCCGCCAGCAGGTCCGCCAGCCGTTCCCCCTCACCCAGAATGCCATAATCCGCGCCGAGGGTCTCCATCATCTCACGGGGAAACAGGGTGAAGCCACTCCCCCCCAGGACCAGGGTCGCTTGGGTCGCTTTTCGAATCACATGAACCAGACGCTGGTATCCCGCCACAAAACTCTGCTGTTTGGTTTGGTCGGTGTTATCGATATTCCTTAACGACATGCCAACCACATGCGGGTCAAAGAGACGGATGATACGGTTCAATTGTTCAACGTGGTCCAGAGCATTGATGTCTGCAATGCGCACTTCATGATCCGCCAAAAGGGCATCGGCCACGTGGTCAAGGCCCAGAGGGTATACCGGATAGGGTGTTGTGAGGGTATTGGCTGAAATCAGCAGGACTTTCATGGCGATCCTTCCCCGTTTTGGACAGCTACGGCTGTGACGGAACTCCCCAGTCCCAGAAGGAGAATGCCTTTTCCGTTCAGGTGGAATTTTTTGTTTTCGGTCAATGCAGCGGGAATTTCACCGGTCTTCAACAGCGATACCGCCAACACTGCGGCCACGGCCGAGGCTGAGGCGAATTGGCCCAGGTAACGCCTGTAATCGATAACCGGCCCTCTATATTCGATTGTTTCAAGGAACAGATCAAGTTGTTTTCTGCCGTCGGCATGGAACCGGGCGGGAAGGCCGGCAAAAACAGCGCCAAAATCTGGGTTGATTTTTTCAGATCCTCCCAGGCATTTTATCAGGGAAGGCACTACATGGGGATTCCCGGTTACGGTTTCATGGAACAAGGGGGTTAACTTCGGGCCTGAACCTTTCCCGGCAGGTGTCTTGACGCTCCGCAATAACAGCGCCCCCCCGCCGTCTGAAGGCGTTTCGGCGAGAGCAACGGAAGGATCAAAAAGCTCGGACAGCACCGGGTGAAATTCGTCCGCTCCCATCACCAGCAGCGGCTTATCCTTCTGTGCTGCCAGAAGATGGGCCGACATGAGTGCCTGTTCAAAGGAGTAATCCCCGCCGGTGGTGGTGATGTTGGGCCCCCTGGCATTAAATTTTATGGCAATTCGACCGGCGGTGGCGTTATGCACGGAACCCATGAAATCAGTGGGGCTGGAAAACCGTTCGTCTGTTTCGTATAGGCTTTTCAGAAAATCATGGGTTTCCGAAAGGGCCCCCCAGCCGGTGCCGAAAAAGACAGCACCGGGTTCTTCGGGGCCGCCGGTATTACCTACCACGTCCATGGCCAGGGACAAGCCCATTCGCGAAAGCCGTTTGAGACGTCTGACAGATCTGGCAGAAAGGGGTTGGCAAATCTCACTTTCAGAAAGCAACCCCTGGCAGTTCAGCCCATTTAAAAATGCGTCCAGTGTCTGTGATGTACTTCCCGCGCCTGTTATGCAGGCGGTGCCCACCACCTCCAGGCTCGCGGTTAAAGGGGATTTTGAACCTTGTGAATTCCTGGGCCTACCCAGAACCACACTCGCGTTGTTGCCGCCAAAACCAAATGAGTTTGACATGACCGTTTTTATGGGAGCTGCTTTCGATTTTTTCAGCGGTCTCAATGTCAAAAGCGGGTCGGGTGTTTGGTATCCTGCGCTGGCCGGTGCCATGCCTGCTTCCACACACCTGGCTGAAATAACCGCCTCAATGGCGCCTGCGGCTGAAAGGCTGTGCCCGAAGGCACCCTTCACCGAAGAGACAAGGGGCTTTTTCTCACGGAACAGAAGATTAAAGGCTTTGGCTTCCGAAAGGTCGTTATCGACGGTGCCGGTCCCGTGGAGGTTAACGTAGTCAATATCCTGTGGGGTCAGCCCAGCGTCGTCCAGTGCCCTTTTCATGGCGGAGAGCGCGCCCGTACCTTCAGGATCCGGAGAGGCGGGATGATACGCGTCGCAGGTCAGACCTGCACCCAGAACCTCGATGGTGTCAGGGTCTGCTATTCCGGTTTTTCCCTCCAGGAGCAGCATGCCGGCCCCTTCGGAAACCGTGAGACCTTTGCGGTCCCTGTCCAAGGGACGGGACCCCAGGGGATCAATCAGTTGCAGCGAATGAAAACCGAAATAGGTGAGGCGGCACAGCGATTCAGCGCCGCCCGTTAGGATTCTCCCGTATTTGCCGCTTCTTAAAAGGGCCATTGCAACTGCCATGGCTGCGCCCCCGGATGAACAGGCGGTGGAAACCGTCATGGCGGGGCCTTTGCACTTCAGTTTCATTGCGAGATATTCTGCCACAGACCCAGCGCCGTGGTACGAAAACAGTGACGGATCCAACCGGTTCTCTTTTAGAAGCGTTTCCGTCCGGCACATCCCTCCCGTGGTACTCCCCATGACAATGGCATCCGGTGGTCCCCCCCCATGGGCCATGGCTTCTTCCGCCGCCATGAGGGCCAGTTGGTGTGTTCTGGGCGGCCCCGTGGGGGATAAAGCGGCTGCCACTTCCCCCACGGGAAAAAAGAGATCCTCTGCCGTGTGAAAGAGGGTGAGTTTGGAGATGCCGGTTTTCCCGCCCACAAGGGCACCCCAGTTTCGGGACACACCCTTTGCTAACGGTGTGATCAAACCCAGGCCGGCAATAAAAGCACGGATGTCCGTCAAAAGATCCCCTCTGGCGCCGTTTCCCGAATATGGGTGGCAAGTGTTTTCAAATTGGCGAAAACACGGGCTCCCAATTCCTTGTTGTCTATTTTTACGGCGTAGTCCTTTTCAATCATGATCACCAGTTCCAGTACGTCGATGGAGTCCAGCCCCAGTTCGCCCCCCACCAGTTGGTCCTCTTCGCCAATATCCGCCGGTGAGACATCTTCCAGTTTCAGGGTGTCGATTATTTTAATCCGTAGTTCATGGATCAGGTCCGTCATAAGTTTTTCCCGCAAAAGGTCCTTTTAAAAATGGAAATATAAGATTGCTGCTTTACAGAAACGACAAAGTATCGTAGAAAATCCATAAAATATCACGATCCTTTGTTACGGTCAACGTCAATTTCCAAAACACTAACCTTCATGATTTCAATATGTTAGGGGTGTAAACCATGACGATTAATCGCGTGGAGGGCCTGATCCCCCACCGGAATCGTATGAGGCTGGTCAATGAAATCGTTGTCGTGGATGAAAAAAAGGCCGTTACCGTGTCCACGGTAACCGAAGATTGGCCCATGGTTGAAGCGGGTTCGGCCAATTGCCTTGTCCTGGTGGAATTGGTGGCCCAGACTGCGGGGGTGTGTCTGGGTTGGCGGGAACGTCAGAAAACGGACGATGATCTGGAAGGCACCGGTTGGATCGTTGGTGTGAAGGAAGCTGTTTTCCATTGTAACGAGCTTCCCCTGAACAGTCGAATCACAACCGAATCAAGAAGAGTCTTTCAAATGGAATTCTACAGCGAAATTGAGGGCACCACGCGCATGGGGGATGAAATTCTTGCGGAAATCAAACTGCAGGGGGTGCAGTCCGGTTCCAATGAACAACAGGAGATGGAATTATGAACAGGACCGAGAACCCCGTGGCGGTGGTGACCGGTGGGAGCCGGGGGATCGGACGCGCCATCTGTGGGGAACTGGCAGGGGAGGGCTACCGGGTGGTGATCAATTACCATTCCAA
This sequence comes from Desulfobacteraceae bacterium, assembly GCA_016844935.1. Classification (GTDB taxonomy): domain Bacteria; phylum Desulfobacterota; class DSM-4660; order Desulfatiglandales; family Desulfatiglandaceae; genus NaphS2. The sequence continues at coordinate 89 of JAERTK010000191.1, read as the reverse complement.
CGGGGAGGCCGCTGAGGAAACCCTCGAGCTCATTCGGAAGCAGGGGGGGGAAGGTGAAATCAGTCGCTTTGATGTGGCTGATACCCGGG
>JAERTK010000190.1 GCA_016844935.1 Desulfobacteraceae bacterium | reverse complement strand
ACCGATCAAAACGCAGGCTGATAATGCCTGGATTCAGATTGGGATGGCAGGATGTCACCGTCGGGAAGGTTGGAACCCATGAATGGCGGCATGAGGAGACCCTTGACAAAATCTGATAGTGAAATCGGTCAGCCTGTAAACTACCCGACCGTCAACCATAAGGAATCCATCGGCGCGAATTGACCTGGCGTTGTCATTCATCTCGGTAATGACCGCTTCAATCGTCACTGTCTGGTCCGTGGGGACCACCTGTCCGCGATAGAGCCACTGATGTTTTTCATTCATCCCTTCAAACACGGTTTCATATGACGCTCCCCATCGCCGGGTGGCAACAAATTTCAGCAACTGAATAAACGCTTCCAAACCCAGAGAACCGGGCGTAACAGGGTCCTGATAGAAATGCGCTTTAAAAAACCATTCATTTGGATCTACCTTTTTGCTGCCGCGGATAAAGCCGAGCCGATTCGGTCCGCCCTCGGGGATAAAGAGATCTATACGATTTATCATCCGCATTTTCTCTCCGGGACAGGGCGGTTCGGTGGGGTATTTTCTTTTTTTTCGGTTGTTTCTTTCTCTGCCTGGGGGTGGCGGTGCGCACCCGGAGTTACCTGGCCGGCGTATCCCTGTGGAACGATGAAGCGGCGCTGGCCGGGAATCTGCTAGCAAAACCGATTTCTGCTCTTTTTGCTCCCTTGGACGTGGGCCAGATAGCGCCCATCGGATTCTGCCTGGTGGAATGGGTCTGTATACAGGTTCTGGGTAATAACGAGCTGTCTCTGCGACTGATTCCCTTTGCCGCCGGGGTAGCGGTGCTGCCCCTGGCTTTTCTGTTTTCCCTCCGTACTGTGGGCCCCTTTTGTGCTGTTTTGTGTTTGGCGCAACTGGCTGTAATCCCCGAAGCCATTCACCACGCAAACAATATGAAGCCTTATTCCCTGGATCTGGCCATCGCCATCGGTCTTATGCTGCTGGCATGGGGCGACGGATCTGTTGTGTGTTCTAGAAAACGGCTTCTATGGCTTGCCTTCTTTGGAAGTATCGCTTCGTGGTTTTCGTTTTCAGCGGTGTTTGTTCTATTCGGGATCGGGGCCGTGGTGATGATCCGCTGTACGCTCAAGGAGCATTGGAGAGGGCTCGGTCTATTCTTGGGTATTTCCCTTGTCTGGATATTCAGTTTCTGGGTTCAGTACCAGTTTTTGCAATCACAAACCAAAGACCTGTATCTATTAAATTTCTGGGAGAGATATTTTATGCCTTTTCCGCCGTTCGTTCCGGGGGATGCGGCGTTTTTCTCGGATGTGCTGATGCGGGTTTTCAAGACCCCGTTGTGGACCCTGGGCGCGAGGGGTGCTGCCGTGTTTTTCCTGGTGGGTTGCATCCTCATTTGGAAAAGGAACCGCCAATTACTTGCTATGATTCTCCTGCCACTGATTCTTAATTTAGTGGTATCCGGTTTTCACAAATATCCATTCGGAGAACGATTGTTGTTGTATGGGGTTCTCAATCTCTATATCCCCATTGCCGTATTTCTGGAGTGGATATGGCGCCGCAAATGGCGGGTTGGGTGGCTCAGATATGCCGCCATTCTATTGATTGTCTTGAACCTGGCTAAGCCGACAGTGGAAGCGGCCAGGTGTCTTGTTTATCCGATCAGAATCGAAGAAATGAAACCAGTGGTGGCTTATCTGGCGGATCAGCACGAATCCGATGACACGTTTTTGGTACACAATCCTGCTTATATTACCTTTTCATACTATCAGAATCGGTTTAATATAGCGCCGGCATCCGTAAAGGTCAGCGGGGCAATTACGCCACAGACCTTAAACAACATAACCGAAGAGTTGAGTTCGCTCACGGGACGCGTATGGCTGGTATTCGGGCATGCCAAAAAACTTGGCGGGACCGATTATGAAAAGGCTTTTTTGAATGAGGCAAGAAAGCGGGGCCAATTGATCGACCAGCGTATCCATACGGGGGCATCAACCTATCTCTTTCATTTCCTGGAAAAAAGGGGTCACACCTATTTTTTGTTGCGAGAACTAACAATGCAAAAAATTAGGTGTGACCCCTTTTTTCCTTACAGGCTGAGTAGGCAAAATAGAGCGGTATGAATCGGATGCGTTTCTCAGGCAGATCTTCATAAGGTCTTGAAGAAAACACAATTCCCCATGGGGAATTCTTGTAGGTCTTCAAAAAAAGATGGAGGCTCTTCAATCTTCCGGAAACCCCGCTTTTCACTTCGATAGGCGTTATCCGTCCGTCAATAACCACCACATAATCTACTTCGGCGGTGCTGCTCTTTGCCGACCTTGACCAATAGTGAAGATCCTCACCCCGGGATGACAGCATCTCCTGCCCGACAAATTGTTCTGCCGTGGCGCCCCGGTAGATGCCGAGGAGATCCGCTTTCCCGTATTCAACATCCGTGGGCATGCCCGAAAGATATCGCATGAGTCCAATATCAACTAAAATGGCCTTGAAAACATTTTTGGCGGGCGTTGTTCCAAGTGGCAGTCCCGATGGATTCGCGGAAATGATTTTCCGAATGACATTGGCCTGGCAAAGCAGATGAAAAGCCTTTTTGACGGTCGGACTTGAGAAATCACGGGAAAGCCTTGCGTATTTGATCTGCCCACCCACACTCTCTGAGATGGATGTCAATACGGCATTGAGGCATCGTTTGTCCACCTGCGGGCTGTATTTGGCGAAATCCATGCGATAGGTTTCACAAATTTCCGCCTGTACTTCGAAGGATTCACTCATGGAGCCGGTTTCAGTATAGGCCATGACGCTTTCAGGCATTCCCCCCGTAAAAAAGTATCGCCTGAGTTCCTGCAAAAGGAGTTGGTGAATGGCTTCTGATATTCTGCCGGGAGGGGAGAGGATTACTTCAGCTGCACCCCCGTTCCCGATTGCTCGAAGATATTCTGCAAAACAGAGTGGCGAAAGGTGCAGGAATTGAATTCGACCAACCGGAAAGGAAATATCTTTCATGGCAAATTCGAGCAATGAACCTGCTGCAACCACGTGCAGTTCGGGCATTTCTTCAAAAAAATAGCGAAGCGCGGTAATGGCCCTGGGGCAGGCCTGAATTTCGTCGAAGAAAACCAGGCTTTTTCCCGGAACAATCTTTTGCTTTGAAAGAATTTCAAGATCGGAACAGATCCGTTTTGCACCGAGGTTCCCTTCGAAAACACGATGCCAGTCGGTATTCCGTTCCAGATTCACCATGACGATGGTATCAAAATGATTTTCTCCAAATTTTCTCAGGGAATAGGTTTTGCCCACCTGTCTGGCGCCCCGAAGAATCAGCGGTTTTCTGCGCTTGCTTACTTTCCATTTGGAAAGTTCACTTTCGATCAGACGTTCCATTTTCTTGTATCCACGAGTAAAAAATCAGATTAAATTCACAAATACAATGCTATTTTAAAATTCTATATTTAAAATGACAAGGTATATTTAGATATTTGCCAGCAGAGGTCCATTAGATCTTCCTTTGAATTGAATGCACCCGGAAAAGGGTGTATACATCTCATTGGCCCGGACGGTATACCGGAAAAAGGGGTCACACCTATTTTTTGTTATATACCTTCCGTTCGGTTGCCGTTGCTTTATAGAACTAATGATGCAAAAAATAGGTGTAAAAAATTAGGTGTGACCCCTTTGTTCAGAGGGAGGAGCCTCCGGTGCCCTGGCGGAAATATCACACAATCTGGTTTGTCATGGCCTTCGGGTGGGTGGCCCTCTATGTGGTACGTATGGGGATTTCGCCCGTGTTGGGTATGATCATGGAAGAATTCCATATTTCATATGCCACCGCCGGGTCTCTTTTTAGCGCCATTTTTCTTTCTTACACCCTCATGCAGTTACCATCCGGCTACCTGGGGGATCGGTTTGGCAGACGAAAAATCCTCATTATCAGTACCTTGCTCTGGTTTTTTTTCTCTCTCGGCACGGCCCTGGTCCAGAGTTTCGCCATGCTGGTGGCGGTCCGTTTCCTTACCGGTTTTGCCCACGGCGCTTATTTTGGAAATGAGAAACCGACCATTGTGGCCTTTACCCCCGTGGAAAAAATGGGCCAGGGCCAGGCCGTATCCTTTATGGGCCTTGCCTTCGGGTTTTTTCTGGCCGTGTTTTCCTCGGGGATGATTGCCGATTACACCCACAACTGGCGCTGGGTTTTTGTGGTCTTTGCGTTTCCTTCCATCATCACCAGTTTCCTGGTCTATAAATATGTTCAGGATCCCAAACCCGTTTTGAAAGAGGATGCAGCCCAGGTACGGGCGGCTTACCGAAAGGCATTCATGGGCCGTGATCTGTGGCTCATGTATACCTTGGGTTTCACGATGCTCTACGCCTACTGGCTCCTGGCCACCTGGATGCCATCCATATACATGGAAATGGGCATTTCGACCATCACGGCAAGTTCCGTTTTGTCCGGGATACTGGGTCTGGTGGGTCTTCCGGGCCTTTTTATCATCGGGACGCTGAGCGATGCGTTTTCCCGAAGGGGTGTGGGACGGAAGTGGTTTGTGGCCGCCAGTGCCCTTATTTGGGCGCTTTTGATGTTCGCCATGGCCTATGCGGTGGAGATCCGGGCATCCAGTACTTTGATCACGGTTCTTTATTTGACTTCCGGGTTTTTTGCATTCGGGGTATGGCCGCCATACTATGCGCTTCTGGGAGAACTGGCACCCAAGGGGATTGTCGGAACCACATTCGGTTTGGCCAATCTCATCGGCTTTCTGAGCTCATGGGTGGCGCCTTTTTTCACCGGATGGATAAAGGATACCACCGGCTCTTTTTCGGGCGGTTTGTATGTGGCGGCTTTTGTGCTGGCGGCGGGGATTATTCTCATACTGGCGGTTAAAACGCCAAAAGGGTCTGGTGTGTCAGAATAGCTGCCCCGACGCAACGCCAGATTTGCCTTCCGCTTAATGATTTAGAATAATTTGACTTATTTCATTTATAGTTGCAATTACAACTGAATTGTGCTACGAATTTTCCCCTATGATGCGTAGGCAAACAGTAAGCGATCACATTATGGAAAGGTCATCACAATATTTCGTCTTTGGTCTTGAAGATCAGCGATATGCCCTGTCGCTTGCCGCCGTTTTGAGGGTCATTCGTGCGGTTGAGCTCACTTATCTTCCCAATGCCCCCGACAATCTGGTCGGATTGCTGAATATGGGGGGGGAAATCCTTCCCGTATTGAACATCCGCAGGCGTTTTTCTCTGGCACATCGCCATGTGGAAATTGATGATCGTATTGTCATTTGCAAATCAGGCGCGAGAACGGTGGCCTTCATAACGGACATGGTTGTGGGGGTGGTTGAATTGAGCTCAGAAGCAGTGGACGAGGCGGTACGGATCCTGCCTGAGATGGCGCCTTTTATTGAGGGGGTCGGAAAACTCGACGATAATACGATCCTCATTTACGACCTTGATCGGCTGTTCTCCATCGAAGAGACGCGTGAATTGATGAAGGATGTTCCAATGGAACAGCAGTGGGGAACTTCCAAGAAATAATTTATGGTGGGAAAGCGCTGAATGGCAAAAAAGCGGCAAGAGATATCAGATGATCTTGTCACCCGGCTGAGCGAGTTCATCAATTTGCGGATGGGTCTCCATTTTCCGCGGAAGAAATGGCGGGACCTCAAACGGAATATCAGCGCTGTTTCCCGGGAATTGGGTTTTGACCATGTGGATGACTGCATCAAATGGCTTTTGTCGGCACAGCTGACGGATGCCAAAAAGGATGTACTGATCAGCCACATGACCATTGGGGAGGCCTTTTTTTTCAGAGATAAGTTTGTTTTCGAAGCATTGAAAGAGCGGATTCTTCCCGGTCTGCTCGAATCCCACCATGGAAAAAACAAGGAAATCACGTTTTGGAGTGCGGCATGTTGTACCGGTGAAGAACCGTACTCCATAGCCATGTTGCTGGATCAGATGCCGGCTTTTTTGGGGTGGAAGATCAGAATACTCGGCACGGACATAAATTCCAAATTCCTTCAAAAGGCCAGGAAAGGGATTTATACGCCTTGGTCCTTTCGTGACACGCCTGATGAGATTTTAAAGCGGTATTTCAAAAAGACGGGAAAAGAAAGATTTGAGATTTCCCCCCGTATCAGGAATATGGTCCGTTATTCCCGGTATAACCTGGCGAAAAATGGTTATCCCCCGGATTTGGGTGAGCAGGGAAAGGTGGAAGTTCTTTTCTGCCGGAATGCGCTTATGTACCTTTCTCCCGATATGCAGGTCAGGACGATCCGGCGTTTGACAAGTTACCTCCACAATGGGGGGTGGTTTATTACGAGCCCCACTGAAAGCCCTCTGGTGCAGGGGCCGGGCCTTAATTCCGTGCGATTCCCCGGAGCCATTCTTCACCGAAAAGGTCCCCCCAGGAGACCGGATAGAAAAAAGGCGGCGGCTTTCATTACGCCGGCGCCTGTTTCCCCCACCACCAGACCGACTAAGCCCGTGTTCAGGAAAAAGCCCAGCCGCCCGAAACCCGTTCCCGTTTTTCCAAAAACTGAAAAGCGCCAGGCGCCGAAAAGGGATCTCTATCAGGAGGCGCTTGCTCTCTACGAAAAGGCCCGCTATGAAGAAGCGGCCGAAATATTGAACCGGTCCCTTTCCCATGGAAAAGCGGCAGGCAATTCCCTTCTTATACCGGAACAGACGGTACTCCTGGCGAAGGCCAATGCCAATATGGGAAGGTTGGATGAGGCGAGAAAATGGTGCGAGGAGGCAGTGGGCAGGGAAAAACTCCATCCTGAATATCGCTTTCTTCTGGCCACTATTTACCAGGAACAGGGTTTGGTGGAAGAGTCCACAAAGTCACTGAAACACACCATTTACCTTGATCCTGGCCTGGTGATGGCCTATTACTTATTGGGGCATCTTACAAAGGGGCAGGGTAAGCCGGGTGAGTCCGGAAGATATTTAAAAAACGCCCTCGACCTGTTATCATCCATGGAACCGGAGGCGGTTGTGCCCCATTCCGACGGGCTCACGAGCGAGAGGCTCCGGGAATCCATCGGATTGATGATGGGTGATTAGGGAGGACAACCCTTGAACAGCGGCAAAGAAAAGGCTGACATCTTAAGAGAACGCGCAAAAGCCCTGGCAAAGGAGCCCAAGGGGATAGAAAGGGGTGAGGCGCATCTGGAAGTGGTGGCGTTCATGCTGGCCCATGAACGGTATGCCCTTGAGCTGGCGCATATTCGTGAAGTCTATCCCTTGAAAGAGCTGACGCCGCTGCCCGGTACGCCTGATTTTGTCCTGGGGATTATCAATGTGAGGGGGCAGATTCTATCGGTCATCGATATCAAAACCTGATTGAAATCGTTGAAAAGGACAATGACGGCTCTGTGCCAGAACTGAAGGTTATGAACAAATCCCCCAGAATGATTCTAATCCTGGACGGCGAAGAACTGGTGGGGGCCAAACAGAACCGGATCGTCAATACGACTATCCTGGTGAAGGGAAATGCCACGATCGTAATCCCGGTCAGCTGCGTGGAGCACGGTCGCTGGTCCTATGACAGTCCCACATTTCACAGCAAGGAGAGAATGATGTCATCGAATCTTCGCGCCATGAAATCCGAACAGGTCAATTATTCAGTCAGGTCTTCAGGGGAATTCCGATCGGACCAAAGTGCTATCTGGGACGGCATCGCCGAAAAGTCGGATAGAATGGAGGCCGAATCACCTACGGGCGCTATGGCCGCCATGTATGAAAAAGAGAGGCCGTCCATGGAGGAATACGTGAAGCCCTTCAGGCTGATCGATTCCCAGGTGGGGGCCGTATTTATGATCAACGGCAGGGTTGCAGGGCTGGACGCTTTTGGAAAACCGGAGACTTTTGCAGAGATTTTCAAAAAACTCCTTGAAAGCTACGCCCTCGATGCCATCGACTGGCATGACCCGGACAAAGAACAGAAGGCTCTCAAAAGTGAAGTCACCAAATTCCAGAAAGCAGCCCTTGCAGCCGGGGCTGAGGGTCGTCCGTCCGTGGGTCTGGGTACGGACATCCGTTTGGAATCCAGAAAGGTGGTCGGCTTTGCCTTGGCCGTTGATGATCGGGTTTTCCATTTATCAGTCTTTGAAAGGGCAGATGGCGGGGCCGGGAATATTCGCGAGTCAAGGATGGGGCGTTTCACTCAAAAAAGAAGAAATCGTGTGTAATGAAATTGGTTTCAGCTATTGAGATGTCGGAAATAATCAAGCGGAGGAAGAAATGATAAATACTGCGATTCAAGTTGCTTTGGAGGCGCACAAGAAGCAATTGAGAAAAGGGACGAAAATCCCCTATATCACGCACCCGTTGTCAGTTGGAATCATTCTTGCGAAAGCCGGTTTTTCGGATGACGTTATTGCCGCCGGTATCCTTCACGATACCGTGGAGGATACTCCCGTGACGTTGAATGATCTGAGAGAAAAATTCGGTGAAGAAGTGGCTGAGATTGTGGATAGGGTTTCGGAACCTGATAAATCACTGTCTTGGGAAGAACGTAAACAACACGCCCTGGATTCTTTAAATGAAACTTCTGAAGCGGTTCGGTTTGTAACCCTTGCGGACAAACTCGACAACATCAGGGCCATTGCAGGTGACTACAAGACCGAAGGTGATGGAATTTGGAAGCGCTTCAAGAGAGGCAGGGAATCGCAGAAATGGTACTATCGTTGCCTGCTGAATGCCCTGCACGATGGTCCGTTTGATGATGCGTACAGCTTTCTCTACAATCAGTTGGCTCAAACTGTCACAGAGGTCTTTGGGGAAGACGATTGATGCGGTTGGTAAGGGGATGAAAAGGGATGAAAATCGAAAGGAACATCCTCCATACGAAACAAGAACCTTGTTGAGGGGCCCCGGGATCAATTAGCCAATTGCTGGTTCCCTTCTGGTTTAATCAAAGTTTATTTAATGAAAACATCAAAAACCAATTTAAAGTTTCATAAATAAGGCATAGAAAAACAATCCATTTCTTTTGTTATCTGTAGCTTTAATTAATGATCGTTTTAAGTGTATGGGTTGTAGGTTGGTTGGGGTTTCTTAATGTGATAGGTTTGAGATAATATCACAAGTTTTCACTGCTGTAATTGGTGGACGATAGAAGATGAAACAGTAAGGTTTGATAAAGTGGGGGTTACAAACAACTTCCTTGTTTTTTTGCCTCTTCCAAAACAAGACAAATTCCAAGGGCACAGCCTTTTTTCAGGTCAAGACACGCAAGACGTTGCTCGCCCAATGCCATATAACAAATCCCCCGATTATTGTAAGCGTTTGGATTATTTGGATTCAATGCTATAGCTTTATTGAAGTTTTGAAGAGCCTTCTTGTATTGTGTAAGCGACAACTGGGTTGTTCCCCGATTGTTGTAAGCATCTGAGTTATCCGGATTTAATTCTATAGATTTATTGAAATCTTGGACAGCTTTCTCGTATTGTTTGAGATTGACATATATTGTTCCTCTATTATAGAAAATCTCACCATTATTAGCACCCATTCTTATTGATTTATTAATGGATAGGAGAGCCTTATCGTATTCTTCAAACTTGCCATACATAAGCCCTATGTTATTGTAAACTGCCTCATTATTTGGATTCAATTTTAAAGCTTTATCGAAGTCCCTGACTGCCTTTGCGTATTGTCCAAGATGGATATACATAAGACCACGACTGTTGTAAGCATCTGAGTTATCCGGATTTAATTCTATAGATTTATTGAAATCTTGGACAGCTTTCTCGTATTGTTTGAGATTGTAATAAGCATTGCCTCGATTACTGTATGAGTTAGCATATAAAGGTTCCAACCTTATGGCTTCGTTCAGAATACCTATCACTTTAGTAGGATTAGAGTATTTACCATGTTTCCAGAAACTTATCGCATAGTAATTCAAGAGGATAGCACCGAATCCTCTGGTGGCTTGCTGAAAAGCCTTCTGTAATTCTCTTTTATCCTGTTTGTTCCGAACTGTCTCTTTACTATTTATTAAGTTCTGGTTTTTCTTTTCCAGGAGTTCTACTTTATCAAGCAGTTCTTTCTCTTTCTTACGAAGGTCAATCAGTTGCCTCATAACTGCCTGGTCTGCCAAGCGCTTTTTGACTTTGTTTCCAAGCACACTGGTATCAACTTTGACCCTTGCCTTTATGATTATTCCAAAACCCTCTTTGGTACTATAATGTTCTTGTGAAACAATCTCCGTTTTCAATATTCCACTTGCCAAAGCCAAAACCTGGTCCTTTGTGAGCCTTCCATCTTCGACAATACTTAAGGTCTCCAGATAAGTGCCAGCTTTCTCCAAGACTTCACGCTTTGCCTTATGGGTAGCCGCTACCCTAGCATCATCTGGAGATTGGCTCCCACTAAAAGGTTGCCTTACCGTATGAACAAAAGTTTTCACTTCTGCCTGAACAGGTGACAGAAACCAGAAAAATATAATGACCAAAAGCAAGAGCGTCTTTTTCATAATTCCTTCGCTTTCCTTTTCTGTCTCCAAATATTCGATGAGGAACTCTGCGGGGTCCGGACGAAATATGATCATTGTGGTCAATATTATATAAACTGCAGCTACTTAGATTTGATCATGCAATTATCGGAAAAGAGTCTTAACCATATCTGACGATTTCATTCTATCTGGACATATCACGCAATCATTACCTCAGATTCTTAAAATCATTTCGACTTTTAGACTGAATCCAGCTTAAAAAAATATTGTATTCTCTATTCCCTTTAATTAAAGCCTCTGTTTGTTTATTTTCTAATCCTGCATGCCAAAGCATTAATGCATTTTGAAAGTGTTTTCGGTACTTTTCTGGTAATTCAGGGTTGCTATCAAACAAATAATCATCAGGTATTTTGGAGCAATTAGTTATGGCATGTTCAAGAATATTTATAGCTTCAATTCTCTTGCTTTCATAGTTTATATTATCAAATATTTCAGATCCATGCTTTTCTATTATTCCCGAAATATAAAATAATCTTTCATTTACATCTTCATATAAAACATAATTATCACTAAACATTAATTTATCAAACTTCTTTTTTATCGGCTCGTTAAATAATAATTCCTCTATATAGCCACAACTTTCATATCCGTCAGATATCCTAATAAAATGATTTACAACAGCCAATATAACCATACTGCCAACAACAATTAAACCTATGACTTTTATATTTTTTATCATGTTGCCAACTTACTCTTCAGCGGCTGCGGTTTTTTTCACGATCCGCTGGAAGAGATTGTTAGAGATCCTATAAGTATTTATCGATAGCACCTTCGAATGCCAAAGTAATAAACCGTGGTGTTCCTTCCATATGACCGTAAGTTTGCATAAATCGTTCTTTCACTGAGCTCATACTAAGTTTTGATTTAAGACACAATAAAACCAATCGGTTCACAGTATACACAAACTTCGTAACACCAGAAGAACCTATAGGATCTTTGTAAATATCAAGATTTTTAGTTTGGAATTGCTCATAAACAGGTTTTAAAGCAGGATATCGGGATTCCATATACCCAGCTTCTACAGCTCTAATCATTTCCGATCCAGTGAATCCGTCGAAATCAGAGCTCTTTAGTCTGTCTAAGGCTGCTTTGCCAAAATGATCAGATGATTCTTTAAGCATTTTCTTTATTTTATGCCCATATCCCTTTGCTAAGTTTTCGATTTGTTTTTTTGATTGCTCTTCACATAAGTTCTCGTATTGATTCCCAGAATAATATAACAATAGTGCTTTTAAAACCTTCTCAAGCGCCAGAATTTCATTGAATATTTTATAGGGCCTGTGGAGCTCGAAACCTATGATGAAGCCAAAATGTAAATCTTCAAGGCTGCTCCAAACCCATGCACTTGTTACTTTGTCTCGCTGCATATTAAAACCTATAACATTAGATATTAACTATTCGGCGTGTTTTTGTTCCATATTGAACAAAAATGGCCTAAATCTTTAACAAGCCCTGAATTGTCTTTATTTTGGCATAAGTTTAAAATGTCAGCAAGTTAAAAAGACTTTGATATCCTCAATCCAATCATATCGTGTGAACTTGGGATAACCACCCTTCCGAATAAGTTTTTTATTTTCAGAGCACCAAGCCACCAAGATGAATGTCGACTTTTAGCCAATATTCAACATTCGATGTGTAAAACAAGGGATCAGGGGCCACCGATCCTCCCGTCATGCAACCCTTCAATGTAGCCTTATGCAAAGGAGCTCATTAAAAGGGGAAAGTGGTAGACGATTTGGTAGACGTTTTGAGTCAAAATAGGTTCTGGTAGACGAAATAACGTCTACCAACGGGAATTGGAGAAATCGGGTAAGTCCTTAAAAATAAGGTATTTTAGTGAGTTATGGATGTTCTAGAAATCAAGCGTAGTTGTTTTGGGAGCAGGGAGTCGGAGGTTCAAATCCTCTCGCCCCGACCTAACGGGTATACAAACCCAAAAACAGGACCGCCTCCCATTCGGCCTAAGTCATTTCACAAGCACGAAGAAAAAAATACATTTCTTGAAATTCCCCTATTCTCCTGCTATTTCAGTGGATAGTTGCTTTCGGTGGTTTCTTCCCTAACTCTGAGGATTACATATTCAGCAACAAAGCCATGACTGAGAAAAAATTCTTTCCCCTTTCCAAAATAACAGACAGGATACAGGCGATCCTTGCGCCTCACATGGGAAAACAGTTCTGGGTGAAAGCCGAGATTTCATCCGGCAGGGAAAGGGGAGGGTCGTTTTATTGTGATCTGGTTGAAACAGATAAAAACGGCAAGATCCTGGCTCAGATGAGATGCTCGATATGGTCTAGGGACTTAGCCAATATCAAAAGGCAATTTAAAGACTGTGACCTGGACCTGAAACTCGACAACGGAACATCAGTCGGCTTTCAATGCTCACTTCAATATCATCCCCAGTATGGATTGTCATTGAAAGTGGTCGGGGCCGATCCAGTGTTCGCGCTGGGAGAATTGGAACTCAAGAAGAAGGAAATCCTGGACAGGCTCACGAAAGAGGGGCTCCTGAAACCCAACAAAGAACTGCCTGTCCCCATGCTCCCCCAAAGGCTCGGCCTGATCTCCAGCAAAGGGAGCGCCGCATACAACGATGTTCTGAAAACCCTCAATTCAACTCCTTTCGATTTCAAAATATATGTCGCCGATAGCATCGTGCAGGGCGACAGAACAGAAAAGTCCGTATTGAAGGCTCTGGATGTTCTCGAAAAGCTGGATGTTGAACTGGTTATCATTTCCAGGGGCGGGGGCAGCAAGACGGACCTTTTTTATCTTGACAACGAAGCCATTGCCAGGAGAATCGCCTCATACAAAATCCCCGTGTGGACCGGCATTGGCCATGAGACAGACATCAGCATACTTGATTATGTCGCCAATCAATATTTTAAGACCCCAACCGCCGTGGCTGAAGAAATCCTTTCCAGATTCATTGAAATGAACAGGCATATAGAGGAAGCCAAAGATCGGTTCAAGTCCTCCTGGAATTACCGTTTGGAAATGGAAAAGCGTTGGTTGGCAGAGGCGAAAACTGGCATCAGACAAGGAACCCGGAAGCTCTTGGATGCCACCAAGACCGATTTGAGAAATATGGCCGGTTCCCTGCAATCAAACGTCCTTGACCGTCTTGGAAATGAAAAGACAGAGTTGTCAGTCCGGAAGAGAAACCTGTCCACGGCCCCATTGAACATGGTCTTTTTGTTTCGGGAAAGGCTTGAGTACAAGGGGCGGCAATTGAGGAATGCCACCTACAGGGATTTCAAGACCCAAAAGAAAGAGTTGGAAAACTTAAAGAAAAGGTTTCAACCTGAGCGGTTTAGCCACCGGGTTCAACAGGAAAGGGATTTTCTTGGAAACTTCAAAAACCAAATTGTCCGAAAGGCAGGTCTTCAAATAAAGAGCAAGACCCAAGGGTTCAACTATCTCAAGGATCGGTTTTCTGAAGGGAAAATCATCACCCGGATCAATAACGAAAGGCGATTGCTGGGGAATAAATATGGGACCATTAAAGCCGTTGACCCAGAAACCAGCTTGAAAAGGGGTTTTTCTTTGTTGCACGCTGAAGATGGAGGCTTGATAAAGTCTATATCCCAGGTAAGCCCTGGTATTTCCGTGGTTACGAAACTGGCTGATGGAAAAATCAAAAGCACCGTGAATTCAATCAAGGAGAAGGAATCTCATGACTGAAGAGCCCGGAGAATATGGAATCGAAAATTTGACCTACGAGCAGAAAGTTGAAAAACTTGATGAACTCTTGACCAGGCTCGATAACTCTGAAACCCCAATCGACAAACTGGCGGAAGACGTCAAACTCGGGGCTAGGCTGATTAAAGACTTGGACAAGAAACTCAAGGAAGTGGAAACCGAGGTTCGTGATGCTTTTAAGAAACTGTGCGGAGGGACGCCCTTTACATCTTTATATTTACACGAATGTCCCAATATGTTGCTGATTTTTTGTGCCGAGAAAAGCCAGGATAGATGCGCCGGCTGCTGACCGGGTATGCCGTACGGTTTAACCGGCGTCATGGGCGAACCGGTCATCTTTTCCAGAATCGATACAAATCCATCCTTTGCCGGGCGGATGTTTACCTTAAGGAGCTGATCCCATTGAAAACCGGTACCCGTTAATCGATCTTCTAAATATAAAGATATAAAGGGCGTCCCTCACTCCGTCATGCATTTTTCCAACTCCTACACATCATTAGATGATTTTTTTTACGAAAGAACTCGGCCGACACCTGTGCACGACCCCCACATCTTTCTGTGGAATGCCAGCCTGGCAGAGCAGCTGATGATTCCAAATGAATTGAAACATGACCCGAATGCTCTGGCACAGGCTTTTTCGGGGAATTACATTATGCCCGGATCAGAACCCATTGCCACCGTTTACGCGGGACATCAGTTTGGCAGCTTTGTTCCCCAGCTCGGAGACGGAAGGGCACATCTCCTGGGAGAGGTATTGGATCAATCTGGGGAAGGGTGGGACATTCAACTCAAAGGTTCCGGCCGCACTTCCTTTTCCAGGGGGGGTGATGGTCGCTGCGCCCTGGGACCGGCTGTCCGCGAGTTCATCATGAGCGAGGCCATGAAGTTTCTGGGTGTTCCAACAACACGCTGCCTTGCAGTTGTCACCACCGGGGAAACGGTTTTTCGTGAGACGCCACTGCCGGGGGCTGTGGTGACGCGGGTTGCTTCAAGCCATTTACGCATCGGGACCTTTCAGTTCTTCGCGTCTCGAGGTGATCATCAGGCGCTCGAGACCCTCTGCCATTATGCCATGGGGCGCCACTATCCGGAGTTGCAGGAAGAAGGGGAGAATCAATATGTTTCGTTTCTTAGCAAGGTCATGGAAAGACAGATTCAACTGGTTGTTGAATGGATGAGGGTCGGTTTCATTCACGGCGTGATGAATACGGATAACACAACCATTTCCGGGGAAACCATCGACTATGGTCCTTGTGCCATGATGGGGATCTATGACCCGCGGACCGTCTACAGTTCCATTGACACCATGGGTCGATATGCATTTGGCAATCAGCCTGGAATCCTGCATTGGAACCTCATACGATTCGCCGAATGCCTCTTGCCGCTGATCGATGCTGACGGGGAGAAAGCAGTCCATCAGGTGGAACCCGTTCTTGCGGCGTTTTCGGACCGGTTTGAGAAAGAATATATGAAAATGATGGGAAGGAAGCTTGGTTTGGCATCCCTTAAGAAGGGGGATCGGGAACTGATCGATTCTGTTTTGAAGCAACTCAAGGATGGACGTTTGGACTACACGGTCACTTTCAATCTTCTGACCGAATCGCTCAAATCTGAGGCTGCCGCTTCTCAGGTGAAAAAGAGTCTGGGGGATGTTTTTGATCTCTGGCAAGAACGGTTGAGGGATCAGGAAGCGGTTCTTCAAGAAGTGCAGGAACTGATGTGGCAGAGCAATCCTGTGGTGATCCCGAGGAACCATCATGTAGAGAAAGTGATTCAAGCGTCTCTGGAGACGGGTACGGCAACGTCGGCCGAAAAATTTCTTCGAGTACTTCGCTCTCCCTATGAAGAATTGGCACAAACCTCCGATTATCAAGATCCGCCGAGTGATGGAGACAGTGACTATAAAACATTCTGCGGAACCTGATTCCAGGGCAGGGGACGTCCTTTACATCTTTACATTTACACGAATGTCCCAATATGTTATTGATTTTTCATGCCGAGAAAAGCCAGGATAGATGCGCCGGGCGCCCTGCACCACGTCATGGCAAGGGGAATCGATCGTCGCGGTATATTTAGGGATGATGTGGACCGTGAGGATTTCCTGGAGCGACTGGAAAACATTCTCCACGAATCCCAAACTTCATGCTATGCTTGGGGTTTGGTAGGTAACCATTTTCATCTTCTACTCAAAACCGGAAACGTTCCCATTGCCACCGTGATGCGCCGGCTGCTGACCGGGTATGCCATACGGTTTAACCGGCGTCATGAACGAAACGGTCATCTCTTTCAAAATCGATACAAATCCATCCTTTGCCAGGCGGATGTTTATCTTAAGGAATTGATCCGATATATTCATTTGAATCCTATGCGGGCCGACATCGTGAAAGACCTCAATGAACTCGATTCGTATCCCTTTTCGGGCCACAGTGCCATCATGGGCAGATGCGATCGCCAGTGGCAGTCAGTCGGATCTGCTCTTTTGTTGTTTGACCCTTGGGTTATGAGCGCCAGGGAGGCTTATCGAAAATATGTTGAGTTGGGTATCGATCGGGGGAAACGTTCGGATCTTGTTGGCGGCGGACTGGTTCGAAGTGCGGGCGGATGGGCCGCAGTGAAATCCCATGCGAAGGATGGGAAGTTATTTAAGAGTGACGAGCGTATTTTGGGTGACAGCGATTTTGTGGCAAATGTGCTGGCAACAGCCGACGAGGCCATGGAAAGAAAATACGCTCTGGCATCCATGGGTGTCGATCTTGACACATTGATTCATTTGGCGGCCCGGCTGGTGTCCCTTCCGCCGGAACGGATTGTCGGTTCCGGAAAGTCACGGGGCGAGGTGAAAGCCCGGCGCCTTATTTGCCACTGGGGGGCCACAGAACTTGGTTTGAGCATGACCCAAATGGCAGCGGCCCTGGGGATTTCATTACCGACCGCGAGTGTCGCGGCCAAGAAAGGTGCAGAGATCGCCTCTGAAAACCGGTACCCGTTAATCGATCTTCTAAATATAAAGATATAAAGGACGTCCCCCCCCTCGAACGCCGTGACCATCATCCGCTGAGGAACAGTCCATGAAAATCAAAACGAAATCCCAGCTCAACACGCTTTTTTCGGTGGTCATGGTGCTTGTCATCAGTGCAATCCTGCTGATAGCCAATTCTCACATGAAAACCACCATTGAAAAGAAACAGGTGGTGGATCAGTTAAACAGGGGGCTCTTCGAACTCAATATCGCCACCCACGATTATCTGTTGGCTGAGTCAACCCGGGCCATGAACCAGTGGCAGGGAAGGTATGCTTCCCTGCAGAAGTTGATCCGCAGCGAAAAGTTTCAGTCTCGGGAGGAAAAGGGACTTCTGGATCAATTGAAACGGAATCTTGAAAAACTCCATTCAATCTTCGCAAAGCTTACCATGACCGGGCCAAGCGGGGTGAAGGTCTCGGGGGAACTGAAGGAAAGACTGCTGGGGCATCTGCTCATCAGCTCCCATGCCATGCTCGCCATCGGAAGAGAACTTACCGCCATCTGCCACAGGGCGCTTTTGTCATTTCAACGAAATAGCGGCTTTCTGATTGTGCTGATCATTCTTGTCATCGGGGTCGTCATTGCGGTTAATTCCATCCTTCTGGGAAGGCGTATCGTCAGACCCATCGACAAGCTCCGGCAGGGCACGCGGGTGGTGGGTGAAGGGAACCTGGACTATCCCCTTGCGACGGAGGATACCGATGAAATTGGAGACCTTTCGCGGGCTTTTGACCAGATGGCAAAGAAGCTTAAAACCGTGATGGCCTCCCGTGATGATCTTGAAAAGAATCAACTGCTGCTGGCTGAGGCGGAAAAGTTGGCTCAAATGGGCGCATGGGAATGGGATATTTTAAATGATGTCTGGACCATGTCTCACAACTGGCTTGTTATCCACGGCTGTAAGGATCCCCATCTCTCTACTTCCGAACTGCTGCCCATCGCTTATCCGGAAGACAGAGAGAAGGTAGAAAACGCATTTTCAAGGGCCACTGAACATGGAGAGCCCTATAGAATCGAGCACCGCATTGTGCGTCAGGATACGGGAGAGGTCAGATATATCAAGGCTTATGGTGATGTGAAGCTGGATCGATCTGGTAAAGCAGTGAAATTGTTCGGTGTGGCGCAGGACATTACCGAAAGGATCCAAAAGGAAGAGGAAAGAAAGACACTGGAAGCCCAGCTCTTCCAGTCACAAAAAATGGAATCCATCGGAACCCTGGCAGGTGGAATTGCCCATGATTTCAATAATATCTTAGGGATTATCTTGGGCAATGCAGAACTGGCCATGGATGATGTCCCCGAATGGAATCCCGCCAGACAAAACCTGGATGAGGTAAAGAAGGCCTGCCTGCGGGCAAAGGATGTGGTCCGGCAAATCCTGAGTTTCAGCCGGAAATCCGAAACGAAAAAGAAACCGCTCAATATGGCGCCGGTGGTGGGAGAATCCATCAAGTTATTACGAGCATCCATCCCCGCAAGCATTGACATACGCGGAAATATCTCAAACCATATTAAAGACATCCTTGGAGATGGCACCCAGATTCATCAGATCATGATCAACCTTTGCACCAATGCGGCTCAGGCCATGGAAAATGATGGGGGTGTCATTGAAATATCCCTCAGAAATTTGGAGGTCCATGAAGAGACGGTATCCTTATACCCCGGGTTAAGCTCCGGTCCCCATGTGGAATTGCGCGTAAATGATACGGGAGACGGCATCAACCCCGAAGTGATAGACCGAATTTTTGATCCCTATTTCACCACAAAAGATGTGGGTAAAGGGACGGGCATGGGGCTTGCGGTGGTGCACGGAATCGTCAAGAGCCACGACGGAATAATTTCAATCGAGAGCGAAACGGGCAAGGGGGCCAGATTTCAGATATTGTTCCCGGCGGTTCAAGGGCAGCAAAGGGATGAACCGCAGGTATCCGAAGAACTCCCCACTGGAAATGAATGCATTCTGTTCGTTGACGACGAAACGTCTATGGTGAACCTGAATCAGCAGCGATTGGAGAGACTCGGATACGAAGTCATACCCCATACCGATCCTTCCGAAGCCCTGGCGTTTTTCCGCGCCAATCCCGATCAAATCGACCTCGTTATCACCGACATGACCATGCCCCACATGACCGGGGACAAACTGGCACAGGGGATACTCGAAATCAGGCCTGATATGCCCATCATCCTCTGCACCGGGTACAGTGAGAGAATCTCCGAGGGAAGTGCAGAAGAAATCGGATTCAGGAAGTACATTGAAAAGCCTATCGATAAGGAAAATCTCGCCCGGTCGGTCCGGGAGGTCCTGGATGGATAAAGACCTCGAGATATTGTTGAATCATCTGAGGGAAAAAAGGGGGTTTGATTTCAGCGGGTACAGGCCCGCCATGATCGACCGCCGGATCATGCGGCGGTTCTCTGCCACAGGCTGCAAGGACCGGACGTCCTATCTTCAATATCTGCAAAGACATCCCGATGAGCTGGACCTGTTAGTGGATGTGCTGACCATCAATGTCACCAGATTTTTCCGGAACACCCTTGCTTTTGATTATATGGCTGACAGGATACTACCCGTCATTGCCTTAGAAAAGAAAACCCGGTCAGACCCTTCCCTGAGGGTCTGGTCCGCCGCGTGCGCAACCGGTGAGGAGGCCTATTCCATTGCCATATTGATCCGGGAGCTGCAAAGAAAGGAAAAATTCCATCTGGCCATCAACATCTTCGCCACCGACATCGACGAAAAGGTACTTAAACGGGCAAGAAGAGCCCTGTATCCTTACGAAAGCATCAAGAATGTCAAGTACAGGCTGCTGAAACGATATTTTGAACCGAAAAGGAAACGCTTTCAGCTGATCCCAAAGATGCGGGAGATGGTCGACTTTTCCGCCTTTGACATGATGAGCCAAAAAGGTTACGCGCCGCCTGAAAGTGTGTTTGGCCATTTCGATATCATCTTCTGCAAGAACCTGTTGATCTATTTTTCCTTCGCCCATCAGGGCAGGATCTTTGATAAACTCTACCGGGCCCTTACAAAGGGGGGCTATCTGGTGCTCGGGAGGGCAGAGGTGCCCACAAGTGAGTACCGGAACCGTTTTAGAAAGGTGAATGAGTGTTGTCCAATCTATCAAAAGGTATGAGGCAAAAAGTCTGAGGCTGGCCTGGAAAAGATTGGTTATGGTAAAGATTATGGAGAGGGAAAATGAAAAGAAGAATCGGTTTCAAGACCGTTAGAGGACGTCTGACTTTCTGGTTTCTCCTGGTGGCCCTGCTGCCTCTGCTTGCCGTCGGTGTCGTCATTTCACAACAAAGGACCCGTGTGATCAAAGAAAACGCCTTTAACAAGCTTACGGCCATCAGGAACCTGAAAGTAGAGCAGGTCAATACCTGGATCGATGAGCGGATGAGCGACCTGACGGCCATTTCCCAGGACAATGAAATAAGGGCCGCGTGTGAAGCGCTCAACCAGAAAACCACGGAAAATTCCACCCATGCCATACGGGATGCCAGTGAGCTCCTGAATCATTATGTGGATGCTTACAAGGCCTATGAAGAACTCTTTGTCATTAATCCAGTTACCGGAAAAGTGGCATTATCCACCAATCAAGCCCGGATAGGTTTCGATAAATCGCATGATCTATACTTCACCGAACCCATGCGGACCAGAGGTTTATATATAAAAGATATCTATTTTTCCCAAACCGTGAACGCACCCAGCATGACCTTTTCCGTGGCCATATATGGTAAAGAAAAAAACATTGTGGGTATCCTGGTTTCGCGGATTGATCTGGAACACTCTCTCTATAAACTGCTCCTGGAACGTGCAGGCATGGGGAACACCGGTGAAACACTCATCGTCAACCACAACGTGGTTGCCCTGAATGAACTGAGATGGTACCCGGATGCCCCCCTGAAGCTTAAAATAAATGCAAAGCCAGCCAAAATGGCCTCCCAGGGAAGGACCGGGATCACCGAAACACCCGACTACCGCGGTGAAGAGGTCCTGGCGGCCTACGCTTATATCCCTCAGGTCAGATGGGGCTTTGTAGCCAAACAAGACTTAAAAGAGGTTTACGCATCGATTCGGGCAATGCTTGTGCATATTCTGGTGGTGGTCCTCATATCGGCGGCAATGGTCTATTTTCTGGCCCTTTTCGTTGCCAGATTTTTTGCCCGACCGATCCTTGAAATGACAGAGACCTCCAGGAGAATTCAGGCGGGGGACCTGTCGGCACGAAATCGTATTGAAAGTAATGATGAGTTCGGATTCCTGGCCGATTCCTTTAACAACCTGGCCGATTCCACGGGTTCTCGGATCCAGATTCAGAGCGCTGTGGCCCATGTCAGCGACACCATGGTGGGCGCCAGTGACATAACGGGTTTTGCCGACCAACTCCTTAAGACATTGGTGGAAATAACCGGTTCCAATATGGGGGTCTTTTATCGTCTCTCCCCTGACGGCGCCAGATTTGAACATCGCGCCTCCCTGGGGGTGAGCCCCGAACTCCTTGAGCCATTTGATGTCTCAGCCGCAGAAGGGGAGTTGGGAAAGAGTGCCGTAACCAGAGAGATATCCCATATCAAAGACATCCCCGAAGACACCCTTTTCACATTCAGGACATTTACCGGAACCCTCCTGCCAAAAGAGATGATCACCGTTCCCCTGTTGATTGACGAAGAGGTTGCGGGCGTGATCTCACTCGCGACCCTGGATGCCTACTCAAAGGAGGCGGTGGAGATTCTCAACCTGATCTGGCCGGGTATCAACACGGCCCTCTCCAACCTGTTTACGGGTGAAGAAACCAGGGAATTGGCCGAAGAACTCCAGGCCAAAAACCAGGAGCTGGGCGCCCAGGCAGAAAAACTGCAGGCCATGTCGGACGAACTCCAGCAGCGGTCGGAGGAGCTTCAGGAACAAAACGTGGAGCTGGAGGCCCAGAGGCGTCAGGTGGAAGAGGCCAACCGCCTCAAGAGCGAGTTTCTGTCCAACATGAGCCATGAACTCCGGACACCCCTCAACTCGGTCATGGCCCTCTCCCGTGTGCTGATCATGCAGTCCAAGGAAAAACTATCCGGGGAAGAGGTCGGGTATCTCGAGATTATCGAGCGGAACGGGAAGCGGCTTCTCTCCCTTATCAACGACATCCTGGACCTTTCTAAAATCGAAGCGGGAAAGATGGATGTGAGTCCAAAGCACTTTTCCCTGGGCGGGACCATCGAGGCGATCATGGAAAGCCTCGGCCCCATTTCCGGGGATAAGGGTCTTGAGATGGTTCAGGAGATTCCTTCTGATCTCCCCCCGATCGAAAGCGACGAGGAGCGGGTGCACCAGATCCTTCAAAACCTCATCGGGAATGCGGTCAAGTTTACAGACGAGGGCAGCGTGACTGTATCCGTTCACTGCCATGAAAAAAACTTTGCGGTCAAGGTCCAGGACACCGGGATTGGGATTTCTGAAAATGACCTCTCCCGGATATTTGATGAATTCAGGCAGGTGGACGGCAGTTCAGCCAGACAGTACGAGGGCACGGGGCTAGGTCTCGCTATCGCCAACAAGGCTGCCGGGATACTCGGCGGGGCGATTGCCGTAAAAAGCATTTTTGGGCAGGGCGCCGCATTCACCCTCACCCTCCCCGTTCGATGGACGGGGACAGTGCCCGAACCAAAGCCCTTGACCGGGGCGGTTTCTCAGAAAATTACACCGAAACAAAAGACCATCCTGGTGGTGGATGATGAACCGGAGGTGATTACCATGATTGCCGGTTTTGTGTCCTCACAGGGGTATAACGTCATCACCGCCACATCGGGCAGAGAGGCCCTGGAGCTGGCCAGAAGCGAGCATCCCTTTGCCATAACACTCGACATCATCATGCCGGACATGGACGGCTGGGAAGTGCTGGAAAGGCTGAAGCGCGACCCCCTTACCGCCAACATCCCGGTGATTGTGGCATCGGTCACCGACGACCGGCAGACCGGTTTTGCCCTGGGAGCCGTGGGCTATATCACAAAACCCGTAAACCGGTCTGCCTTGATCAGTGAAATAAACAAGATCGGCCGGCCGGGATTTCACAACATCATGGTGGTGGACGACAATGAAATCGACCGGCAGGAGGTGACACGGATCATCCAGAGGGAAGGTCTGCGTGCTATTGTGGCCGAAAACGGTCTCGATTGCATGGCATTGATCAAGCGTTCAATCCCGGACGTCCTGGTGTTGGATCTGATGATGCCCGGTATGGACGGGTTTGAGGTCCTGGAGAGGCTCAGGGAAGAACCCGAAACCGTAAACCTGCCGGTGATCGTGGTCACTGCAAAAGACCTCACGGCCCAGGACCGCAAGCGGCTCAGCGGCAACGTCGCCTCCGTGCTCGAAAAGAGAGGGACCACATCAGCGCGGCTGCTCCGGGAGATAAAGAGGCTGCTTCTGGAGATGGAAAATGGCGAAACACGGGCGGAATCGGGAAGACCGGAGATTCGTAACAGGATTTTGCTGGTGGAGGATAATGAAGCAGGAATCATCCAGGTGAGAACCATCCTCCGGGAAGAGGGTTATACTGTAGATGTGGCGCGAAACGGTCAGGCGGCCCTTGATTATGTTCAGCATACGATCCCCGAGGGCATCGTCCTGGATCTGATGATGCCCGAGGTGGACGGGTTCGAGGTCCTGGAACAGATCCGCGGGAAAAAAACCACTGCCCACATCCCGGTCCTGATCCTCACGGCCAAGGATTTGACGCCGGAGGATCTTGATAAGCTGAGTGCCAATAACGTCCAGCAGCTGGTTCAGAAAGGAGATGTGGACCCCGAGAGGTTGCTGTCCAGGATCAGAACCATGCTGGGCGGGGGGACGGATCCCGAAACTGGAAATTTGTCGAAGATCCCGCCTTTGTCGGGGAAACTTGAAACTGAAGACCCGCAACCTGTAGCCCGCCCGGGGCAACCCGCAACCATCCTCGTGGTTGAAGATAATCCCGACAACATGGCCACCCTGAGAGCGGTGCTGGGAGACAGCTACAACCTACTGGCGGCCAGGGACGGGGAAGAAGGTCTCAGGGCGGTTTTCGAAAACCGTCCGGATCTTATCCTCCTGGATATCTCTCTCCCCGTGATGGATGGTTACCAGGTGGTTCGAGAGATCAAGGGCAATATAGAAGTCAGGAACATCCCGGTCGTTGCCATGACGGCGCACGCCATGAAAGGGGACCGGGAAAAGATCCTTGCGGCCGGGTGTGATGGGTATATCTCGAAGCCCATAGAGCCGGAGGGGTTTCAGAAAAAAGTCAAAGAGTGGTTGGAGATTTGAAACTGCTGCATTTCACATTGTAATCGACCATAAGACCGCAGGTGTTTTAGGCCTGAAAGGCCGTGGCATACCAGCCCAGGGCAACGCCCTGGGAATAGGTCGTAACGATAGTTTAGCCCTGTAAGGGCGCGACATTCATGGGAGGCAGTTTTGGCTCAATCGTTGGCGAAAATTGCATTACATATCGTGTTCAGCACGAAAAATCGGGAACGCTGGATCGAAGATTCATTTCGGTCGGATTTGCACGCCTATCTTGCAGGGGCGTGCCGAGCGGTGGCCAGCGAAGCATACCGTGTGGGGGGCACCCACGATCATGTCCATATCGCCTGCACATTGCCTCGGACATTAACTGTAAGCAAGTTGCTGGAGGAGATTAAGAAAACGTCATCGGCATGGGTGAAGAAGCAAGATGACAAACTTCGATCGTTTGCCTGGCAGGCGGGATACGGCGCCTTTTCTGTTGGAGAGTCTCAGGTCCCCGTACTGCTTAAATACATTGGCAATCAACTGAAACACCACCAATCGCGAACCTTTGAGGAGGAATTCCTGAACTTCCTCAACCGTTATGGAATTGAATATGATGAGCGATATCTCTGGGACTGAAGTTGATGTCACGCCCTTTCAGGGCTGGGATATTGTTGGTTTTAACCCCGGGGCGTTGCCCCGGGCTGGTATGTATAGCCCTTTCAGGGCAAAAAAATTGATGGTCAGGCTTGGTCCTAAGTTAGCCCACTTAGCCTGAGGAATGAAAAAAACAAGTTCAATTTTAGAAAGCACGAAACATTTCAAATTGATGGCGAAGCAGCATGCGTTTCAGGCCTGAAGGGCCGTGACATACCAGCCCAGGGCAACGCCCTGGGAACTATCGGATTTCAATCCCCAGTTTCAAATTTCCAGTATCCAACCCCAAGGAGGCTGACGTGCCGAAAATTCTAGCGATCGACGACAAGCAAGACAATCTCGTCACCGTTACCGCCGTTTTGAAGTCTTTGATTCCCGGATGCCGGGTGATTACCGCGAAATCGGGCCTTGAAGGGATTGAGATGGCCAGGACGGAGTTGCCCGATACGATCCTGCTGGATATCCGGATGCCGCAAATGGACGGCTATGAAGTTTGCAAGCGACTGAAAAATGACGAAAGAACAAAGCATATCCCCATCATCATGCTCACGGCCATCAACAATGAGCCCAAAGATCTGGTGAAGGGGCTTTCGGCCGGGGCCGATGCGTATCTAACCAAACCCCTTGACGAATCGGTCCTGGTTGCCCAAGTCAATACGGCCTTGCGAATCAAAGCGGCGGAAGATCGGCTTCGCGATCGAAAAGAGTGGCTGGAGGAGATGGTTTCGGCGCGAACCGCTGAACTGACCCAAACGAACCGGTTGCTGAAGAAAGAAATTGAAGAGCACCACCGGGCCGAGAAGGAAAAATTGCTGGTTGAAGCCCAACTCCGGCAGGCCCAGAAGATGGAGGCCATGGGCACGCTCTCAGGAGGCATCGCTCATGATTTCAACAATATGCTTGGCATCATCATCGGGAATACGGAATTGGCCCTGGACGACGTCCCCGACTGGAATCCGGCCCATGGGTTCCTGGAGAAAATTCATCTGGCCTCCCTGAGGGCTAAGGATGTGATCCGGCAACTGCTCTCCTTCAGCCGGAAGACCCTGGGCCAGCGAAAGGTCATGGATATCTCTCCCGTCATCAAAGAATCCATGAAGATGCTCAGGGCCACCATTCCCACCAGTGTAGAGTTCAGGGAAGATGTATCCGGTGATTTGAGTTGGGTTCTGGCAGACCCCTCCCAGATCAGCCAGGTGATGATAAATCTTTGTACCAATGCGGCGCACGCCATGGAAGATGAGGGCGGGGTTCTCCAGGTCAACCTTGAAGATGTGGAGATCGAGGGTGCTGAAGCGTTACCGCACCCCGATCTCGATCTCGCTCGTTACGTGAAACTGGTTGTAAAAGATACGGGTCAGGGGATTGGAACCGATGTATTGGACCGCATTTTCGACCCTTATTTTACCACCAAGGATGTGGGGAAGGGATCGGGCCTGGGCCTTTCCGTGGTTCACGGTATCGTGAAAGGCCACAATGGCCACATTCGGGTTGAGAGCACCCTCGGGAAAGGTACGGCATTTGAAATTTTCTTCCCGACACAAGACGAGGTGCCGGATCAGGAAGAGAAGGCGGTGGAGCATTTCCCGGAGGGGAGTGAAACCATTCTCTTTGTGGATGACGAAGAGGCAATGGTCGAGTTAAACCAACAACGGTTGGAGAGATTCGGGTATAAGGTCATTTCCGAAACCGATGCTTCTAGAGCCCTGGAGAGGTTCCGCACAAATCCAGGGCAATTCGATCTCGTCATTACCGACATGACCATGCCCAAAATGACCGGGGACAAACTGGCCGTCGAGATGCTCAAAATCAGACCCCATATGCCAATCATTCTTTGCACCGGGTATAGTCAAAAGATGTCCAGCCACAGGGCCCGGGAAATCGGTATTCGAAAATACCTTAAAAAACCGATTCAAATGGGCCCTCTGACGAGAGCGGTCCGGGAGGTCCTGGATGCTCCTGAAGGGGAAAAAAATGGGTTCTAAGCATAGGATCAGCGGCCCTGCAAGCGGTTCCGGTAAACTTGTATTATTTGCGACGCGTTTTCTCCTGGCCATACCATTGGCCATCTGTCTCTGTTGTGCCGGCGCAGCTCCGGCAGGGGCTGAAGAGGAAAGAAGGGTCCTCATCCTGCAATCGTACCATATGGGATATCCGTGGTCGGACAGCGTGACCAAAGGCATTTTGTCTGTCCTTGAAAAAGAGAAGCATATGGCGCTCTTTTTCGAATATATGGATACCAAACGGCATATGGACAAACCGTATCTTGAGAAGCTGTTTCAGTTTTATAAAGAGAAATACGGAGAAATAACCCTGAATGTTATCATCTGTTCCGATGATAATGCCCTGAATTTTCTTTTGAAAAATAGAGGCCGCCTGTTTCCCAATGTTCCCATCGTGTTTTGTGGCATCAACAATTTCAGGGACTCGCGCCTTGCCGGCCACGGGGATATCACCGGCGTGGTGGAAAACCCGGATGTCCTCGGCACTTTAAAAATTGCCTTGCGCCTTCACCCAAAAACCCGTCATGTTGCAGCCGTCTTCGATCAGACCAAAACGGGTCAGGCCAATGGGGAACGATTGAAAAAGATCGCGCCGGATTTTGAAAACCGGGTGGCTTTTACCTATTTGACAGATATGACCATTTCCCAATTGGGAGCGGCATTGCGCGCCCTGCCGCCGGATACCGTGGTTTTGCAGCTGGCCTTTGCCAAAGACCGTGACGGCGTGTTTCTGTCCCAGAGGGAAGCCAATAAACTGGTGAACGAAAATTCAAAAGGCCCCGTCTATACTTTGTGGGAGGTGAGGATGGCATACCCCGGGCACATGGGCGGTAAAATGGTCAGCGGGTACGCCCAGGGGGAGATTGCAGCGGGAATGGCTATCCGGATCCTGCAAGGTGAATCCGCCGGCAACATTCCCATCATCCGTGAAAGCCCCAATGTGTATATCTTTGATTCCGATCAGATGGATCGTTTCGGCCTCAGCAATGAGGATCTTCCGAAGGACAGCATGATCGTGAACGAACCGTTTTCCTTTTATGAAACGTACAAGGCCGGGATCTGGCTCGTTTCAGGAACCTTTGTTCTCCTGTGCGTTCTCATTTTATTTCTTATGGCGAATATTTCCAAGCGCAGGCGGGCCGAAAAGAGGTCGAAAGAGAGCGAGGAAAGATATCGAAAACTGTTCCAGTCCGCATCGGACGCAGTGTTTTTGGTGGATGTGGAATCCATGAATATACTGGATGTGAACGAAGCGGCAGTCAAGTTATACGGATATACCTATGATAAGCTGATCAAAATGAAAGTACCGGAGTTGTCCGCTGAACCTTCTGAAACAGAAGCTGCTTTGAAACAATTACGGCCCACCGTCATTCCCATCCGATATCACCGGAAAAAAGATACCACTGTTTTCCCCGTTGAAATCACGGCCAACTATTTTGATCTGGATGGCAGGAAGATTAATATCAGCGCGGTTCGAGATATCAGCCGGCGGATTGAACATGAAAAGGAGAAGGAAATTCTGGAAACCCAATTGCGCCAATCCCACAAAATGGAGTCCATCGGCAACCTGGCCGGCGGGATCGCCCACGATTTCAACAACATCCTGTCCGTCATCATCGGTTACACTGAACTGTCGCTGGACGATGTGGAAAATAACACCCGGATAGAAAATCAGCTGCAGAAGGTCTATATGGCCGGAAAACGGGCGAAAGACCTGGTGAAACAGATCCTTGCCTTTGCCAGACAATCGGGAGAAGAGATAAGGCCCATGAGGGTCGATACCATAACAAAAGAAGTACTCAAATTCCTGCGGTCTTCAATTCCTACTACCATTGAAATAAATCAGAAAATCGAGAGTGAATCCCTCATAATGGGAAATGCAACCCAGGTTCATCAGGTTTTGATGAACCTTTGTACCAATGCTGCACACGCCATGGAGGATGAAGGCGGCATGCTCCAGGTGGGGCTGAAAGATGTGCTGATTGATGACGGGTTTCATGTGAAAGGGCGGGCGTTGAAACCGGGAAATTATTTAAAATTGACGGTGTCTGATACCGGAACCGGGATAGCTCCCGACGTTATGGAAACCATCTTCGAACCGTATTTTACAACAAAAGGACCCGGCGAAGGATCCGGCTTGGGACTTGCTATGGTCCATGGCATTGTTGAAACCTATGATGGCACTGTTTCCGTGGAAAGTGTTTTGGGGAAAGGAACTGTTTTTTCAATTTATTTGCCTGTGACCGGAAAGCAGGAACTCCACCATGAGATTGCATCCGAACCATTGTCCTCCGGAACGGAACGGATATTATTCGTGGACGATGAAGCCCCCATTGCGGATGCTGGCGGCCAGATCCTTAAACGTCTCGGTTACTCGGTTACCACGAGGACCAGTAGCGTGGAGGCATTGGAACTGTTTCGGTCGAAGCCGAACGATTTCGATTTGGTCATCACCGATATGACCATGCCCAACATGACCGGCGATACGCTATCCGTGGAACTGATGAAAATACGGCCCGGTATCCCGGTGATTCTTTGCACCGGTTACAGTAGAAAGATAACGGATAAAGCGGCTTCGGCCATGGGCATCAAAGGATTTGCGTACAAACCCATTGTGAAAGCCGACCTGGCGAAAACGGTGCGGGAGGTTCTGGACGGGCGGTGACAATCTATTATTCCTGAACCCATCCAATTCCTTGACGCTCGTTCTTCGAACGTTTACCCTGAATATGCCATTTGTTATAATGGCCAGGTGCCACTTACCGCCTGAGAACCAGGAAGCGTGCTGGAAATATCCTGAGAAAGCAAAGGAGATCGGTCATGATATTCACCGAACAACAAAAAGATGCGTTGAAAAGGGAGTTAGTCTCTTGTCTCAAATCGGATGGGGATATCAAAAAAATTGTCGTTTTCGGCTCTTTTATCGACTCAAGTGATCCTCTGGATTTGGACATTGCGGTTTTTCAGGACAGCGATGAGTCCTACCTGCCCCTTGCAATGAAATATAGAAAAAAAACAAGATCTGTTGCGAGGAAAATACCGCTTGATATTTTCCCTATCAATTCAAATGCGAAAGACCATTCTTTTTTTTCGGAAATAGATCGGGGTGAAGTGTTGTATGAAAGATGAAACAAGGACCTGGTTGAAATACGCGGGAGAAAATTTACAGTCCGCCAAATTGTTGCTGGAGAGGAGTCTATACAATCCATGCCTGCAAAATGTTCAGCAAACGGTTGAAAAAGTGCTAAAGGCGTTTCTGGTTGAGTCCTCCTTGAAAGTGAAAAAGACCCATAGCATTAACGAACTGAAGAACACACTCGATTCAGTTGGAATTGCATTGGATATGACCGAAGATGAATGTGATCTTCTTGATTCAATCTATCTTCCGTCGAAATACCCTCTTGGCGGTATTTTGCCCGATTTTGAACCTGATATGGAAATCTGCGAGCGGTGCATTGCCATCGCCGATAGGATAACTACTCTGGCAACCAAGCATTTACATGAACCGAATCTTGATATTTATAATGATACCTGAAACCTGCATTCAACTTTCTCAAATTGATGATTTTCACCGTAGATAATTAGGAAGGTGAGGATTACCCCATGAACATCAAAAAAGACAAAACCACATTCCCCACAATTCATAAACGGATCATTCTGGTGTTTATCCTGTCCAGCGTATTTGCCATTTTGCTTGTGGGGAGCGCTTTAAACTATGCCCTTAAGAAAACAACCATGGATGAGTGGAAGAAAAGGCAGGCGTTCGTAACCCTTGAATTTGCCCCGCAGTGCGATTTCGAAATAAATGAAGTAAAAAGAAACCTTGAGCTCTTATCAAAAATGTCCGCGTTTTCTAGTCTTCCTTATATCGATCAAGTTGATCGGTCTGTGAACGGTATCCCTGAAAACGTGGATGTTGAGAAGCGCGGAATTCTCAGGGAACTCATGGCGCTGGACAAGAGATTCTCTTCACTTGTTATTCTAAGGCCAAATGGCGATATTTACCTCGTCAGCCCATTTAAGACGCAACTCAAATTGAAAAGAACTAACTTTTCAGACAGAGCCTATTTTAAGGAGGCCTTTCGAACGAAAAGACCGGTTATCTCGGATAGTTTCCATAGTGCCGCGGGGAATCCGGTTGTGACGGTGGCTGTCCCTGTTTTGGATAAATCCGGAGCTATCACCGCCTGTATCGTCGGAGGCGTTTACCTCACCGACCTATCCCGGCTCGTGAGTAAATCTCGGATCGGTGACTTTGATTTCGGATTTATCGTCGATAGACGAGGGCATCTGATCGCCCATACGGATACCGGATTGGTCAAGAAAGAACAGCGCGAGCGCTATTTGGAACATGCTCTCGTTTCAAGGTTTCTCCACGAAGACCGGGGCGATGAATCAAAAGTAATGATTGAAAATTGCGTGGATCCCGTGGATGGCAAAGAGTACCTCTCCAGCTTTGTGAAGTTGAAGTCGGGATGGGGCCTGGGACTGGCCCGGAGCAGAAAGGCGATTCTCTCCGAGATACGCCCGATCATATGGCAGATTACCCTCCTGGTGTCCATCATCATATTGGTGGTCAGTGTCACCGGTGTGCTGTTTGCCCTGTGGATCGGGAAACGCTGGGCAACCACTGAAAGAGCTTTGGTAAAAAGTGAAAGCCGGTTCAAGGAAATGTTTGAACAGTCGCCTTTTGGTATAGCGTTAATCGGCTCACTGACCGGAGACATCCATGAACTCAATCCAAAGTTTGGGGAGATTTTCGGCAGGACCGTTAACGAAATGATCCATACGGACTGGATGAGTATTACCCATCCGGATGATGTGCAGGAAGACCTGGACAATATGGCTTTGTTGAATGCCGGGAGGATACCGGGGTTCAATATGGATAAACGATATATACGCCCGGACGGTTCGTCTGTCTGGGTCAATATGACCATTGCCCCTGTAAGCGTGGAGGATGAGGCCCATCCGCGTCATCTTTGTATGGTTGAGGATATCACTGAACAAAAGGAGGCCGCGGAAGAAAGAAAACAACTCCAGGACAAGCTCCAGCAGTCCCAGAAAATGGAGGCCGTCGGGACCCTGGCAGGTGGGATCGCCCATGATTTCAACAATATTCTGGCCGTTATCCTGGGGCATGCGGAACTGGCAGGCGATGATATTCCCGTTGGAAACGCCGCCGGTAAGTCCTTAAAGGCTATCCATCAGGCTTCCCTCAGAGCAAAGGATATGGTCCGGCAGTTGCTGGCCTTCAGCCGCAAGAGCGACGAAGAGGCCAAACTATTAAATATGACGCCCATCATCAAAGAATCCATGAAAATGCTCAGATCCGCCGTCCCCACCAGTATCGAGTTTAAACAGCACATTTCGGGTGATGCCTGTAACATTCTGGGGGATACCACTCAGATCAATCAGGTTATGATGAATCTGGTCACGAACGCGTCCCACGCCATGTCCCAGGATGGGGGGCTTTTGGAAGTGACCCTTGAAAAGATGATTCTTCCGGAAGAAACACCCTGTTTTGATATTATCCTGTCCCCCGGTCCCTACATCAGGCTGAAAGTGAGGGACACGGGTAAAGGCATTGCGCCCGAAATTCTAGCCCGGATCTTTGACCCCTATTATACCACCAAGGAAGTGGGCAAAGGAACGGGAATGGGGCTCTCTGTGGTTCACGGCATCGTGAAAAGTCATAGCGGCGGCATCCGGGTAGAGAGTGCGCCAGGCAAGGGAACCGTCTTTGAGATCTATTTCCCCGCATTGAAAGAAATGGTGGCGGAAGAAAGAAAACCGGATGGGGAAATCCAAGGGGGTTCCGAAAGAATTCTCTTTGTGGATGATGAAGAGCCCATGGTGAATTTGAACCACCAGCGCCTTACGCGGTTAGGTTATCAGGTGAAAAGCACCACAAAACCATTGGAAGCCCTGGAATGGTTTAAAGCCGATCCGGACCGGTTTCATGTGATCATCACCGACATGACCATGCCCCATATGACCGGAGATAGATTGATCACGGAGATCCTGGCAATTCGGCCGCATGTGCCGACGATCATGTGTACCGGCTACAGTGAAAAGATATCCGAAAAACAAGCCCTGGCCCTCGGTGCCCGCAAATATTTGACAAAGCCCATAGAAACCCGGGAACTGGCTTCGGCACTTCGGGAGGTCCTGGAGGAGCGCAAAGCCGATTAGGCCCTCATTGTCCGGAAATCATGGTAAGGATCGGTCATATGTATGAAAATGAACGTGAAATAGCCTCAATGGTTGCAAGATCTGCCGGTGAAGTGCTCAAAGAAAAATTCGGAAAGGTCCAGCGCATCGTAAAAAAAGGGGAAATCGATCTGGTGACCGAGGCGGATATTGCCGCTGAGGAAATTATCATAAGGATGTTTCGCGATCATTTTCCGAAGGACAATATCCTGTCCGAAGAAGCGGGCGCCCACGACCTGTCATCCCACAGGACATGGGTCATCGATCCCCTGGATGGCACAACCAATTTCTTTCACGGTTTCCCCTTTTTTGCCGTTTCCATCGCCCTTGAGGTTGATGCAAAAATCGTTCTGGGTCTTGTTTACAACCCTTTCATGGACGAATTTTTTGAAGCGCGCATGGGGGAGGGGGCCTTTTTAAACGGCAGGCCCATTCATGTTTCAAATGCTTCCAACCTGGGGGAGTCCCTGCTGGCTACCGGTTTTCCCTACGATATTCGGGAGAGAAGCAACCGGCTCTTTGATCAATTCAGGACCATGGTGGTCGGGTCCCAGGGGGTGCGAAGGGCGGGATCCGCGGCCATTGATCTGTGCTATGTGGCGGCAGGCCGCCTGGACGGTTTCTGGGAGGAAAATCTGAAGCCCTGGGATACGGCAGCGGGCGCCGTGATTGTGCTGGAAGCGGGCGGAAAACTGAGTACTTGTGAAGGCCGGGCTTTTACCCCGTACCGGAAAAGCGTGATTGCCTGCACGCCGTTGATCCATGGGGATATGCTCAAGGCCCTGGGGTGAAAAAGAATTTGTGGCCGGGCTTTCACACGTGGTCCGTCAGGATGGTATAAAAAGGCCCTTATGATCTGTGGCTTCAGCGTTGAAATGATCCTATTATGAAGCCTTCAGTAGCCCCAGGTTGCGCTGGGCCGCCAGAAGGTGGCTTCGCATGGTGCTGCGGGCTTTTTTTTCGTCACCCGAGGCGATGGCCTCCAGAATGCGGCCGTGTTCGGTGACGGTTTTCCGGGGTCGATTGTTGGTGCGTAGCGCCGCCTTCCAGCCATGGAAGTCGTGACGGGTGATGGTGTTCATGAGGACCGCAATGGTCTGGTTGTCGGTGGCGTTGGCCACCAGGCGATGGAACTCTATGTCGACCCGTATCAACCCCACCAGGTTTTGCCGGGCCAGATTTTCCTTGAAATTCTCCAGGTTCTTGCCCAGGCGACCCACCTCCCCGGCCGAGGCGCGTTTGGCGGCAAGCGCTGCGGCCGCCGGTTCCAGCACCATCCTGGCCTCGAAATGATGCTGAAGGGATTCCTTCTGTGAGGTTAATATCTCAGAGAGGGGAATGAACAGATCGCCCGTAAGTGCCTTTACGAATGCACCCTTTCCGGGCAGTACCTCCACCAGACCCATGATCTCAAGGATCCGCAATGCCTCCCGAATGGAGGAACGGCCCACCCCCAATGCTTCCACCAAATCCCGTTCCGAGGGCAGTTTGGCCCCGGGTTCCAGGTCTTCGCTGACAATGAGCTCCTTGATCTGCTCGATGGCGGCTTCGGAAAGTCGGGTCTTGGTAATGGGTTGTAACGGCATGTTTTATGGCTCCTTAATTTCGGTACTGGTCTGAACAGTATAACAGTCATACTAAATCCTTTTGTCCACATTTGTCAAACAAAAAACGTTAATAGAGTGAAAATATTTGATGTTAAATATTGAATATCAGGTTGTTTTTCACTTTCCATGAAAATTGTAAATCTTTTGAGGATTTTCCCTTGACATGGGCTGATGGGGTTTGGTAATTTTGTATTTTATGCGGTCAGACCAGCAGAGTATCTGACAACATCCTGAGCACCTAGCCGTTGTGGAATGGGTCCGAACCTGCCGGTGCTTCAACTGTAACCCGTAAAGGAGGGGGTCATGAAAAATCGAAAGTTTTTTTGGGTGGTCATTTTACTGGTGATGTTAGCCTTTGCGCTGCCGACTCAAGGTGCCCAGGCCAAGAAGGTTCTGCTTAAAACGCAAGCCATGTTTCCTCTGTCCATGCCGTTGCTGGGCAAACCCTTGGTCTGGTTTTCGGACATGATGAAAAAGGCCAGCGGCGGCCAGTTGATCTTTAAGCTTTATGACCCCGGGAAACTGGTCCCGGTGACGGAGATCCTGGAGGCGGTATCCAAGGGCCATATCCAGGCCGGCTACGATGCACCCGCTTTCTGGATGGGCAAGGTGCCTGCGGCGCCCATTTTCGGGAGCGTCCCCTTCGGACCGGAAGGACCGGAGTACATGGCCTGGATGTTCAAGGGAAATGGCCTGAAACTGTGGCAGGAGGCCTATGACAAAGCCGGCTATAACGTAAAAGTCTTCCCCATTATTCTTTGCCCTCCCGAGACCTCGGGCTGGTACGCCAAGGAGATCAAGAGTCCGGCGGATTTCAAGGGAATCAAAATGCGCTTTTATGGCCTTGGAGGATCCGTTATCGAGAAATTGGGCGCGTCGGCCACCATGCTGCCCCCGGCAGAGATTTTCCCGGCTTTGGAAAAAGGCGCCATCGATGCAGCGGAGTTCTCCAGCCCCTATGTGGACGTCAGCCAGGGGTTTTACAAAGTGGTAAAGTATAATTATTTTCCCGGATGGCACCAGCAGACGTCCATCCATGAACTCATTATCAACAAGGACGTGTGGAACAAATTGACCCCTGCACAGCAGGCTCAGATAGAACTGGGTGTGCGCGCATCACTTCTGCAGACCCAGGCCATCGGAGAAGGGAGTCAGGGCGCTGTTATCAAGGAAAATGCCGAGAAGCGCGGTGTCAAGAACATGTATTGGTCACCTGAGATGCTTGAGGTTTTCAACCAGGCCTGGGCCCAAGTGGTGAAAGAGCAATGCGCCAAGGACCCCATGTTCAACAAAACCTGGAATGATCTTCAGGGCTTCAGGGCCGAATATAAGATCTACAGTGATTTGGGCTTTCTTCCCCGAAACAAAGATAAATAGCAGTCAAAACTACCTTCGTGCGCAGGCAGGTTCCATTTGGCCTCCCTGCGCCTTATTGTTCAACCTGAAACAAGGCTCCATGGAAGGTAACTCCGCGCGGGCTTGCAAGGGTGAAACATGCAGGAAAAGGGTCGCCATCTACCCAGGTTTTGCACGTCCATTGATGCGTTCATTGAATGGCTGGGATCCGTAACTTGCTGGCTCAACGCCATCCTGGTGCTGACCATTGTGGTTCAGGTCGTTCTTCGCTATGCCCTGGGTGAGGGAAAGGTCTGGATGGAGGAACTGGAGTGGCATTTCTATGCGGTACTGTTTCTGGTGGGTCTCTCCTACTGTCTGGCAGCCGATACCCACGTCCGGCTGGATATTTTCCACCGCAACTTCTCCGAAGCCAAAAAAGAAACCATCGATCTGTTCGGCATGATCTTCATGGTTTTGCCCTTTTTCTCCATCCTACTTTACCACGGCCTGGATTTTCTGGCCACGGCCTGGCATGTCAGTGAAAGTTCGCCCCACCCCCTGGGATTGCCCTGCTGGTGGATTATCAAGGCCTTCATTCCGGTGACCATGTTTCTGGTGATTCTGGCCGCTCTAGCCAGAATCGTTCGGGCGGTGTCGGTTTTAAAGCAAATCAAAACCGAACGGCGGCAAGGGTAGTAGGCCATGGAGACCACGGATCTGCTCGTCATTCTGATGCTTGCCACCTTCATCGGGCTTTTGATGAGCGGTTTTCCCATCATTTTCATCCTGGCAGGGGTATCGGTGATCTTTACCGTGGTGGGCTACCTGTCCGATATGTACCTGGACACCATCACAGGGCTCGATTTCAATGTTCTGGGCATGATTGTCATGCGGGTGTTCAAGCTCATGAGCAACTGGGTCCTGGTGGCCATACCCATGTTTGTTTTCATGGGGCTCATGCTGGACCGTTCCGGCATGGCGGAAAAGATGATGGACGCCATGCAGAAACTCTTTGGGCAGGTGAGGGGCGGACTGGCGATTTCGGTTGCGGTGATCGGCATCATTCTGGCGGCTTCCACAGGCGTCATCGGGGCTTCGGTTGTTCTATTGGGGGTGCTCTCCCTGCCCATCATGCTCAGGCAGGGTTATGACAAGTCTCTCGCCCTGGGGACCGTGGCAGCCTCGGGCACCCTGGGCATCCTCATTCCCCCCAGCATTATGTTGGTGATTATGGCCGACCAGCTCAGTCTCTCTGTGGGGGACTTGTTCATCGGTGCGGTTTTTCCGGGGCTTATTCTGGGCGTTTTGTACATCCTCTATATTATTTTAACCGGGCTCATTATGCCGGGGAAGGCGCCGCTTCCCGAGCAAAACGAAAAGATATCGTACAGGTCAATTCTGGAAGTCCTTAAAACGGTCCTTCCCCCCATGGGCCTGATTCTGCTGGTTCTGGGCTCAATATTCGCTGGTGTTGCCACCATCACCGAGGCCAGCGGTGTGGGTGCATTGGGGGCAACCCTGCTGGTGTTGTTTAACCGGAAACTTTCCTTCAAGGTTTTCAAGGAAGTGAATAAGGCGACCTTTTCAACCTGCGGCTATATCTTCGGTATCTTTTTCGGTGCTCAGGCCTTCGCGCTGGTGCTGCGCATGCTCGGGGGCGACGAGTTTATCGAAGGGATGATACTGAGCCTCCCCTTCGGGCCCATGGGCATTATCGCCTTTATTCTGGGGCTGGTTTTCTTCATGGGCTTTTTTCTGGACTGGATAGAGATCAGCCTGATCTTCCTGCCCCTGCTGGCGCCGGTTTTACCCGGGCTTGGCCTTGAGATCAACGGTTTTGGGGTGATCGAGAATCCGGAGCTGGTCTGGTTCGCTGTTCTGGTGGCGGTGACCCTTCAGACCTCATTTCTCACCCCGCCGGTGGGGTTCACCATATTTTTTCTGCAGGGTGTGGCGCCGGAGGGCGTGGTGTTGCTGGACATCTACAAGGGCGTCATCGGATTTGTAATCTTGCAGATCATCGGTCTTTTGCTGGTCTTTATGTGGCCGGAGTTGGTGTTATGGCTGCCGTCTGTGGCCTATGGATAGACCGCGCCGCGGGACGGGGTTGCGGTGCAAAGGTCAGAGGTTACTTAAATTAAGAGGAATCATATTATGATTGACATCGAAAAGATACGAATCACGACCCTGGTTGATAACGGGGTGGCTGAAACAGATTATATAGCCGAGTGGGGCCTGAGTCTGCATCTGGGGCTGGATCATGAAGCGGCTGTTTTGCTCGATACAGGCGGAGGGAAAGCATGTGTCCCCAATGCCGAGGCCGCAGGAATCGACCTGAGCGAAGTGGGGGCCATCTGTCTCAGCCACGGACATGGGGACCACACCGGGGGATTGCTCCCGGTCCTGAACAACATTCGGCAGAAAGACCCCCTGCGGGAAAATGTGGACATCTATTGCCACCCTGCCGCCCTGGAGGAACAGTATGTTAAACACTCGGACACCTATTTTTACCGTGGTATCCCCTACCACCGGGAGGAATTGGGCAGGATGGGAGCACGCTTTCATACTTCAACGGAACCGGTCTGGTTGAATGATCATATGGTGTTGAGCGGTGAAGTCCCGCTGCAAACCGATTTCGAGGCCCCTTCCGACATTTGTTATCTCAAAACTGATGGTCAGTATCACCCCAGTCCGGTTCAGGATGATCAGGCCCTTTTCGTGCTTACCAGCCAGGGTCTTCTGGTGCTCTCCGGTTGCGCTCACCGCGGAATCATCAACACCCTTTTGTATGCAAGGGAAATCACCGGGATGGAGCGGGTACACACGGTGGTGGGGGGCACGCATCTTTTGAATACGGACATGCGGCAACAGGAGAGAACTGCCGATATGTTTCTGGAGCTCAAGGTCCATAAAGTAGGCGTTTCCCATTGTACCGGACTCAAGCCGGCTTGCTATCTGGCCCGGCGCCTGGGACCTGAGACGTTTTTTTTCAACAACGCGGGAACGGTCATCAATTTCTCGGGACAGGATGTAAAGATAGAAGCCTTTGAGAAATAGTGCGTACTGGATTTAAACCCTGAAAAACTTGGAAAAGGAGGTGAGATAAGCAGTTCCTTTTATTTGGCATGCAGGTTGTGTGAAGCTTTTCTTGAATACCCTAAAGGAGGGAGCAAATGAAACGAAGAGACTTTTTAAAAGGCGTGGCGGCCGCTGGAGCGGCCGCATCGGTAACCGGTGGACTGGGTATGATGCCAAAAGCGGCCCATGCCGGCAAAAAACAGGACTTCGGCCAGGTCA
The DNA here is from genome assembly GCA_016844935.1 of Desulfobacteraceae bacterium. Taxonomy (GTDB): domain Bacteria; phylum Desulfobacterota; class DSM-4660; order Desulfatiglandales; family Desulfatiglandaceae; genus NaphS2. The sequence continues at coordinate 21,233 of JAERTK010000190.1, read as the reverse complement.
AAAGCGTTAAGGTGGATGTATTGAGCGAGACCAGCTGGTTTGACAACGCGAAGTTCAAGAAAAACATCATGGACTACGGCGGCGCCATGACCAACCAGTATGATATTCCCTGGGATTGGGACAATGCCGGCGGGTATATGACCAAAATCACCGTCACCCCATTGGAAGGCGAGCCCAAGGTCTTTCTCATGGACACGGGTTGGAACAATGACTGGGTGGACTACATCTATGATGAGAAGTCCGATATGGGAAAACTCCTGACCTCTAAAGAAGTGGACACCATGATTTTGTCCCACTGGCACCTGGACCACTACTGGGGCGTGGAATCTACCCTCAAGCGCAACCCCAAAATCACCATGATTGCGCCTAAAACATATTACCCCGAAGACATGAAGCTGCTGAAAGGCGGCACCAACATTGCCAAGACCAAGGACGGCAAGGAAGTGGTGATCAACAAAAACAAGGTCCCTCACGAAGGAAAACTGATGCTCACAGGCCCCAAAGGGGAGAATGGAACCGGTATCTACAAAATCATGCCGGGCATGGCCGTCAAGATGTACGATGTGCCCATTCTTTTGAGGGTGCGGGGCGAGAACGTGCTCTACTTCAACGTCAAGGATAAGGGGGTTGTTACCGTCACCGGTTGTTGCCATCCCGGCATCCTTACCCTTAACGCCTGGGCCCGGCGCAATGTGAAGGGCTATCAGCCATACGGCTGTTACGGCGGCCTGCACATCAGCCTTTTCGAGACCTGGGATCCCAAATTCAATGATATTATCAAGGGTGTTAAGGCCTTCAAGCTCAAAAAGGTGGGTTGCAACCACTGTACCGGATGGATTTGGGCTGATAAAGCTGCCCAGGCCGGGGTGCCGGTGGTAAAGGGTACCAATAAGTATAAGACCTATAAAAAATTCTCAACGGTGGCGAAAGCCAACAACGTGTTTTTGACCAACGGAGACACTGTGGAATTCTAAGGCGCTCATGCGCCGGAACCGGCTGGCCGGGCGGTCATATCCGCCCGGCTGGCCATTTGCTATCAACATCTTCCCCGGAGGGATGATTTATGAACCAGAAGCTGGAAAACGGCAGCAAATTCAATTACCTCTACGGTATTATCAATCTGGCCGTGGTCTTCTGCATCGTGTGGCTGCTCTGGTATGTTTTCATGCATGCCGACGGCTTGATGAAACTATATACGCCCATGTACGGATTTTCGCTGGCGGCCATGTTTTTGGCCTCGGTGGTTCTGCTGGGCAAGGTCCTGGGGTGGCCGGGTAATAGTGATGAGCCCCTGCCCGGTGGTGCCGCCATGGCAAAGGGCATTTTGGGCATCGTCATCGCACTGGCCATCATGTATGTTGTTTACTATCTGATATTTTGGCGTTTTATCGGGGGATTGGGCGTGGCCTATTTCAGTCCCAGTGCCCTGGTGGCCGGTGGCGGCACGGGCGCTGAACCGTGGAATGCACGGGAGTGGGCCTCCACTGCCATCCTGTATTTCTCCACCGCATTTTTATGGTGGGCCTTGGTGTGGAACCTGGGCTTTGGCCGTTGGCCCTGGCAAAACGACGGGCCCTGGGTGGTGGGATTTTCCAGGATGTTTGTGGTTTTGTTTTTCGCGATCATAACTTTTGCGATCATGTTCCATCCCCATGTCTGTGTTCTCTTTCCCGAGGCCCAGAAAATGGTCGGTGCACAAGCCTGGTGGGAGGTCTGGGCGGAAACGGGGAGCGCTTTCTGGGGGCTGGGTCTGGTCCTCTGCACCCTGTTCTGGGTGGTTTTCTGCGATCTATTCTGGGAAGGCCAACCTTTCAGGCTCATGGAAAAAGATGGTGAGGGCACCCTTTTGAAGGGGGTCGTGACCTTTTTGGTGACCCTGGCCCTGGGTCTGATCCTCATGAAAATCTTTACGGTGGTGTTCAACGGTATCTGGATGGAACCCTATCAGGGCGGGCAGTACACCGACGGTCCCGACTGGCGATACATCCACATGGGTGAGATTTCAGCCTTCTGCGTGTTGTTCGCCTTTATCTGGAAAACCTATTTCAATAATTTTCCTAACGGTTTGCCCCTGATTTTGCGAGCGGTCATCCGTTCGGTTATCGGAGTGGCAGGCGGTCTTTTGATATACTGGTTCTATTATTCACCGTTGAGCAATTTTTTTCTGGGCAAGGTGGAGGGCTGGGCACAACCCGACGACCAGCCCCTGGTCTGGACCCTGCTGTTCTTGGCGATGGTATTGATCCAGTCGGATTTTTTCCATAATTGGCCTCTGCGTATTGCAAGGCAGAAGAAGGATAAATAGTTTAAAAAGAGGTCAACATGGCTGACAAAAGCAAGCGCCATTTCTTCCGGGATCTGTTGCGGGAAGGCGGTCGAACCTGGGCCGCCTTTCAGGAGGGACAGGAGGAGGCGCAGCAAAAGGCGGATCAGGAAGCCTTTTTCGATTCTTATGAGTCCAGCTACGCCCTCACCCTGGCTGAGGAAGAGTTGGTGATGGATAGTGCTCGCCAGGCCGGCATCAAAACCGAGGGCAGGGATAAAAACGAAATAGCCAAAGAATTGTTTTCCAAACAGGGAGGTTAGCTTCGTCTTGGAGACATTTTTACAGGGACATATGGACGGCCTTCTGGTGGCTGCTTCCTGGGTGGAACGGCTTCGCGAGGAACTGGGGCTTGAGGGCGTGCACCAGGTGTGGGGGGAGGTGCCAACCTGGTATTTGTGGTTGGCCGCCTCCCCCGGTACCTATTGTCTGGAGATGGTCCATGTGTCCCAGGTGGGTGATGGTCTTATCAACGGTAGTTTTGCCGTGAAGTTCTACCCCGCCTTGGACAGCGAATTTTTTCAGGATCTCCCCCCTTTGGAGAAGCAACTCAGGGAAAGCACCCTGTTTGATGCCAGCGGTGCGCCGGCCTTTGAGACCCGCCTTGACATCCCCGCCGATCTGTTCACCGTGGGTGTTTTGGCCCTGACCGTGGATCCGGATCAGGAATGGGGCCTCTACACCATCACCGCTCTGAATGCCTGTCGCCAGATAGGGTTGCCGGGTGGCGGGGAGAAGGCCGAAACCCTCCTTGGCGGGCTGCCGGGATGGGAGTTGTCCTTTACCCTTTATCACAAATTGCTGTGCCTCCATGCCTTCCACAAAAAACACCCTCCGGTGAATGCCCAGTTCAGTGTTGAGCCGGGCTTCGAGAAAGTTTATACCCCGGGTGTTGATGTTCTGACGCGGCCATGTTCGGCCAACAAGACACTGACCTTGAGCGTTCTCTTTGCGCCGGACCCGGTCAATCCGCCGGCCCAGGCACTGGAGCTGATGCGCGGGGAACTGGACGAAAACGGCGGTCGGAAGATCGTTGACCAGCATTTTACCTGCCAGCATTTTCGCGGCTGGGAAATCGGTCCGGCCGGTCAGCCGGTGTTGAGCGAGGATTGGTGGCGTCTGGCTGGGGTGGATTATAAGTCGGAGTTGGCATCAAGCTGCGGCTGTTGTTAATGTGAAGTGCTGCTTGAAAGGGCTGGGAAAGCGTGGTAATGTTGTGTCCATTATCAGACGGAACAAACGATTAGATCTTCATTCCAACCCTATTTTCCTTCCCGATGAGCGGCCGTTATGGGAATTGCCGATAGCGATGGGTCGAATTCTCACAAGAACATTGCAGGGTCACTGCGAGACCGTCTGTGGCGTTGTTTTGTTCTCCTGCCGTATACTTTCCTGATTATTTTCTTTCCGGGTCCGGGAGTTGCCGGCCAGTGGGATCCGCTGGTGGACAAATTGGCGTCAGACGGGTTCAAGAAGCAATGGCTGGAAGCACTTTTTGATCGCCCGGCAGTCTCATTTGATCCCGCCGTCATGACCGTAAAAATGAAAACCCTGTACAAAACCAAGTTTGGCAACGCGGCCGTCCGGAAGCTTCAGCAGCGGCTCGCTGTTTTGGGATATAAGCCCGGGAAGGCCGACGGCAAAGCGGGGCCCAAAACAAGGCGGGCCATCCGGTGGTTTCAGGCGGCCAACGGCCTGCCCGTTGACGGCAGGTTTACTGAGGAGTTGCTGCAAATGGCCCTCAAAGAACGAAAGAGGGCGCCAAGACATGTCCGAATTCCACCTTCAAAGGCGGGACCGCTGGTGTACCGAACCATTATGACCGGGGAACGCCTGGCGGAAGCGAGACAATTCCTGTCGGCCAACAGAAGGCTTTTGTTGCGTTTTGAGCGGAATTATGGTGTTCCCGGAGAAATCGCCGTGGGCATCCTCACCGTGGAAACCCGGCTTGGCACCTACCTGGGTGATAAAAGTGCCTTTCTGACCCTGGCCAGTATGGCCCTCTGTGATGATTTCAGTTGTGTGGCGGGGGCATTTAAGGATGAACATCTCACCAAAAGAAAGCGGCGATGGCTCAGTCGGCGGACCGCTCAGAAAGCACGATGGGCCTATGGCGAATTAAAGGCCCTGCTCACCTATGCCCAGCAGACTCACCGGGACCCTTTGAGCATCCCCGGATCCTTTTACGGGGCCATCGGCATCGCGCAGTTCATGCCCTCTCAGGCGCTGCGACACGGCGTGGATGGAAATGGAGACGGCGTTGTGGACCTTTTTGTGCTGGATGATGCTCTTTTCAGCATGGGCAATTATCTCATGCGCAATGGCTGGCGCGGGAGCATGCGGAGCCGGAGAAAACAGCGCAGGGCCATTTACAACTATAACCACAGCCGAATATACGTGAACACGGTCATGGCGGTTTCCGATTACCTTGAAGAGGGCAGGACGGTGTTTAAGTGGGACGAGACGGGGAAATAGATGCGGTTCACGCGTAGGCGTTCAGCGCTTCCTCGCGGGTTTTGAACACGTCGAAAAGCTGCGGAAATCCCATTAAATCGAAGATGGCGCTGACTTGCTTCTTAGCACAGCAGAGGCCCATTTTACCATTCTTTTCCTTTAATTTTCTGTGGGTGTTGAGAAGCGCACCGCAACCCATACTGTCCAGAAAACGGATATTGGATAAATCGAACACCACATGTGTGTTTTCCTCAATGACGGGGAGCATGTTGTGGTTGAATTCTTCAACCATGGCTGCTTCAAAGCTTTCCCCCGGCATGAGAACCATAGCCACGGTGCCCGATTTTTCCACCTTAAAGTTCATGTTGTCCACTCCTTAAAATAGCTCATTTTTAATAGCTGACGGAAATTTTTTGTTGCTTTGACAGCGAAATGATGTTTTTTCCATCGGGGTTGCACTGGTAAGTCACCCGGTCCACACATCGTTCTATCAGGTATAGGCCGAACCCGCATTTGCATGTGCCGTCAACAATGGGTTTCCGGGGAGATTCCCGTTGAATAAAAGGTTTTCCCCAGTGGTTGAGTTGTACCGTAATCCGGTCTTCAATGGCTTCAATTTCCATAAGAATCCGTTGGTCCGTCTGGTTTTCGTAGGCATGTCGAATGATATTCGTGGCCGCTTCGTGAACAGCCAGTTCCAATTGCCAGAGGCCTTCCCCGGCAAGCCGCCGGCGGGGGTCCTTCTGGCAGAACTCGCGAACAAACCGGCGCGCCCTGGGAAGGCTTTCCAGTTGCGATCGGATCTCCATTTGGTGGAACCATTGCGGCATGGTGAGGTCAGGGTCCCTTTCATTGAGGTTTGATCAGGGGTATAAATTTTCGGTTGGCCCCCGGAAAAGGGAACCGGTCAATTTCAGGCAGCCGAATCCACCGGTAATCCACGGGCCCCCGTAATTTTATCCTGCCGTTAAGGTAGATGCACCGAAATACATCCATCACAATCTTGAAATGGGTGTAGGCGTGTCGAATGCGGGCAATCCGGTCTTCGGTTTCCACCACCAGGCTGACTTCTTCCGCGATTTCCCGAATGCAGGCAGCGGACGGGGTCTCACCGTTTTGTAATTTGCCTCCGGGGAATTCCCACAATCCACCCAACAGTCCTTCCGGTTTTCGCTGGGTAATGAGAACCCTGGAATCTTTCCAGATGACGCCCACGGCGATGCGATATTCCGGGATCCCGGCTTTCTTGATGCGTTGGGGGTATTTATCCACCACCTTTTCCTGGAATGCGCGACATTTCGAGGCCATGGGACAGAGATGACAATCCGGATTCCTTGGGGTGCAGACCAGGGCGCCCAATTCCATGATGGCCTGATTAAATGTGCCGGGCTTTGATTTTTCCAGAAAAGCATCGGCGGCCGCTTTGAACACTTTTCCGGCTGCGGGATCATTAGTGGGCAGGTCCGTTTTGTGAAATCTTGCCAACACCCGTTTTACATTGCCGTCAACGACCGCATGGGGTTTTCCAAAGGCAATGCTTGACACTGCTGCGGCGATGTAATCACCAATGCCGGGAAGGGCTTTCAGGGATGAGAGATCCTGTGGAACAATTCCGCCATGATGTTTCATGAGCACCTGGGCCGCCCGATGGAGGTTGCGGGCACGGGCATAATAGCCGAGGCCTTCCCAGAGTTTCAGCACCTCCTGCAGGTCGGCTTCGGCCAGTATTTCGGCCTCTGGAAAAGCGGACAGGAACCTGTTGTAATAGGGGATGACCGTTTTGACCTGGGTTTGCTGCAACATCACTTCGCTCACCCAGATACGATAGGGGTCCGACGATCTTCGCCAGGGGAGGGAACGGTGGTGTTTTTCATACCAGTCCAGCAATTTTTTTTGAACGGATTTCATTTTTTCGTCATCTCATCATAAAGATCTCTCTGATCAATGATTCTGTTGGCTTTGAATTCCGTTCTTAGCAGGGTCCCCGGGGGCTGCATCTGGACCAGGGTGCGCAGTCCCTTTGTTTTTAGGGCACTTTCGAGCATCCCCGCCAGTCTCAAAATTGACGCATTATCCGTACCGGGAACCGGTTCCGCCTGGACGATCAGTTCGTCCATGGTTTTTTCCCGGGTGATCACAATTCGGAATTCGTCGCCGAAACCGTCGATGCTCCGGATGGCGTTTTCGATGGCGCTGGGGTATACGTTTTCCCCCCGCACCACAAACATGTCATCCGCGCGCCCGTAAACCCCTCTCGGCAGACGCGGATAGGTCCGGCCGCAGGGGCAGGGTTCAAGGGTCCACATGGAGATGTCCCCTGCCCAGAACCGTATCATGGGCTGGCTAGTCCGTTCCAGGTGGGTGTATACAGTCACCCCCTCCTCACCGTAGGGAACACGCTTTTCGTTCTCGGAATCCACCAGCTCTGCATAAACAATATCCTGCCACAGATGCATGCCTTTGCGGTGTTCACATTCGCCGTCGGTCATCCATGGGGTCATTTCCGCGGTGGAGCCGGTGTCAATGCAGATGCCGCCGTATGTCTCTTCAATCCGTTTTTTGGTGGCGGGTACGCCGGCGCCGGGTTCTCCCGAGAAAACGAGGATACGAAAATTAAAATCCTTTTCCGGATCAACTCCCAGTCCACGGGCTTTTTCAGCCAGATAGAGACTGTATGAAGGGGTGCCGTAAAAGACGGTGGGCTTGATCTCCTGAAGCCATTCAATGGCTCTTTCCGTTTGCCCCGGAACGCCCGCTCCAAAGGGAAACGCCGCCGAACCGAGCCTGCGAACGCCGGCAAGTGCTCCCCAGCTGCCCAGATACAAGCTGAAAAATGATCCGATAAATACGGTGTCATCGGGTCGTATGCCAAAACCCCACATGATTCGTGCGTGGGCTTCGCCAATCCGATCCATGTCCCCCCTGCTGATGCCGAACGCCGTGGGTTTTCCCGTTGTGCCGGAAGTGCCGTGGACCGAAAAAATTTCATTCGGTGAAATGCACAGGTTGCTGCCGAAAGGCGGGTGTTTCAGTTGATCCTCACGAATTTCGTTTTTGGTAACAAAGGGAATTTTCTCAAAATCGGCCAGGGATTGAATATCTCCGGGTGCGACCCCCGCCTCATCCCATTTGTTGCGATAAAAGGGCGAGTATTCATAAGCGTATTTCAACTGGGCCTGCAACTTGGGCAGAATAATCGTTTCTTCCCGTTCGAGGGGATCCATGGTTTCAAGTTCCCGGTTCCAGTATGGAGAATCGTGTGCCGGAATGTATTTCGCGTCATATTCAGGGGGCCAGTTGCTGAGCATTCGTTCATCCTCCGAGCATTTCCAGAAAAGTATCAATTCGCGTCATGGTTTCGGCTTCTGAGTAGACCCGTTCGTCCGCATGGTCTCCGTCAAGTATCAGCACCGGGATGCCCAGTTCTTCCCTAATGATACTGGCCGCATCCAGCAGCCCCACGGACAGCACCCGGCAGCTTCTGTTGGAGTGGGCCACAACGCCGTTGATGCCATAGGCCTGAATGTCCCGGATCAGCATGTCAATATGGGCATCCAGACTGGTGTTGAGCTCCCCTTCAAGGGCCTTTCGCGCAAGCCCCTCAATGGGATTTTCGCTGTCCATCCGGGTGACGCCCCAGATGTATTGACAGTAATCGCTCATGGGAAAGGCACATCCCCGGTCTTCAAAGTATCCGAGGATTTTGAGATTGTACCAGAAGGGGATATTCATCCAAAGGAGGCGGTGTTTTTCCTCGTTTCGGTCAAGGACCCCTTCGCCCGCCGCGGCGCGGACGGAGGTTTCCTGATAAATCTTCTCCATGAGGTCCGCCCCTTCCTCCGTGCCGGCCAGAACAATCAAAACAAACAGGGCGTTACTTAAATCCGATAGTCCCAGGGGTGCCGGGACAGATTTTTGAAGCTCAAGAATTTTCTGCCAGTACGAAACGGTTCTGTCGCTCTGGTACACGGCCCGGGCCAGTTTATCCCGGGATATTGAGATGTCCAAGATGGTTTCGATTTCCCTGATTGCGGCCTTGATTTCTTCCCGGGCGAAATCAATATAAAAATCCGGTCTGTTTTGAGGGTCCATGACCCGCGGGGTGTTTACAAACACCATCGGTTTCTGGTGAATTTCGTGCAGGGTATCCCACCATTTGAAATAGTGGGAACAGGCGCTGCTGGTCATCAGGAGCAGATCCGGATCACCGATGCCCCCGTTGACCGGTTCTCCATCATCCAAGTGGGTATAACCCAGGTTGTTTCGGCAGTAGGAGCACAGATCCTGGGTATAGTGATGGGCTTCGGCTGTTTCGCAGTACGCGGGGGATGCGTGTCTGGCCGCGCAGACGCAGGCATAGTTTTCCGGAAAGGAGGGTTGAATACCGGCGGCGTAAGCCACTTCGATGAGGGGGTTCGAACTCATGAGCGTATGGGCCAGGGGGGTTCGAGTTTGCGTATGGCTGTAATGTTTCTTCATGGCGGCGGCGATATCCCTGTTGAAGGCCGGGCGTTCCCGCTTTTTGGTTTCCATCAGCTTTCCTTACCCCCAATCATTTCAATAAACGCCTCCACCCGTGTTTGCAAAGGTCCCACGGCGCAAAGGTAATCGGTCTCAAGGAGCATTGTGGGTATTTTGAAGCGTTCCCTGATTTTCTGATCCAGTATGGGATAATCGAATTTTTCAGTTTCACAGTTCCGGTTGATGGCAAAGAGGACACCATCAACTGCCTGTTGTGAGATGACGTCCGTCAAAAATGAAAAACGATCCCCGATGGCGGTGTTAAATCCACAGGGTATGGTGGCGTAGGCTGTGGCGAGGGATTCCAGCGCGTCCTCTCCTTCCGCCACAATGGGTTGGAAAGATCTGGCACCGTTGCTGAAATCATCTGCAACAACCGCCGCCCCCGCTGTTTCGATGATATCCAGAAGCCGGGTGTCAAGGACGCAGCCCCCTGACAAGAGCAGCCTCACAGGCCGGTGTTCAGGCCGGTGTTCGGAAACGGAGTCAACGGCTGTTTCTTTAACCTGTCCCAGCAGTTCGGTCATCATGTGCGTGTGTTCTTTCTTGTCCAACACAAATCCGCTCATGACCATATTAAAGATGTCATGGGTTGAAAAGGGTGGATTGTGTGTGTTCCTAAACTCGCAGGCGGTTTTTAACAGCGATCTGTTCTTGTTATGGAGCACGATGGCGTCTGCCAGGGCATTCGATGAAATTTTTCCATGAATGAACGATTCCAGGTTGTTTTTGACCCGTTGCAGCTCTTTTGTGAAAAAGCGGATTGTGTTGTCGCTTTTTTTCCAGGGGATATTCAGATAATCAATGAAATCAAAAGGGTTGTGACGTTTCCATGTCTGATACAGAAAGGTGACCGCCTCGCAACTTCGAGGGATAATGGCGCCATCAAGATACGCATGCTTCCCTTTCAATATCTGATCCCACTCCGCCCTCAGATAGGCACACAGGTACAATTGCAGATGGTCATCCGCCAGGGTGATGGGTTCCTGTAGGCCCGGATACAGTTGAACCGGATGGAGCCCTGCCGCATACAGGATTTCTGCGGGAAACACCGGATGAAAATATCCGATCATTTGTTTGGAAGTTTCGGCTTTGATGTCTTTCAGAACCGACGGTGCGTTTTGAACCACCTCGGCCATTTTTTTTAGGTTGCTGTGCATGTGGACTCCCTACAGAATATTTTCTGCTACCATAGAAAATATGGAAACAAGATTCAAGCTTTTCCAACAACGGTGAAACAGGAAGCGGAATGCCTGAAGTTTAAAAAAAAAATCCAAAAAATAAAGTGGGTCATAACCAAAGGGATATACTATTGACATATCCCTTGTCGGTACCTATAATCTGAGGTATTGATAAATAGTTATTCTGACGTTTGAATTTCGGCGGCATGCATCATAAAACAGACGAATATCTTATGGAGGTATCGTGATGTCTTCTGTCCAAACCAAACTTTTCAAAAGCAATCGAAGTCAGGCGGTTCGCCTTCCCAAGCAGATTGCCTTTCCGGAATCAGTCAAAGAGGTTGAAATTACGGCAATCGGCAGCAAGCGAATTATTACGCCGGCGGGTCAATCCTGGGATGACTGGTTTGATGGCCCGGGTGTTTCCAGTGATTTCATGACAGCGCGGGAGCAGCCGGAAGATCAGTTCCGGGAGGCCTTGTAATGTTGAAGTATCTGCTGGACACCAATATTGTCATTTATACCATGAAAAACCGCCCACAGCAGGTTAAAAGACGCTTCCAGAAACATGAAGGCGAAATGTGCATTTCTTCGGTAACTCTGGGTGAACTGGTGTTTGGCGCGGAACATTCACAACAGGTGGAACGGAACCTGGCAGACATTGAGGCACTGGTTGCAAGACTTGAAGTGCTGCCCCTCGACATTAAAGCAGCATACCATTTCGGACAGATACGGGCTGCGCTGTACACTATCGGCCAGCCCATAGGACCTTACGATATGCTGATTGCCGGTCACGCCAGGGCATCGGGGCTAGTACTTGTAACAAATAATACCCATGAATTTGAACGAGTGCCGGGGCTGTTGATTGAGAATTGGACTGCGGCGGATATCCTCTCTGGTGAAAAAACTTCCTGATCATCCTGCAAATCCTTTCATAATACTCGAATTGTTTTGAGTGCAAGGATTTTTGGTTCATCGCGGATTAGCGTAAAAACCGCTCCCTTATCAACCATTGGGGTTGAAGCCGTTGTGTCGGAGTACGATCCCTCCGTTTATTCAGGGTTGATTGTTTCCTTCTACTGTTCTGTCATATCTGTTACGCCTGTCCCCTATTACTTACTCACTTAACGGGGTTTGGATAATTCAAAAACGGTTATTGTTTCGTGCCGAACCCTATGCTATATTTATTGTCATCGTTTTTTTGAAGCTATTGTGAAACAAATCTTGAAAACGGAAGCCCACTATGCACATTGATGATTTTATCTGGCTCCCCGATTTTATTGAGAAGATATATGTCAAACACCATGTTACGCAAGACGAAGTCGAAGAGATATTCTTCAATGTGCCGCATTTTCGCTTTGTTGAATCAGGGTACAAGAAAGGAGAAGACGTATATTCTGCTTATGCTCAAACAGATGCAGGGCGTTATCTGATAGTATTTTTTATCCTTAAAAACGGTAACGCCGCACTCGTAGTGAGTGCGCGGGATATGGACAAAAAGGAGCGTAATCGTTATGAAAAAAGATAAAAAAGCAGGGCCTACCACCATTTCAGAAGCGAGCACCCTGGAAGAGGTCGGAAATTTCTGGGACAGTCGCAGCCTTGCCGACCACTGGGAGCAAACTCATGAGGTTCAGTTCGATGTCAGGGCCCAGCGCCGCCGACGAGTAACGATTGACCCTGAAATTTATTTTAAGGTTGAAGCGCAGGCCCGCACACGTGGGATTTTGCCGGAAACCTTAGTCAACATGTGGCTGTTCGAACGATTGCGCCAACCAAACAAGTTGGGGAATGGTGGGACATCCATAAAATTATAGAATTGACAATTCCTGTTTCTTTTCATATTGCGACCGTATGCCAACACAAGCCCGTATCGACGGACCCGGCGCTCTTCACAACATTTTTATCAGGGGGACAGAGCGAAAGAAGATCTTTGGGATTGACCCAACCTGCGGTGAGTATTTCAGTAAAACGGGGTTGGGAGATTGCCGATGAAAACGGATTTCATCTGTAGGATGAGTAGCCATTTATAATTTTATCCCTTATGTTGTGTCCCAATAATTTTGTATTGTGTCCCCCGGAATTTAATCTAGAATTTACTGTTACGGGTCGGGTCGAATTCAGTGTTCCGAAGTGGACAGACCTGTCAGTTCGTACGGCCAACAATCACGAGCCCCTCAGCCTGACCTTTTTTGACAGGATGTTGGGCGCCTTTTGTTTGCTCCGGCACCCATTTGTTTAAATAACGATATATTTCATCTATATCAATGAGCCTATCCCTGTCTAGATCAGCGTCGCCTTTGAGGCCTTTCAGAAGATAATAGGTGAAAAAACCATGTTTGAGCTTATCGGATTCTTGGCTGACCTCGTTTGCATTACTGGAACTCAGAATGATCCTTCCTTTTCCCGATTGAACAATCCGATCGAAAAAGGCATCCGAAAGGTTTGCGCGTCTGCCCGGCGCCAGTATGGTCCTGCCGCCCGCGCCGCCGCTGTAACAGCTGTCAGCAATGAAAATAATTCGTTCGGCTCTGATCCTTCTCAATATTCGAGCAACTTCATCCATGGGCATTGCGGTTGAGTAAAGATCTCCAGGATCAGAATCATGCGCCAGGATGTATTTGGCGATCCCGTCTCCATCCTGACTCCCGGGGTCTTTTTCAGGAGCGCCATGCCCTGCAAAAAAGATATAAACGGTGTCTTCAGGTTTGTTTGCCATCCGGCGCAATTTGGTTCCCAGCACCGACTTCATGTTTTTCACCGTCGCTTCGGAATCATAGAGTTCAAACAGATGATCCCTGTCCAGCCTCATATTTTCCCGTAAATAACGAGCAAATGCTCGGGCATCGTTTTTTGCATAACTTAAAGAGGGGATACCAGCGTTCCGATATTCATTAAGACCGATAACAGCCGCCCATATTTCACCCCGCGCTGAATCCCTGAACACCGTAACAGACTCTGAGCTGGGGAGATTCTCGATATCAAAGGCGGTCACTGTAATCACGTTTTTTCCCAGTTCAAGGGGGATCTCAGTCCTGAAACGTTGCTCGTTCCGCCCATTAACCGGTTTTTGGACAACTGCTATGCCCCTTGCAAAGTCAAAACGCCTGCCGTTTAAAGTAATCTCTATACTCGCCACGCCTTTGTCATCCCTGACCGTGCCGGAGAGCAACTGGGATTCGGATGCGACCCTTTTTCCGTCCCTGGGGGCGGCTATTGCTATTAAAGGCGGGGTATTTGAAACAGAGGCCTGTGCAGAGAGGATCTTGCGAGTCCTTTTCTGTCCTGCCACTTGTATCACCTCAGGTCTTTCCTCCGCGATATTGAGGGCAAGGGAAATCTCCTTTTTTGAAAAATCCTTTTGGATAATGGTAAAATGAAGCGGCAGCTCCCCCACCTTCGCCCTTCGCTGCACATGGATAGTAAAGGTCTTGGCGCTGCTTTGGCGGCCTGCAGCGAGATTGCCGACCCTCGCCTCCTTTTTGCCCGTTATAAGAATGTCCGGATTATTGGCATTCAGGGTGAGGACGACATCATCAGCGTCAAGGTTCCCTCTGTTTTGAACCCTGACGATAACGTCCACTGTTTCTCCCTGTTCGATGATGCCATTATTATTGGGATCGAGGATCTGATGGGTAATCCGAAAATCCGGCACAACAAGCATAATCGGTATGGTTATGCGGTCTGTCAGATCTGCAAAGTCCTTCTGGCCAAATATGACTTGCACATCCACTGAAGCTTTTTCAAGGGTGCGGGGCGCCTTGAAGGGGAAACGCAGGGGAACATACCGGGTATTGGCCGAAATGCGGCCTATGTCAACGCGTGACTTTGAAAAGGAGATATCTGCACATGCAAGGTCAACCCTGACATCCATTGCGTCCATCTTTCCCTTGTTGGCGGGAATGATCTCGATTGCCCCTTCCTCGCCGTTCTCTATGACGCCGTTCCCGTTCCTGTCGATTATCCTGTAGTCGTACGCCAGCGACGGCCTATGGCTCTCCATACTGATGGTCAAAGGTTTTCTTGTTTCGGCAGCCCCTCGCACATCAGATGCCTGCAAAACCAACTTTATATCGCCGCCTTTGTAAGTTCGGGGGATGAAGAATGCCAGGTTGCCGGTAGCGGTTTTTCCCGGTTGGATCCGGGGGATAGTGACTGCTCCCTGGGTCACGTCAATCCCACTGTTGATCGATTCGACAGAGAGCTTCACCCGCATGGCATCGCCAACGCCCATATTCCTGACAAAAGGGATCAATTCGACGGTTTCTCCGTTTTCCGGGATACCGTTGCCGTTTCCCTTTGCAAATCCGGTGTTGCCGTCATTGATTTTGTGTCGTACGATGCCGATATCAGGTTTTTCCATGGCGGCAGCCGGAACGTTAAGAACATATTTCCCGGAATCATAACCACGCTTTTCCTTGCAGACTATCCTGAAAGGCACGGTGCCGTCAGCGAGATCGAGACCGGCTTTTACCCTGATCTCCACATCTTTGGACTCCCCGGGCTGGATATCGCCCAAAGAAAGGGTCTTGGGAAAACCGATATGTTTGTAATTGGATTCCGTGTCAAGTTTTACGTCAAAGGCAGCGCCTTTCCCTTTGTTGGCGACGCTCACGAGGATGGCAGACGCTTCGCCTGCGTCCAGAGTATTGTTGGGGAGAAGGGAAGCCTTGTCGGAATAGCGCACTGTCGCGATAAGACTTGCGGGCATGGTCTTTTTTTCAAGTTCTCCTTTTTTGATCCCAGCCATGTAAACAACATATTTATCCAAGGGGTTCGGGTGCCGTGCGAGGTCCTCCCCTAATTGCTTAAAGAGGCCTCTGACAGCATAGGACATGGCGTATAAGTAATTCCGATCTTTTCTGACAGAGTCCTTTGTAGCTGTTCTGTCAATTCTCAGCCGCTTAGCTTTTGTTTCACTCAATTCGTGTATCCCAGTGCTATGAATAGTTGTATCAAAGATATGCTGGTTATCTCTGCCCATGAAATCCACACGCATGCTCAGTTTTAGCTTAACAGCCTTACGACTATTTTTTGAAAAATCCGAGACGCTGGGAGACCACAATTTAACAATCATGTCATAGGTTTCATTTTCTGGAATATAATCGTCGAAAAAGTCAACTTGATCAAATAATAAGGGGAACAATTCTTTACATGCGGGTTCAAACTTACCATAGTAACTATGGTAGGACTTTTGCTTATTTGAAGTAAATATGTCTACGTGGTAACCGCCCTTTTTTTTGTCAGGTGTGAACTTATAGTTTTTAATATCAGTTGTAATTACCGCGATTTTCAAGGGATATTTTTTGTGGGTTTTAATAGCGGCCAAGTCACTGTCGCGTAACGGCGAACAGGCCCCGATAATACCCATCACAAAAATGAAGATGAACATCTTCAACAACTGTACACGGCTTTTTCCGACTCTTGCCATAGGGTGAGATCCCCTCTCGATGCCTATCATTTCTTAATTCCCTTCCGCCGTGATTTCTCGAATAACCGCCGGTAATTTGGGTTGGATGAAACGCATATCGGGTGCAGGATTATGTTCCAGCGACCGGTCTTTTTGGACAATTCAACCGTTTCCAGCAACCGTTCGATCCGGGCAGGTTGGGGAGTTTGCCCTTGAGCGAGGCAGAGAGCCGGCGAACGATGGGGTCTTTTCATAAGCCTGACCCTGAAT
Source organism: Desulfobacteraceae bacterium (assembly GCA_016844935.1). Lineage (GTDB taxonomy): Bacteria > Desulfobacterota > DSM-4660 > Desulfatiglandales > Desulfatiglandaceae > NaphS2. The sequence goes on along the minus strand of JAERTK010000190.1, from coordinate 5,074 downwards.
GCAAACATCTAAGGCATCCATGGTTCATCCGAATTTGCCAGTCATGCGGATGTAGAATTCCCACTGCAAGTCGTCTTTACATTGATCCAGAATGATCAGATTGTGGGACCATCCAATTTCTGCAACCAGCGGTTGCAGTTTTGGGCATTTCTGATAGGACAAACAAAAACGCCGCATATACCATATATTCCTGGTCGAAACGATGATCAGGACCATAGTTTTGGGTGGTTAGAGTGTCTTGGCCCAAATTGTCCCTCATTTTACTGGTTTAATGTTTCGTATGGAGATGTTGAATGTTGATTTAACAATATGCCTATTCTTTCGGTTTATTAGATTTCCTGAGTCATCTGTATCTAAGATTCCTTGTTCGGTTGTTAAGTGAAAAAGAGAACCAATTTGCCAACTACTTTTTCCTTGGAATTTAAGTGATGCAGTAGCTGAAATTTCCGGAGTAATAGCAATTGGACGACCCCCCTCATACCTCCCATCAACCCATATACCTCCTATTCCACTCATTCCCTCTAATCTGTATTCATTGCCCTTATTATCAGTTAGATATGTAGGATATTTGCGAAAAAGGCCCTTGGAAACGTGGTTGCTGTGTATTAAATTAACATTCAATTTTTTTTGAGTCTTGTTTGTGTACCTCAAAAATACAACAATGTTATTGTGTTTCGTTACCTGTAATGACACTACTTCTATCCGAAGATCTTTGAAATCCTGGAATGCTGTACCGATTTTTGGCAGTGTAATCGGTGCGTCTTTTAATATCTCTGTGTTAGCAGACTTATCAAATCCCTTATTTTGTCCTTTTTTAACGATAACAAGTTCAGATGGTTCAGTTAATGTAGCGATTTCTATGGGATAAATCAACCCTCTGGCTTTGACGCAATATACTGATGTGCTGGAAATAAAACCGCTCTCTAAGAACTTAACTTCATGCAGAAGATGTAGTATTTGTTTTTCGGAATATTTTTGGAGTGTTTTATCGTAATCAACTAATGCCTCTAATTTAGCTTTTTTTTCAGTCCTGATTTTAATAGTCTTAACATTACCTTCCGCTAAACAAGATTTTTTTGTTAATATTTTAGGCTTGAATTTTTCAAAGTCCGCATCTTTAGCATAAGCCTCGATTTTAACACATAACTCACCAAGATTTTTACCTTGGTAGTAAGTTGGATTCCCTTTGATCCTAACGAATCCGGCAGAAGCGGCCTTAATTTTATCTTCAGTTAATGTGCCATGTTCAACTTTAGTAAATGACTTTATCAATTCGCCAAATAATTCACTGACAGCATCTCTTTTGGCATTGTTCAGCAATTCAATTTTTATATCATCAATGGTGGATTTATAGCCAATTGCTGACATACAATAGGTTTTTTGAATGGTCTCTTGAGCAAAAGTAATGGATGTAAAACTTAAAGAAAACACAAATAAAGACATTACCAATTTTTTCATAGCCATTCCTTTCAGTTAAGTTTATTGCCTCCAAGCCTAACAGGGTGTAGGGAGCATCCCTCCTCAATTAGAATAAGCTGTGAACGAAAAAGACACAATTTGTGTGACTCTCGAACATAAAAACACCGTCATCCTGGGCTTGTCAGTCAACTTATCGTTTATTGGAGATTAACGTCCCGAAAATAGGTGTTTTCAGGTCCTATATCGCTCTTTTTGCCCCTAAAATGCACCCCATAAACAATAGAAGCCTCTCGAAGTTGATGAGCATCTCCTGATACGGTGCGTGTCTTTTTGCTCTCGCCATTGATTCCTGTGAATAATGCTCATTTTATCCCAAAAAAGTGAAATATAGGGGCTAAATAGCGGTATTTTTTAGAAGGTTCATAAATAAAAATAGTTAGCGTGGCCCGACCCCAGTAAACCCTAAGGCAGCCTCAACAGACGAAAGCCGATGGTGGGACTCCTAGTGCCTGGATTGTCGCATTTATAACGACTCGCTGACCGGCAGTACTTTGCGCCCCAGCCACGAGCGCCTCCCCGATTTATTTTGGACAAGCCCGAGGAAGGCCCTGTAGGATCGGTTACCGCACCTGACGAGTAGTAACCCCACCAATCCTGACACCACTCGTAAACATTTCCGTACATATCGTAGAGCCCCCATGCGTTGGGCAATTTTTGTGCAACAGAATGGGTTCTACCATCCGCATTGTAGCAATACCATCCCATGGCATTTAAATTGGGATCATTACCGCACCCAGTTTCAGTGATTTTCCCATTAGCAAAGGCCGTTATGCTCCCCGCCCGTGCTGCATACTCCCATTGGGCTTCCGTTGGCAGGCTGTATGTCCCCTCTCCCTGGGTATTCATCTTCGTGATAAAATCCTGCACGTCCCTCCAATGAACCCACTCCACTGGACAGGTCGGGCACCCGTCGTTATTCGACGGATTGCTCCCCATTACTGCCTCCCACTGGGCTTGGGTCACCTCGGTTGTTTGCATGTAAAAAGGCTGGGTAAGCGTCACCTGGTGTTGGGTCTCATCGCCCCACCTGCCCGGCTCGTCAGAAGGGCTCCCCATGATGAACGTGCCTGCTGGGAGAAGCACAAAGGTTTGGCCCAGGCTGTTGGTATAGCTAGCGGGTGTTCCCTTGGTAACCGTTACAGAGACTGATGCCAGATCATCGGTACTGTCATGAACTGTTATGGTTGTAAAACCCACTGACACACCGGTCACAGAAGCCGTACCGCCGCTCACAGAAACCGTGGCAACAGAGGTATTATTCGATCTGGCGTTATATGGACTCGTCCCGTTGCTAATAGTGCAGGCGCCGGTTTCGCCAACCGTAATGCCGAGGGTCGTGGGAATAACCGAAATACTTGATCCGATAGCGAAATACTCGATATTGGAAAAACTACTGTTGCCAACACCATTATAAGCTTGGACAGCCACGTAATAAGCAGCACCTCTCCAAAGATCAAATGAAGCAACAGTTTGGTTTCCCATATCAACGCTTCCGATTGAATCAGGACCGGTATAGGGATACGGTGCGTAAAAGAGCGTATATCCGATCGCAATCGCCACTGAAGTCCATGAAACCGTAACAGAGGTTTCGGATGTTGATACAGTCAGAACCGGCTCCGCTGGGATTTCAGTTTCCCCCTTTTGCCCAGTACGTACTGGCCATGCGACACTTGGGTTACCGCAGTAGCTCGCATTGCCATATTGCATAGACACATACCACTTGCACTCCTCGAGGATTGCGCTGGTAGTTGAAGTCCAACATTTATCGGTATCAACATGCAGGAAGGGATGCTCCGAAGGTAGGGCAGGCCAATGTTGGGAAAAGTCGGTGAGACTATGAAGCTCGTTTTTGTTTGGCAGTCTCCAGTCATTGTAGGTGCCTGTATACCCTCCGCACCAGCTTAAACTCTCCGGGTTATCGTTGAAATCTGCAATAGCATCCAGGGCTTCTTGCCATGTTTTATTTTGAAAGCATGCACCCTTAAGCCACATCAAACCTGTCAGGTTATCAGTGACCGTACCGTCTCCATCGTCGGTGAACCTTGGAACTGGCCATTCTGCACCTCTTTGCAAATCACCGTCGTCGCCATCTGCATAGCTGGTGGTCTGACCGGTCTTAGGGATTTTGGTTGATCCAGTTTGACCGGTACGAATTGGCCATATGTGATAATAATGGTTGTCCTTCCTTTCTCTTTTCAAGATGCTGCCACGAATATCCACGGCCCACGCGTACCGGGCGGGCACGGAGGGCCAGTAGTTTGCAGAGCTGACATCTGTAGTAGATGACCAGTAGCTGTCGTGGGACTGCTGAACATTCATGAACCCCTGATCTTCCAGCCAGGTACCCGAATAGCTTTCTTCCGAATTATTTAGGCTGTCTAATTCATTTACGTTGGGTAAAACCCAATCATTATATTTACCATTATATTCCCAGCAGGCATAATCCCCAGGGTTGGAGTTGAAATCCTTGACCCTTCTTAATGCACTATCCCAATCCCTACTTCCAAAACAATCGGCATCCTTTAACCACATTAGGCCTGTCAGGTTATCAGTGACAGTGCCGTCCCCATTGTCGGTAAACCGGGGCGTAGGCCAGGGAAAACCAGCCCGAATGTCACCGTCCTGGCCAGTTCCCTCACAGGAAATCACATCCCCTTCTGAATCGTAGCAGGTCGTTTGGCCGGTCTTAGGCAGATCGATAGCGCCTGCAATTGCTGAATTATTGCCAAATAAGATCACACATCCAATAACCACCAGTGCCACCACATAAAACAGAAGTCTATTTGTCAGCATGCCAGAACCCCCTTTTTTGTTGAAACGCAAATGGCATTATCCTAAAGTTGATCACCGAGACACCTATCTATAGCCATCTTCTGCGGGGTCATACATTATTTCCACTACTCGTCCATCACTAAAGTGGATTTGACCCAGACCCTTATAATAGACGACAGTGCGGTACACATCAGAACCAAAGTAAAAAGGAATCCATTGCTTCCCTGTAGAGTAAGCTTCTAGGTCTTTCCAGGGACCAAGAATGTCCAGAACTTGCCCCTGGCCCATACCTTCTTTAATTTTTGCTAATGGACAATCGGGCGGGATAGGTGTCTTAATATTCGCGGATTCTTCGGAAGCTTTCTGTGATCCCGGTGTGCTTTGGCTTACTGCGGGAGATTCTGTTTCCACGGTCCCGTTTGAACCCGCACAGTTGAAAGAAATACAAAGGATAAATAATAGCAAAACGATAACATTGAAATTCATTGGTTTCATCCTCCTCATACGGCGGATAAGGCGGGGAAGCCCCCACCTTGATCAATCTACTTAATTTTTGAAACCTCAATGTCGGGAATACGTTCTTTCAATGCTTTGACATATTCATCAACTGTACCACCGCCACCCATGGTCCCAGGTGGCGGGACGAATTTCACATTTACTGATACTCCATCGGCAGATTTGGTTAGTACCTTATCACCTGGTTTTCTGTCACAAAAAACAAGAAAATTATGCCGCCATTTCAAGAAGTTGTTCGGTTGATGCGGCCAAAAAGGCGTTCAATATGTTCGTCAACTTTACCCCTTTGAGTGTCATCTGATATCTG